>CAMAPP010000021.1 GCA_945860095.1 Rhizobium sp. Q54 | reverse complement strand
GGCCGGCATCGGCGGCGTGCTCTATGCCTTCGTCTTCAAGCAAGTCCACTTCTTCATGGGTTTCTTTCCGGGCATCAAGGCGTTCAGCGCCGCGGTGCTCGGTGGCATCGGCAATGTGCCGGGCGCCATGCTCGGCGGCTTTTTCCTGGGGGTCGTCGAGTCCCTCGGACCCGCTCTGTTCCTTGACGGTCTCGGGATCGTGGCGCCGTATCAGCTGCGCGACCTGATCGCCTTCACGATGCTCGTCATGGTTCTCATTTTCCGGCCCCAGGGCATCCTGGGCGAGCGGCTCGCGCGCGCGCGCGCGTAAGCGGCGGAAATATCCAGCAGGGAGTTGCCGAAATGGCGTTCGACGTAGTCGCCTCCACCTTCCAGCACAAGGCCATCACCAAGACCGCCCCGCGACGGGCGATCGAGGTCGGGCTGATGGGCTTCGGCCTCATGATCTATTTCAACCTCGTCGGGTTGATCGGCCAGTTCATGGAGCGCTTCATCATCGAAGGGCTGGCGACGCTCGCCCATACCGTATTTCTCGGCATCGCCATCGGCGTGGGCGGGCTCACGAGCCACCGCCTGCTGAACGAGACCGTCACGAGGCGATATCTGTATTCGGCGCTCGCCGGTTTGATTTCCGGTTGCAGCCTCGCGGTTCTCGTCTTCGTGATCGACCATGCCCAGGGGGCCATATTCGGCGCCGAGTTCGACGTGCGCTTCATGTTCGTGGCGTTATCGCCGAAATTGCTCGACTTCCTGACTTTCGGAACGGCACCCGAAAACGCGGTGTTCTATCATCTCATCGGCGGCGTCGTTCTGGGGCTATTCGGCGCGCTGCTCTATCACTTGCCGAATGTCCTCCGCCGCCCGCTGATCGGCGGTCTCGCCGCAGTCTGGTTCATCGGCCTGTTCTCCGAGCTTATCCAGCTCGCCATGCAGTTCGAGGTGGTCGATGATTTCCGCAATTTCTTCTTCACCTGGGAAGGTCAAACCGAGCAAGGCGCCGTCACCGTCTTCGTTATAACCTTCGCCATCATGGCCTTCGTCACCCATCGCGGCGACGCCGTGATGACGGGCTTTCGCGCCATGCCGAGTTCGGGACAGAAATCGGCCCGCTATGCCCTCTATCTTTTGGCGGTCGTCCTGTTCCTGCTGTTTCCCATGGCCGCGGGCTCGTTCTTCGGCCAGGTGCTGATGCTCGTCGGCCTCTACGCCCTCATGGGCATGGGGCTCAACATCGAAATCGGCCTCGCGGGCCTGCTCGACATGGGCTTCGTGGCCTTCTTCGCCACGGGCGCCTATACCATCGCCTTGTTCACGACCTCGACCGAGGACGTGGCTTGCGTGACGCCGCCGTGCGATTACCTCATCCAGATCTTCGACGACCGCTCGCTCACCTGGTGGGAGGCGCTGCCCATCGCCATGATCGCCTCCCTCGTCATGGGCGTGTTGTTCGGCATCCCGGTGCTCAAGGTCCGGGGCGACTACCTGGCTGTCGCGACCTTGGGGCTTGGCGAGATCATTCGCGTGGTCGTCGTCTCCGACATGGCGGCGCCCATGCTCGGCGGCTCGCAAGGCATCTTGGCCATTCCGCGACCTCATCTGTTCGGGTTCGAGTTCTCCGACCCCATCCAACTTTTCTATCTGACGCTCGTCTCGACGATCGTCGCGGCTTATTTCGCCTGGGCCTTGGAAAACTCCCGGCTCGGGCGCGCCTGGATGGCGATCCGCGAGGATGAGGACGTGGGACAGGCGCTGGGCGTCAACCTGATCAACGTGAAGCTCCTGGCCTACGGCCTGGGCGCGGTGTTCGCGGGTCTTGCGGGGGCGATCTTCGCGGCGATGTTGGCCTCGATCTATCCGCACTCCTTCCAGCTTCTGATCTCGATCAATATTCTGGCGCTGATCATCGTCGGCGGCATCGGCAGCTTGCCGGGCGTGGTCGTCGGCTCGCTCATGCTGATCGGTACGCCGGAATTGCTGCGCGAGTTCGGCGAATTCCGCTTCCTGGCCTACGGCATCGTGCTGGTCGTGATGATGCGCGTGAAGCCGCTCGGTTTGTGGCCGTCCTCGGTGCGCAAGCGCGAGCTGCAATCGGTCGAGGAGGCCGAGGCGCTCATCAAGCAGCGCACCCAAGGCCAGAAGGCCTGATCGGCCGCGAGCGCATAGGACAGGGACGGATCAAGCCATGGCGCAAAACACGCTTCTTCACACCAACGCCCTCGTCAAACGATTCGGCGGCTTGGTGGCGATCGATTCGCTCGACCTCGACGTCAAGGAACGCACGATACACTCGATCATCGGCCCCAATGGCGCCGGCAAGACGACGGTCTTCAATTGCATCATGAATTTCTTCCCGATCACCTCGGGCGAAATTCGGCTGTCGGGCGAGCGGCTCAACGACTTGACCCCGGACCGCGTGGCGACGCGCGGCATCGGGCGGACCTATCAGAACATCCGCCTGTTCCGGAACATGAGCGCGCTGGAAAACATCATGGTGGGCATGCACATCCACCTCAAATCGAGCTGGTGGGGCGCGGTGCTTCGTACCCGTCGGACGCTTGCGGACGAGAAGGCCGGTCAGGACGAGGCGGTGCGTCTGCTGCAATACGTCGGCTTGCGCGGCAAGGGCGATATTTTGGCGCGCAACCTCCCCTACGGCGATCAGCGCAGGCTCGAAATCGCCCGGGCGCTCGCCATGAAGCCGAAGCTCCTCCTGCTCGACGAGCCGACCGCGGGCATGAACCCGTCGGAAAGCCAGGATATGGTGACCTTCATTCGCGGCCTGCGCGACGAATTGGGCATCACGATCCTGCTGATCGAACACCACATGCCTGTCGTCATGGGAATGTCAGACATCGTGACCGTGCTCGACCACGGCGTAAAGATTTCCGAGGGTACGCCGGATCATGTGAAACGCGACAAGAAGGTGATCGAGGCCTATCTCGGCACCGGCGTCGCGCACACCTGACGCGTTATCCACGGCATAGGCGAACGGTCACACGCTAGGTTCCGAGGGCAAGTCGATGGCGATCCTTGAGATCAACGATATCCACGTTTACTACGGCAATATCCGAGCCTTGCACGGCATCTCGTTCAGCGTCGAGAAGGGCCAGATCGTCACGCTGATCGGCGCCAACGGTGCGGGCAAGACAACGACCCTCAATGCCATCAGCGGCATTCTCGCGCCGCGCCAGGGTTCGGTGCGGGTCTTCGACCAGGATCTTGCGCGCATCATGCCGCACGAGCTGGTGCCGCAAGGCGTGGTTCAGGTGCCGGAGGGGCGGCGGATCTTCTCGCGACTGACGGTGGACGAAAATCTTTCCATGGGTGCCTTCACCCGCAAGGACAAGGTCGCCATCGCCAAGGACCGCGAGCGGGTACTGGAAATGTTTCCGCGCCTGCGCGAGCGCCTGACCCAAATCGCCGGCACGCTGTCGGGCGGCGAGCAGCAGATGCTGGCCATGGGCCGCGCGATCATGTCGGACCCCAAAATCCTCCTGCTCGACGAGCCGAGCATGGGCTTGGCGCCCATCCTCGTGGACCAGGTGTTCGAATCCATCCAGGACATCCGCAAGCAGGGCGTAACCATTCTCTTGGTCGAACAGAACGCCTATGTCGCGCTGCAGATCGCGGACTACGGCTATGTGCTCGAAAGCGGCCAAATCGCCCTCAAGGGTCCGGCAAAGGAATTGATCAAGAACGAAGAGATCCGCAAGGCCTATCTCGGCTAGGCGAGGCGGGAGATCCGTCCGGCGCGGCCGCCCAATGGGCGGCCGCCGTCGTTTTGGGCGGCGGCCGGTGCCCCTTGCGGTTGAAGCGGCGTGGGTTTGAGTGGCGGCCGCAGGGGGGGTATTCTGCCCCCTTGCTGGACCTAGCGCCAAGCCGCGACGGACGCGGCCCGGGACGTGCCTTGGTTCGATAAGACCATGCCTTGCGTACGGAAGACGCCAAGCCCGCGAACTGGAGACGAGGAGACGGCCATGCGCTTCGACGGCGTCTATACCCCGGTCATTACGCCCTTCCATGAAGATCAGTCCATCGACGAGAAATCCTGGGGGCGGATGATCGAGTGGCAGATCGAAAACGGCGTCCACGGCCTGGTCATCGGCGGCTCGACCGGCGAGTTTTACGCGCTCTCGCCCGAGGACCGCATCGACCAATTCCGCAAGGCGAAGGACATCGTTCGCGGCCGGGTTCCTTGGCTCGCGGGCGTCAACGCCTTCACGACCGACGAATCCTGCGCCTTCGCCGCGCGCGCGCGCGAAATCGGCGCCGACGGCACGCTGGTCGCGGCGCCGCCGTATTCGCTGCCGACCGAGAAGGAATTGGCGCTTCACTGCCTCAAGATCGAGCGCGCGTCCGGCTTGCCGATGATGCTCTACAACTATCCGGGCCGCACCGGCGTCGAAATGGGCGAGGAGTTCCTCTCACGCGTCGCGCAGAATTCCAACATTTGCGCGATCAAGGAAACCAGCGGCGACATCAACCGCGTTCATCTGATCGCGCGCGAATTCCCCCAGATGCAGCTGGTTTGCGGCGCCGACGACCAAGTGCTCGAATTCTTCGTCTGGGGCTCGACCGGCTGGGTGTGCGGCGCGGCCAATTGCGTGCTCAAGGAGGCGCTGGCGATTTGGGAGGCCTGCACGGTCGAAAAGGACTTCGACAAGGGACGGCGAATGACGATGGCGATGATGCCGTTGTTCTCCGTGCTCGAGCGCGGCGGCAAGTTCGTGCAGTGCGTGAAATACGCCTGCGAAATCCAGGGCCTGCCGTCCGGCGAGGTGCGCCTGCCTTTGCGCCCGTTGAAGAAGGAACTCGCGCGCGACATGCGCGACGTTCTGACCACCGGTCAGAGGGCCGTGCGCGCCATCTTCGAGGAAGGCAAGCGCCAGGGCCCGGCGGCCAAGGTGCATCAACTCCGCGCCTAGGATTGCAAGCATGAGCGAATTGTTGACGCGCGACGAATATCAATCGATCGCGAACAAGCTGAACCTGCCCAACAACGCCTTCATCAATGGCCGCTTCACGGCGGCAGGTTCCGGTAAGCGCTTCGAGACGGTCAACCCGGCGACGGGCAAGGTCTTGGCCGAAATCGCGCTCTGCGACGGGGCGGATGTCGATGCGGCCGTGGCCAAGGCGCGCGAGGCGTTCGAGCGCGGCACGTGGTCTCGGATGCACCCGACGGAACGCAAGAAGCGGCTTATCCAGCTTGTCAAGCTGATGCGGCGCGACCGGTTCGATCTCGCGGTGTTGGAGAGCATCGAAAGCGGCAAGCCGATTCGCGATATCATGACCGTCGATTTGCCCGAGACCTTCCACTGCCTGGAGTGGCACGCCGAGGCCACGGACAAGCTCTACGACCAGGTTTCACCCTCGGGCGACGACGCCTTGGGCCTTGTGGTGCGCGAGCCCTTGGGTGTGGTCGCTTGCGTGCTGCCCTGGAATTTCCCGCTGATGATGGTCGCGTGGAAGATCGGTCCGGCCTTGTCCGCGGGCAACAGCGTCGTCGTGAAGCCCGCCGAACAGACCAATATGTCCACGCTGCGCCTGGCGGAGCTTGCCCTCGAGGCCGGCATTCCGGCGGGCGTGCTCTCGGTCGTGACCGGCCCCGGCGAAATCACCGGCAAGGCGCTCGGCCTGCACCCCGACATCAACGGCGTGTCCTTCACGGGTTCGACCGAGATCGGGCGGAAGTTCCTGGAATACTCGGCCCAGAGCAATCTGAAGCGCATCGTTCTCGAATGCGGCGGCAAAAATCCGTCGGTCGTGCTCGAGGACGCCGAGCATTTGGACGAGGTGGCGCGCCACGTCGTCTATTCGGCGCTGTGGAACGCGGGCCAGAACTGCTCGTCCAATTCGCGGCTCATCGTTCACCGCAAGATCAAGGACAAGCTCTTGGAGCGCGTGGTCGCGCGCGTGCGCGACTGGCGCACGGGCTATCCGCTCGATCCGGCGAACGCCATCGGCACCATCGTGTCGCGCGAGCAATACGACCGGATTCTCAAGTACATCGAAATCGGCAAGAAGGAAGGCGCGCGCGCCGTGGTCGGCGGCGGGCCCATCGAGGACGGCGCCGGCATCTATATCGCGCCGACGATCTTCGACGGGGTTACGCCCGCCATGACCATCGCGCGCGAGGAAATCTTCGGCCCGGTCTTGTCGGTGATGACGGTCGATTCGACCGCCCAGGCGGTCGAGGTTGCGAACGACACTTCCTACGGCCTGCAGGCTTCGCTTTTCACCGCAAACGTCAAAACGGCGCACCGCGTGGCCCGCGCGTTGCAAGCGGGAACGGTCACGGTCAATTGTTACGGCGAGGGCGACATCACGACGCCCTTCGGCGGCTACAAGACCTCGGGCTTCGGCGGGCGCGACAACTCGCTGAAGGCCCACGACCAATACACCGAAACCAAGACCATTTGGATCGACCTCGGCGACCGGCGGATCGACGAAAGCGTGGATTGAGCGATCCGCCTGCGATTCCCACCCAGCGATTCCAACCCCCGGATTTCAATAATGACGTCTCCCGGCGATATCGGCTGCCGCGTCCGAGGGCCGCGCGGCCGGGGCGGCCGAGCGTGACCGGCGGCGTGGCGGGCCTACGGGCCTGGCCGGTTCCGGGCCGTCTCGCGGCCAATGGGGCGCTGTGCGGCGCCGCGTTCCTGTGGGGCTCGTTCTTTGCCGTGGTCGCCGATCTGCTCGACACGTGGGATCCCTATACCCTCACCGTCGCGCGCCTGGCACTCGGCGCCGTCATCCTGGTCGGCCTCGTGCTGGTGATCGACGGGCGCCGGGCGTATGCGGCCAATCTTCCCTGGCGGCGGATCGTCTTGCTTGGTTTCGTTGGCTTTGCCTTGTTCTGTATTCTCATCACGTTCGGCATTCTGTATTCGGGCGCGATTTCCGCGTCCCTTGTATCGTCGACCTCGCCCATCCTCGCGGCCTTCTTGGTGTGGGGGTTCGCCGGGCGCAAGCCTTCGCGCGTGGTGGTGCTCGCGGCCCTGCTGGCCGTGGCGGGCGGCATGATCGTCGTGTTCCGCGACGGACCGGCCGAGCTTCGCGGCGGCGAGTTGTTCGTGCTTGGCTCCACCGCGGCCTTCATCTGGTACACCTTCAAGGTGCCGGACTGGCTGTCGGGCCTTTCGCCCTTGGCGATCACGGCGCATACGGTGGGCGCGGGGGCGTTGTGCCTCGTTCCGCCCTATGTCGTGGCGGTGTGGGCCGGCTGGATCGTGCCGAAGGTAGATCTGTCGGCACGAAGCTTCGTCTTGTTGTTCTATCTGGCGGCGACCTCGGTCGCGCTCGCGGCCGCGCTGTGGAATTACGGCATCAAGCGCATCAAGGTCGAAGTCGCCTCGATGTATTCGAACATGTGCCCGGTATTCGCGGTCTTGGTTTCCATGTTCATGGGCGTCTATCCGAGCTGGGCGCACCTCGTCGGCGGGGTCATGATTTTGGTCGCGATCATATGGGTGCAGGGCACGCGCGGCGCGCGCGGCGACAGCTTGCGGAGCTAGGGGTGCTGGGTTAAGCGTTCGAGGTAAGAATATCGATATCGGGGGAAGCGATGAAGGGCAAGACGGCGGTGATCACGGGCGGAGCGCAGGGTATTGGCTTTACGATCTGCGAAATGCTGGTTGAGCGCGGCGCCAAGGTGGCGGTGTTGGACATCGTGCCGGCCCAGATCCAGAAGGCGTGCGAGGCGCTGCGCGACAAGGGCGGTCAAGTCGCCGGCATACCCGTCGATTTGCGCGCGGGGCCCAATTGCTACCGCGCCTTCGACGAGGCGGTGCGCGCGCTCGGGCCGGTCCATATCCTCGGCAATGTGGCGGGCGTTTACGTGCGCAAACCCATCCTCGAGATCACCGACGACGAGTGGAACGAGATGCTCGGCGTCAACGTCCGCGGCCTCTATCACATGACCGCGGCGGCCTTCAAACACATGAAGGACAATGGCGGCGGCAAGATCGTGAATATAGCCTCCATCGATGCCTGGAAGGCACACCCCAAGAATGCGCACTACGCCGCTTCCAAGGCCGCGGTTGTTAGCTTGACGCGCAGTTTCGCGCTCGAAGGCGCGCCGCACAAAATCTACGTCAACACGATCTCCCCTGGCCCGGTCGCGACCGAAAAGGCGAAGAACGCCGGCTGGCTGCCGGAAGAGGTCGCCAAGGTACCCCTGGGGCGCGCGGCCGAACCGCGCGATATAGGCGACGCATTCTGTTATCTGGCGAGCGACGCCAGCAATTACGTCGTGGGCGAAAATCTGTTCGTCAACGGCGGTTACATCATTCTCTGAGCGACCATGGGGGGGCTTCTTTCGGGTCGGGTCGCGCTCGTCACGGGCGCCGGGGGTGGAATGGGCCGCGCCCATGCCGAGCTTCTGGCCGAACGCGGTGCCGCGGTCGCGATATTCGATATTCGGAGCGAGGCGGCGGATGAAACCGCGCGCCTCGTTCGCCAAGCGGGCGGCACGGCGGTTTCGTACGGCGGCGATGTCGCGGATCGCGCGCGGGTCTTTGCCGTCGCCGAGGCGGCGGCGCGCGAACTCGGGGCCATCGATATTCTCGTCAACAATGCCGGTATTCCGGGCGAACTCGCCACCACGGAAGGCACGACCGAGACGGGCTTCGAGCGCACTTATGCCGTAAACGTCAAGGGCAGCGTGTTCTGCGCCCAAGCGGTCGTGCCCGGCATGAAGGCGCGCCGGCGCGGCAAGATCGTCAATATCGCCTCGCGCTGGGGCCAGGTGGGTTCGGATTTCGGTATCGATTATTGCGCCACCAAGGCGGCGATCCTCGGGTTCACGAAATCCTGGGCGCGCGAGCTCGCGCCGTGGAACATCAACGTGAACGCGGTATCGCCGGGCGGGGTATGGACGGAAATGGCGCTCCGGGAGCGCGGCACGCCCGAAGCCATCCGCGAGGTCGAGAAGACCGTGCCTCTCGGGCGCTGGGCGCAGCCCCGCGAACTCGCCTATGCGGTGGCGTTCCTCGTTTCGCCCGAAGCCGATTTCATGACCGGCCAAGTCATCGCCGCCAATGGCGGCGCATCCATCGTGGGGTTCTGAGCCATGGCGGAAATCGCAACCACCCGCAAGGAAGCGCGCCTCGACGGTCAAGTCGCGATGGTAACCGGCGCGGGCATGGGCATGGGGCGCACGCATGCGCGCGTGCTCGCCAAGCGCGGCGCCGCGGTGATCGTCCACGACATCGACGCAAAGACCGCCGAACGCACCGCGGGCGAGATTCGCGCCGAGGGCGGCTCGGCTCACATCGCCATCTGCGATGTCGCGGACGTCGCGGCCATTCACCGCGAGGTCAAGGCGGCGGAGCGCGCGCTCGGGCGCATCGACGTTCTGGTCAACAATGCGGGCATCCACAATTCGCGCGCGCTCGAGGACATCGCCGAGGCCGATCTCGACCGCATGTACCGGGTACACGTAAAGGGCGCATTCTTCGCCTCCCAGGCGGTCATCCCCGGCATGAAGGCAAGGCGTTCGGGGCGAATCATCCATATCTCCTCGGCCTGGGGCGTGGCGGGCAATCATATCGACAGCCATTATTGCGGCGCCAAGGCGGCGATGCTTGGCCTTGCCAAGGCGATGGCGCTCGAACTCCACCCCTGGGGCATCCTCGTTAATGCGATCGCGCCCGGAATGGTCATGACCGAAATGACGCGCATCAACCGCAAGCCGGAAGTGCTCGCGGAATTTGCGGACAAGCTCATCCCGCTCGGCCGCTTGGCGGAGCCGGAGGAATTGGCCTTCGCGGTCGCGTTCCTGGCATCGGCCGAGAGCGCCTTCGTCACGGGTCAGGTGCTTTCGCCGAATGGCGGCGAATTCATCGTCGGATACTGATGGAGGGGCGGCGATGACCGACGCGCGAAAATCCGCAACGCTTGAGGGCAAGGTTGCGCTCGTCACCGGCGCGGGCGCGGGCATGGGGTGCGCCGAGGCCATTCTTCTCGCCGAACGCGGCGCGCGCGTGGCGGTGCAGGACATTGATCGACGGGCTGCCGAGGACACGGCGGCACGGATTCGCCAGGCGGGCGGCGAGGCGATGGTGGTGGTGGGCGACATCGCCAAGCCCGCCGAGTCCGCGCGCAATGTGGCGGAAATCGAGGCCAAGTGGGGCGGGCTCGACGTGCTGGTCAACAATGCCGGCATTTACGAACGCAAGAATTTTGCTGAGATCGACGAAGCGTCCTTCGACCGCATGTTCGCCATCAATGTGAAGGGCCTGTTCTTTTGCACCCAGGAAGCGATCAAGGGCATGAAGGCGCGCGGCGGCGGCAAGATCATCAATATCTCGTCCGGTGCGGCGATGGTGGGTCAGGCCTTCAGCCCGCACTACTCCGGCTCCAAGGCGGCCGTTCTGGGCTTGACCAAGTCCTGGGCCAAGGAATTGGCGCCCTGGAAAATCATGGTCAATGCCATCGCTCCGGGTCCGATCATGACCGAGATGGTGATCCGGGCACGGGGCATCGAGGGCGCGCGCGAACGCGCGCGGACCGAGATTCCCTTGCGCCGGTACGGCGAGCCGGAAGAGGTCGCCTATCTAGTCGGCTTCCTCGCGTCCGCGGAAGCCGATTTCATCACCGGGCAAGTCATACCCATCAATGGCGGCACCACCATCGTCGGCATCTGAGGAAGCCATGAACGCGGCAAAGGATACCCGGCCTTCCGCCCGTCTGGATGGCAAGACGGCCCTCATCACCGGCGCGGGCGCCGGCATGGGACGCGAGCACGTCTTGCTGCTGGCGGCGCGCGGCGCGCGCGTGGCCGTGCAGGATATCGACGCCCGTTCGGCCATCGAAACGGCGGACCTGGTTCGCGCCCAAGGCGGCCGGGCGATCGCGCTCGCCGGCGACGTGGCGAAGGTCGAGGATGCGGGACGCTGCGTGCGCGAGGCGATCGCCTGGGGTGGCTTGATCGACGTCTTGGTAAACAATGCCGGCATCCACGAACGCCTGCCCTTCGAGGACATCGACGAGGCGCATTTCGCGCGCATGTTCGACGTGCACGTCAAGGGCACGTTCTTCGTCACCCAGGCGGCCGTGCCCGGCATGAAGGCGCGGAAATCCGGCAAGATCATCAATATCTCGTCGACCGCGGCCATGACCGGCACGCTCGGCGACGTGCATTATTGCGGCGCCAAGGCCGCGCAACTCGGCCTGACCAAGTCCTGGGCCAAGGAGTTCGCGCCCTGGAACATCCACGTCAACGCCATAGCGCCCGGCCCCATCGCAACCGAGCTTGCCGTGCGCAATCGCGGCTGGGACGGTATTCGCGAGCGCGCGGAGAAGGAAATTCCGCTGCGCCGCTACGGCGACCCCAAGGACGTGAGCTACGCGGTCGCCTTTCTTGCCTCCGCCGAATCGGACTTCATCACCGGCCAAGTCATGCCCATAGCGGGGGGTATCGCGATCGTCGGACTCTGAGGTCTCGTTGTCCGCCTTGGCAGGTTTGGCGCCGGTCGTTCAGGGCCATCTGGCCGCGGCCTTGATCGCGTTGATTTTGGGCGCGGTCGTCCTCGCGGCGTCCAAGGGCACCCCCGTGCACAAGGCCATGGGCCGGATGTGGGTGGCCCTGGCTCGTCGTGATCAGCCTCGGTTCGTTCTGGATTCGGGAGATCAATGACGGCGGATTCAGCGCCATTCATGTGCTGTCGGTCGTAACCTTGTTGAGCCTCGCCTACGCGATCTATTCGATTCGCCGCGGGCGGGTGCGCTCGCACCGGCTCACGATGATCGCGGTCTATGCCGGCGGGATGATCGGCGCGGGTCTTGGTGCGCTGGCGCCCGGGCGGGTTCTATCCGGCCTTCTGTTCGGCCCTTAAGCCGCGCGGCCTCGAAACCGCCCAGCCCGGTAGGGTGCCAAGTCGAGCGAAGGCGGCCGCCCGGCAACCAATTCGGCGACCAATTTTCCCGTGATGCCCGCAAGGGTGAGGCCAAGCTGGCTGTGGCCGAAGGCGTAGAACAGGTTCGCGTGCCGGCTTGCCCGGTCGATCACGGGCAAAGTGTCGGGCAGGGCCGGGCGGTCGCCCGCCCATTCGGTGAAGCCCTCGGCCTTGAGCGCGGGGAAGAGCTTCCGCGCCTTGGTGATCAGCACCCGCGCGCGGGCTAAGTTCGGCGCGGTGTCGAGACCCGCGAACTCCGAGGTTCCGCTGACCCGAAGGCCCGGCGCCATGGGCGTCACGCCCATCTTGCCGCCCGGGTCCATGAGCAAGTGGCGGAGCTCGACGCCACTTTGCGGAATCGTCACGTGATAGCCGCGCTGCGCCTCGAGCGGCACGCGGTCACCCAAGGATTCGCTGAGGCGGTTCGACCAGGCGCCCGCGGCGATGACCGCGGCGTCGCATACATGGCGGGCGCGATCGGTGATCGCGCGGCGCACGCCCTCGGGACCCGCCTCGAAGCCGCGGACTTCTTCGTGAACGATGCAACCGCCGAGCGCGCGGAAATGGTCCGCGAGGCCGGTCACGATCAGATAGGGGTCGAGGACGTAGCGCCAATGATCCTCGAACGCGGCGTGGGTGTAATCGGGCGACAGACCCGGCACGAGCTGGCGCAACTCGCCCGCGCCCAACTCGTCGAAGGAAAGACCGCGCTCGCGCCGCAATTGCCAAGGCAAGGAGTCCGCCGCGAAGGCCGCCTTGTCGCGATAGACGTGAATCACGCCCGTGTGGCGCACGAGATTTTCGATGCCGGCATCCTTGATCAGCGGCGCCCAGCCGTCATAGCAGGAAATGGCGAGGGCCGCCTTGGCATCGACGATTTTCGCGAATCGCGCGGGCCTGCCGGCGGCGAGGAAATGGCCGAGCCAGGGCAGGAGCGCCGGCAGATGGGCCAGGCGGAACGATAGGGGACCGAGCGGGTCGAACAGCCAGCCGGGAATCTTCCAGGCGACGCCCGGATAGGACAGCGGGATTAGGGCGCTGCCGCTGATCGCGCCGCCATTGCCGAAGGAACACGCGCGCCCGGGCGGCAGGCGGTCTATGACCGTAACTTCGTGGCCCTCGCGACGCAAATAGCACGCGGCAGCCATGCCGACGACGCCCGCGCCCACGACGACGATACGCTTGTCGCCCATGGTTTTGCCCCGGCTAGAATCGATCGATGCGATACGGCGTGATGTCGAGGAACGGCGCCTTGCCCGCCATCAATTCGGAAATCAAGCGGCCGATGACCGCGCCCTGCGTCAGGCCGTAATGGCCGCTGCCGAAGCCGTAATAGACATTGGCGAAGTGCGGCGAGCGCGAGATCACCGGAACCGAATCCGGCATCATCGGCCGATCGCCCGACCATTGGGTGTAGCCTTGGGTATTGATGCCCGGAAAGACGCGCCCCGCCACCTTGAGGATCGCATCGGCGCGCGCCCAATTGGGCGCCGAATCCGCACCCGAAAATTCGAGCGTGCCCGCGAATCTCAAGCCCATCGACATGGGCGTGATCGCGACCTGATGCTCGGGCGCCACCACGACATGACGCAACTCGAAGCCGGGCTCGGGCAAGGTCACGTGATAGCCGCGGCCCGCTTCGAGCGGCACGCCCCGATTGCCGAGAAGGCGAGCGAGGCGGTCGGATACCGCACCCGCGCAGACGATCAGATTGTCGACGGGCCGAAGCCCCCGGTGGGTGCGGACCGCGATCTTGCGATCGGCATCGATTTCGAAGGCGCTGACGTTTTCGCGCAGGATGGTGCCGCCGCCCTGCTGGAACGCATCCGCAAGGCCCGTCACGATGCGGAACGGGTCGAGCACGCGGCGGAACTCGGGTTCGAACATGGCGCAGGTGTAGCGCGCGGGCAGGGCGGGTTCGAGCTGGCGCAGCTCGGCGGCGCCCAAGCGCTCGCTGCGATAGCCGCGCGCCTGCAGCAAGCGCCAGATCGGCAGATCGGCCTCGAGATTGGCTTCGCTTTCGTAGGGATTGATACAGCCCCCCGGACGGACCTGATCCTCGAGGCCAGCGGCTTTCAGCAGCGGCTTCCAGCACTCGTAGGACACGTGCTGTAGCGCCCCTAGGGCGTCGATGCTGTGCTCCAGTCTTCGGCCATAGCCCGTGGGCAGGAAGCGCAGGAGCCAGGGCAGCAATTTGGTGAAATGGCCGGGGCGGATGGCCAGGGGGCCCAGGGGATCGAGGAGATAGCGCGGTACGCGCTTCAAGATCCCCGGCAGGGCCACGGGAAAGGCATGGTCGACGCCGATACCGCCCGCATTGCCGAACGAACAGCCCTCGCCGGGCGGCAGGCGGTCGATGACCGTCACCTTCCAGCCATGGCGCTGCAGGGTCAGCGCCGTCGCCATTCCGACCACTCCGGCCCCGATTATGGTGGCGTTCTGGCTACCCGTCATGGCGCTCCCTCAACTGTCCAGGCCGTCCCCAGGTGGGACGGCCGTTATATTGCAACCCGGAAGCCCCTGTGCAACAAGCATAACAGCCACCAAAGCGAGCGACACCATGGCCTCCCATACGTTTTTCTGTATCGATTCGCATACCTGCGGCTGCCCGGTCCGGGTGGTGGCGGGCGGGGCGCCGCCGCTCAAGGGGGCGACGGCCAGCGAGCGGCGCCAGAATTTCGTCGATCACTACGATTGGATTCGCCGCGGCCTCATGTTCGAGCCGCGCGGGCACGACATGATGTCGGGAAGCATCCTCTATCCGCCGACGCGCGCGGATTGCGATTTGGGCATCGTATTCATCGAGACCAGCGGCGCGCTTCCGATGTGCGGCCACGGCGCCATCGGAACGGTGACGGTCGCGATCGAGCGCGGCTTGGTGACGCCGGCGATACCCGGGCGCCTGCGCCTCGATACGCCCGCGGGCGTGGTCGAGGCCGTCTATGCCCAGACCAACGGCCACGTGGACAGCGTGCGCATCACCAACGTGCCGTCCTATGTTCACGCGACAGGCGTCGAAGTCGAATGCCCGGAACTCGGCAAGCTCGTCGTCGATATCGCCTATGGCGGAAATTTCTACGCCATCGTCGAACCGCAGAAGAATTTTCCCGGTCTCGAGCACATGACCTCGCTCGACATCGTGCGCCTAAGCCCGCCTTTTCGGGACGCCGTCAACGCGGCGATCGACGCCGTCCATCCCGAGGACGGCACGATTCGCGGTATCGAGCACATCATGTGGACCGGCAAGCCGATGGCCGCGGGCGCGCATGGGCGTAACGCGGTGTTCACGGCCGTGCGCGCGATCGATCGTTCGCCCTGCGGCACCGGGACGTCGGCACGCATGGCCCAACTTTCCGCGCGCGGCGAACTCGCGCCCGGCCAGGCCTTCGTTCACGAAAGCTTCATCGGCTCCCTGTTCACCGGCCGCATCGAAGGTGCCGCCCGCGTCGGCAATCATCCGGCTATCATCCCCTCGATCGAGGGCTGGGCGCGCGTCACGGGCTACAACACGATCTTCATCGACGACCGCGACCCTTACGCCCACGGCTTCAGCCTGCCATAGAGCGGGATCGATTCGCTTGGCGGCGCGTTTTCCAAGCGCACCGCGAATCGCGCTCGGCGCGCGGGCTTAAGCGCGGGGCCCGGCCATCCGCGCAACGCGCGGATACATGGCGCCGAGCGTGAGCGCGCGCGCGCCCTGAAGGGCGAAGAACGCCGCCCACAGGCCGTGATTGCCCATGAGCGGCACGAAGGTCCAAATCGAGCCGACATAGACGGCGGCCGACAGGATCATGGCGTTGCGCATGTCCGCTGTGCGGGTCGCGCCGTTGAAAATGCCGTCGAGCATATAGCCCCAGACCAGAACGAACGGCACCGCGGCCGACCACGGCAGGAAGTCGAACGCGACTTGGCGCACCGAGTCCAGGCTGGTGATCGCCGACACCGCGAGATAGCCAAGCCCCGCATAAGCAAACGAGAACGCGCACGCCACCGCTATCGCCCACACAAAGGCGGCGCGCACCGCCCGGTCGAGAGCCGCCCTATCGCGCCGGCCGATGGCATTGCCCACGAGCGCCTCGGCGGCGAAGGCGAACCCGTCGAGGCCTTGTCCCAGAACGCTGTGGATGGCAATGAGCACGGCATTTGCCGCCAGCACCGCATCGCCGAACGCGGCGCCTTTCAGGGCGAAATGCGCCTGCGCTCCCGTGAGGATGACCGAACGCAAGAAGACGTCGATATTGATGCGCGCGACCGCGAATAGTCTTTTCCGGTCGAAGATGCGCGCCGCGCGCCCGCCCACCTGACGGCCAACATGGCGGATGGCCCAAAGCCCCAAGGCCAAGCCAAACCATTCGGCGATCAGCGTCGCCGTCGCCACACCCGGAACGCCCCACTGGAAGCCGTATACGAACAGCAGGGCGAGCACGACGTTGAGCGCGTTGAAGGCGACTTGTACGACGAGCGCGCGCCGAGTGCGCTGGAGGCCGATGAGCCAGCCGAGCACGACCATATTGCCGAGCGAGGCGGGAAAGCCCCAGGCGCGGATGGCGGTGTAGTCCTCGGCATGGGCGCGCACGGCCGCGCTCGGACCAAATTCGGCGAAGGCGAGCGAGAACACGAGCGGTGCCAAGGGCACGAGGCAAAGCCCGATCGCGCCGGCAATCAACAGCGCGCGCCTGACGGCCGCCTGCACCTCGCCGAGATCATTCGCGCCGTGCGCTTGCGCCGTGATCCCGGTCGTGCCCATGCGCAGGAACGACATCGTCCAATAGACGAAATTGACGACCGTGGCGCCGATCGCGACGCCGCCGATATAGGTGGGATCGGGCAGATGGCCCATGACCGCGGTATCGACGGCGCCGAGCGCCGTGATCGACATGCTGGATAGGATGACGGGCCAGGCGAGACGCCAGACGCGCCGCCGCGCGGCCGCTCCGTCAACCTGTTCGGCGAGGGACATCGGAATTTCGCGCTAGGAACAATTATCGGCCGACCGCGTAACCCTGCTCGGTGCGCGGGCTCGCCGCGGCCTTGACCATGGCGCCCTCGCGCGCGACCGCGCACAAGCGCCCGATCGTCCACGGCCCCCGCATATCGAGTTCGTGTCCCCGGCGCGTCAGGTCTTCTTTCGTCTCGGGTGCGATCCGGTCCTCGACGGCGAGATGCGCGGGTTTGGCCTGGCGCGGGTAGAACGAGCTCGGCGCGTGATCGGTCATGAAGGCGGACTGTTCGATGGCTTCCTGGAGATCGTGGCCGTAATGGACGTGGCGCAGGAAAAGCTGCAAGGCCCATTGGTCCTGGTGATCGCCGCCGGGCGAGCCGAAGGCCATGTAGGGCGTGCCGTTCCTGAGCGCGAGGCCGGGGGTAAGCGTGGTGCGCGGACGGGTGCGCGGCACAAGGCTCGCGGGCAGGCCCTCTTCGAGCCAAAACATCTGCGCGCGCGTGCCGAGGCAGAAGCCGAGCTCGGGAATGACGGGCGAGCTTTGCAACCAGCCGCCGCTCGGCATGCACGACACCAGATTGCCGAACCGGTCGACGGCGTTCACATTGACCGTGTCGGAGGCTCCGAGACGAAGGGCATTTGGCTCGCCCTCGCCCTTGCGCGCAACGCGCGCGCCGTCGCCGCCGGTCACATGAAGCGCCATGCGCGGCGCGCGGCCCCCGATCTCTCCCGGACGCAAGGCACGCGAGGCCTCGCGCGTCACGAGCTTTCGCCGCGCGTCGTTATAGGAATCGGACAGGAGTTCCGCGAGCGGCACGCCGGACGCCGCCGGATCGCCGTAATAGGCTTCGCGATCGGCGAGGGCGAGCTTTAGGCACTCGGTAACCGTGTGGATGAACGGCGCGCCCGCAGGCTCCATGGCGTCGAGATCGAAGCCCTTGAGCAGGGCGAGCGCCTGCAGCATGGCCGGGCCCTGGCCCCATGGGCCCGTCTTGGCGATCGTGTAGCCGCGATAATCGTACACGGCCGGCGACTCGTAGCTCGCGCCGTAGGATGCCATGTCGTCCCAGTTCAAGAATCCGCGATGGCTGCGCCCGGTGCTGTCGGGAACGTCGGTCGTTGCGCAGAAGCGGTCGATGCGCTCGGCGACGAAGCCGCGATAATAGGCGTTGCGCGCCGCTTCGATCTGCGCGATCCGGTCGGTCCCGGCCGCCTCGCCCTCGCGCACCAAGCGCTCGTAGGTGTCGGCAAGGGCGGCGTTGCATTGCGTCGAGCCGATTTCGGGCGCCTTACCCGCGTTCAGATAGACGGCGGCGGAGCTCGGCCAGTTCGCCTTCAGCAGCTCCGCGACCTCGCCGATAAAGCCCGCTAGCGCCGGCGTGACCGCATAGCCGGCGCGGGCATAGTGAATCGCCGGTTCCATCACCTCGCGCAGCCGCATCGAACCGTGATCGCGCAACAGCACCATCCAGCCGTCGAACGCGCCGGGCACCACCGCCGCGAGCAAGCCCGTTCCCGGGATCATGTCCACGCCAAGCGCCGCATAGGCCGCGATCGAGGCGCCCGCCGGAGCGGGCCCTTGGGCGCACAGCGCGAACAGGCGATCGGCCTTGGCATCGTAGGCAATCGCCGGCATGTCGCCGCCAAGGCCGTTCTGATGGGGCTCGACCACCTGGAGCACAAAACCCGCCGCGGTCGCCGCGTCGAAGGCATTGCCGCCGCGCTCGAGCATCGCCATGCCGCTTTGCGAGGCCAGAAAATGCGTCGAAGCAACCGCTCCGAAGGAGCCGCGAATTTCGGGCCGTGTGGTGCGCATGTCTGCCTCTCTCGGCAACTATACCCGGCATGGGATGGCGGCAAAGCCATTACGGACGAATAATCCTTGGCTGCCGGAAGCCAAGGGAAGAACGTTAAGGTATTCTTCCGGACCGTGCTGTCGATGGTATTATCGCTATCCGATTGCGCAAGATTCGCTAAACTTCGGACTTCGGCCGCTAAGTCCATGGCAAAATTGGCGACATGCCCATGACCAAACCATCGCCTGCGGGGGGGCGCCCGGTCATACGCATCGTGCGGCAAGTCGTCTTTCCGTCGGCGCTGGTCGTATTGGCAAGTGCCGCCGCCGTTCTCGCGGTGCTGTATTTCTCCGCCCGCGAGATGGATCGCATGGAGATCGAAGGCACGGTTCATGCGGTCGGGGCCAATCTCGTTGATCGCCAGCGCAATATCGGCCGTTTCGTCAAGGATTATGCGTGGTGGGACGACGCGTTCCACAACCTCGTCACCAGGCCAAACCCGATATTCGCGGACAACAATATTGGCATTGCCGCAACCCGGTCGCTGGACATGGCATCGGCATTCGTGGCCGACGGTTCCGATCGCACGCTGCACGGATTTATCAACGGCAAGGCCGTGGGTGGCAATCCGACCGAACTGTTCGTCGGCGGAATCGAAAAGCTGATCGCGCGCGCACGCGAGGCGCCGCCCGGAGAACCCGTCCCGACGGTGGGGTATCTCGGGCTTGGCGACGCGATCCATATCGTGGCCGTGGCGGTATTCGTGCCGGAGGTTTCGGGCCAAAGGAAGCCCGAAACCGGACCGCGTTCGTTTTTGATATACAGCCGCGCGATGGATCGGGCGTTTTTATCGGCGATAGAATCCGATTACAGCCTCCCTGGCTTGCAAATCGTGCAACCCGGAATGCCCGTCTCGGATGCGCATATAGCCTTGATTGCCCCCGACGGCACTCCGCTCGGCGCGCTCGCTTGGCCGCCTGATCGACCCGGCCATCGCATATTGACCGCCGCCTTGCCGGGAGTGCTCGCGGTATTTTTTGCGCTGGCGATCGCCCAATGGCTCCTGCTGCGACGCAGCGACCGGATGCAGAGACAAATCGCCAAGGTCGCGGACCTTCTTGCCGAAAAAAACGCCGCGCAGGAAAACAACGAGCATGCCTTGCAAGCGGCCAAGGAAAAAGTCGAGCACGCGAGCCGAAGCAAAAGCGAGTTTCTAGCCAATCTCAGCCACGAAATGCGCACGCCGCTGAACGCCGTGGTCGGGTTTTCCGAAATTCTCGAGGCCGAGCTCTATGGCCCCCTGGGCGATGCCCGGTACAAGGAATATTCGGGCCATCTTCTGCGGAGCGGGCGGCATCTGCTCGAATTGATCGACGATACGCTCGATTTGTCACGCGCCGAGATCGGCGCCTTGGATTTGAACGAAGGCGTGGTGGACATTGTGGCGACGGCCGAAGCCGCCGTGCAAATGTTGTCGCGCCAAGCCGAGAAAGCCTCCATCGCCGTCACTCTGCGCGCGGATTTCGCGCTGCCGCGCCTGCGCGGCGATGAGAGGCGGGTGCGTCAGATGGTTCTCAACCTGCTGTCCAACGCCATCAAGTTCACGCCAGCGGGGGGCCGCGTGGGCGTCCATTTCGGCCGGTGCGATGACGGTGGGTTGAAAATCGTTGTAACGGATTCCGGCATCGGCATTGCGGGCAAGGATGTGGAACGCGCGCTTGCGCCGTTTACCAAGCTCGAGAGCGGCCGCAGCCAATCGAATGAAGGCGCCGGGATCGGATTGTCGCTTACGCGCTTCATGATCGAACTACATGGCGGACGATTGACGATCGAAAGCGCTCCCGAGCAAGGAACGCGCGTGACTTTGCACTTTCCGTCTTCTCGAACGGTCGCTGCTTGATCAGCCGCCCGATGCCGGATTGCTTGGCCGGGGCAGGGCGGCGGCGGCGCGCAATGTCCACTCGACCGTGCGCTTCAAGACATTGCCCAGGGCGTCGTCGAACGCGGCCATGATCGGCTCGATGGCGGTTCCGCCCGCCTCGGTCTCCATCGAAAAGGTCTCGTTCGCGACGATCGAGCGCTCGGGCATGCGCACGAGCTTGACGTTGAGGCGCACGACCGCGACGGGCCTTGCGCTCTTGGTGTAATCGGCTTCGAATTCGCGCAATTCGGTTTTGACCAAGTAATCGGCGCGAAGCCCGACCGCCTCTCGGCCGACGGACAATATCTTGCCGGTGTTCTCGAACGATTCGATGATCAGCGTCTGCACCAAGCGGGGCGCCCGGTCGGCCCAGGCCACGCCCTTGAAATATTCGACCGACAGCGCGCTTTGGCGCACGGCCACGCGGTTCGTGTCGATGCTGGCGGCCGCCACCGGCTCCTGGACGATGATTTGCCAGGGCACCTTCGGCAGGCTCGGGTCGAAGGTGCTCTTGGGCGACAGATCGTAGAGCTTGGGCGGCGTACCGGACCCCGGCAGCGCGCCCACGCAGCCGGACAGGACGAGGGCAGCCAAGGCCGTGGCCGCAAGGCGCAAACGCGTCATTTCGCCTCCACTCCCGTTTGATTGATATCGCCGAATAAGAAGCGCGCCGGATCGGATTCCATGCGCGAGCTCAACCGGTTGAGGCCGGCGATGAGCAGGCGCATGTCTTGCAAGAGCTGAGTCAGATCGTAGAGCCCCGAGGTCGCGAATTCGCGCAGGGACGCCCGGTTATCCGCGACCAAGCCCTCGACCTGAATCGAGAGCGCAGCGGTCGCGGCGGCGGCCTTGCGCAATTCCTCGAGCGTGGCAGGAAGAGTTTGCGTCGTCTTGCGCATGTCGGCGCCCATTCCGCCGAGCTCTGTCCGCAAATCCTGCGTCAGGCCGTTGATCGAGGTCGCGGCACGGCGCAGCTCCGACATTGCCCCGGCGCTGTCGGTCAGCAGGCGTTCGACTTCCGGCGCACGGCTGCCGAAGGCGATCGAAATCTTGCGAAAGTTCTCGAGCGTCTCGGCGAGCGCGCGCTGATTGGGCTCGTCGAACAACTGGTTGGCGCGATCGACGAGAACGATGAAGCGCGTGAGCAGTTCCGGCGCGCTTTGAATCACGCGCTCGAGTTGGGACGGGCGCGAGCGAATTGTCGCCATGTCCTTGCCGCGTCCGGTCTTCAGCACCGCAGCCGCCTGTGTGCCGCCGTGAAGCTGGATATAGGCCACTCCGGTGATGCCCTGCATTTCGATCGAGGCCTCGGCGTCCTCCTTGACCGGGGTTTCGCGCGAAACCTGGACGACGACCTCGACCTCCTCGACGTTTTCAGGATTGATCCGAACCGAGGTCACCGAGCCCACGGGCACGCCGCGATAGCGCACGGGATTGCCTTCCTTGAGGCCGGTGACGGCACCCAGGAAAAGGATTTTGTACTGAGCGAATTCGCGGTTGAACTCAGCCTTGCCGAGCCACAGCACGAAGGCCACGAACGCGGCGATGAGCGCGAGCACGAAGCCGCCGACAAGAACGTGATTGGCGCGCTGCTCCATCGACTACGCCTTCATCGCCGCACGCCCTCGGGGGCCGCGGAAATACGCCTGAATCCAGGGATGGGGATTGGCGAGAAGTGATTCAAGGCGACCCTCGACAACTCGGCGATCCACGAGCACGCCAATACGGTCGCAGACGGCGACGAGGCTGTCCAGATCGTGGGTGACCATGAACACCGTAAGACCGAGCGAGCGCTGCAAGCTGCGGATCAGGCGGTCGAATTCCGCCGCCCCGATGGGGTCGAGGCCGGCGGTCGGCTCGTCGAGGAACAAGAGTTCCGGATCGAGCGCAAGTGCCCGTGCGAGGCCCGCGCGCTTGCGCATGCCGCCCGAAAGCTCGGAAGGAAATTTCCGGCCCGTCGATGCGCTCAGTCCGACCATTTCGAGCTTCATCGCGGTCAGCGCGTCCTTGAGCGCGGGCGGCAGGTTCAGGAACTCGTCCATCGGAACCTGGATATTTTGCCCGACCGTCAGCGAGCTGAACAGCGCGCCGTCCTGGAACAAAACGCCCATGCGCATGCGCAACGCCCGCCATCCGCCTTCGTCGAGCACGGCCGTGTCCTGGCCCAAGACGTCGATGCGCCCGGCGGCGCGCCGGTTGAGGCCGACGATGGCGCGCAACAGCACCGACTTGCCGGCGCCCGAGGCGCCCACGACGCCCATGATCTCGCCCCGGCGGACCTCGAGATTCAAGTCGTCGTGAACGGTGGAGCCGCCGATTTCGGTGCGCAGGCCCGCGATGCGGATGGCGATATGGGGGTCCGGCGGGGTCACTCAGATGCCTAGCCGCGAGAACAATATGGAGAAGATCGCGTCGAAAACAATGACCAGGAAAATCGATTCGACGACGGCTTGGGTGGTGCGCCGGCCGACGTTCTCGGCGCTGCCCTTGACCTTCAAGCCGTAGCGGCAGCCGACGAGTGCGATGAGAAAGCCGAAGACGGGCGCCTTGATCATGCCGACCCAGAAATGATTGATGTGCACGGCGCTGTTCAGTTGCGTGACGAATTGGACGGGCGACATGTCGAGCAGGATGAGGGCCGACATGCCCGCGCCGAAAAGTCCGACGATTGCGGCATAGAACGCCAGGAACGGCATCACGAAAGTCAGGGCCAGAACCCGCGGCAGCACAAGAACATCGATGGGGTCGAGGCCGAGCGTACGCATCGCGTCGACTTCCTCGCGCACGCGCATCGTGCCGATTTGCGCGGTAAATGCGCTGCCCGAACGCCCGGCGACCAGAATGGCGGTCATCAGCACGCCGATCTCGCGCAGGATCGAGATTCCCGCCAGATTCACGGTAAAGGTCTCGGCGCCGAAATTGCGCAGTTGATCGACGCCTTGGTAGGCGAGCACCACGCCGATGAGAAAAGACAGCAAGCCGACGATCGGCAGGGCATTGAGACCCGCACGCTCGACATGGGCGACGACGGAGGTGAGGCGCACGCGTTGTGGACTGCGCGCCGAACGCGCCAAGGCCGCCACGATGAGGCCCAGGAAACCGACGATGTCGAGGGATTCCGAATAGGCGCGCGTGGCGCCGTCGCCAAGGCGGGCGAGAAGGGCGATGAAAGGCGGGGCTTTCGGCGGCGCGACCGGTTGGATTTCCACCGGGTGGTCGATGCGCTCGATGAGGGCGGCGTGCGCGTCCTTGATGCCCGTGTACCGGGCCGGCACGCCCTTGGCGGCGAAGGCAGCGCGGGTGCGCGCCAAAAGCCATGCGCCCGAAGCATCGAGCGTCTCGACCGCCGATAGGTCGAGGACGGCCTCGCGCGCCGATGGGGAGGCGAGCGCGCCCAGCTCGGCCTCGAGGCGGGCGACCGCGGCCAAGTTCCAGCTTCCGCCGAAGGCGATCAGCGCACGATCGTCTTCGTGAACCGACTTGAACCAACCGGGCGAAGGGGCCATGGACACGCGTCGGCCGGCGCTCAGCGCCGCGCCGTGTCGCGCGCGATATCCGCGAGACGCATCATCAAGCCGCGGAGATCGGCGGCCAGTGCCGCGAAGTGCGGACGACGCTCGAAATTCTCCTCGTTCATATACAACGCGCGATTGATCTCGATTTGCAGCGCGTGGCGGCGTTCGCCGGGCCTGCCGTAGTGACGTGTCGTGAAGCCGCCGGCGTATGGAATGTTCCGCGTGACGTGATAGCCGCGCGCCGCCAAATGGGTTTCCGCCGCTTCGACGAACTTGGCGCCGCACGACGCCCCGTGGCAATCGCCGAGCACGAAATCGACCCGCCGGCTTCCGGCGTCGCGGTCCATGGGGCCGCCGACCGAAGGCATGGAATGGCAGTCTAGCAGCAGGACCAGGCCGAAGCGCTCTTGGGAATGCGCGATCAGCTTCGATAGGGCCTCGTGGTACGGCCGGTAATAGAGTTTCACCCGTTCGAGGGCATCGGCCAGACGCAGCTTGGTCGGATAAATCTCTTCGCCGTTCGTGACCACGCGCGGGATGGTTCCCAGGCCTGCGGTCACGCGCGGCGAGGCGCAATTCACAAAACCTGGCAGCGCCTCGACGAACATCTCGGAGTCGAATTCGTAAGGCTCGCGATTGGGATCGATGAACGTGCGCGGAAATCGCGCGCGAATCAGCGGCAGGCCGAGTTGCGGCGCCGCAGCGTAGAGTTCGTCGATATAGCAGTCCTCCGACCGACGGAGCGCCGCTATGTCGAGGCGCGAGGCGGCGAGGAAATCGGGCTGGTACTCGCTCCCGCTATGCGGCGAGGCCAGGACGACCGGCGCCAAGAGGGCGGCCGGGGCCAGGATGTCGTAGGTCGCGGGGCTGGGCGCCCGTGCGGTGGGTCTTGGCTGGACGACGGCATCCATGGCTGTCTCGTTGGAATTCTTGCCGTTGTATGGGATTTGAGGCGCGCTGTCATGGTCGCCGGACGGCGCGGCCGTCCGGTCCTTCGTGGTGCGAAGCCCGGCCGAGGCGGCGGTTTGGGTATCGTTAATGCCTGGTTCATCGGCGCGCGGTATAGCCAAAAGGGGCCAAAGGGGGGCTGGATGGCGCGTATCGTGCTTGCCGAGGACGATGAGGTCTTGCGCCGATTTCTCCAGCGCGGCCTCGAAAAGGCGGGCCATCGCGTGGCCATCGCCGCCGACGGCTTGCAGGCCTACGCGGAACTGCACGACACGGGCGCGGATCTGCTGATCGCGGACATCGTCATGCCAGGCTTGGACGGCATCGAACTGGCCCGGCGCGCCTGCCTGGAACGACCGGATTTGCGGGTCATCTTCATCACCGGATTTGCCGCCGTCGCCGTGCGAGCCCGCGAATTCAAGGCGCCCGTCGGCGTTCGAGTGCTCTCGAAACCCTTTCACCTCCGCGAGCTCGTGGGCGAGGCGCAAAGACTGCTGGATGCCCGGTTGCCGGTCGCCTAGGAGGGGTTGCGGGCCAGGCGTCACTGATGCTACAGGCGGCACCTGTAGGCGGCGTGCCCATGGGCCGATAGCTCAGCGGGAGAGCACCTGCTTGACGTGCAGGGGGTCGCAAGTTCAATCCTTGCTCGGCCCACCATTCAAGGCGCTCCGGTCTCGATCGTCCGAGCGCCACCTTCTTATGGCACGCCGCCTACGATGTCCGGTCCGCGGTTCCCGCGTCGTCGCCCTTTAGCGGCGGCGCAGCCGGCTCGTACGCTTCGCCGCGATGGAGACCTCGCGCCAGCATGGCCTTGGCAAACGAGCCGTGATCCGTGCCTATGACCACAAAGCCTTCCTGGCCGATACGCTCAGGTTCGACGCGCTCTTCAGCAAGGAGGCGCTGTTCCGCTTTCCGGAAAAATCCGAGCTGTTTGCGGCCTTACCCGGCAAGCTCAAGGACCGCGCCCAGGTGGTGATCACCGATCTTGTTCTGGCGGCGCCGGGCGCGACCGATCCCACGCTCGAAGCCTGGATAGGGGGCGAGGCGGAGGAGCCGCATCCGTGGACGGCCGAGCAGTACGTTTCGGCCGCGACGAAAGTTAACCTTGACGTCCGGGTCAACGAGGACCTGACGGACGAATACCTCGCCATGGTCCGCGACGCTTGGCGCGGCCTCGAAGCGGTGCTGAAACCGGGGCTCGTCGATGCCGCAGCCGCAACCGCCATTCTCGATGAAGGAGCGAATTGGCAGCGCCGGGCCGCGGCCCTCGCCTCGGGCAAGCTACGCTTGGTGTGCCTTCATATGGTGAAGCGCTGATCCGCCCGGTTTGACAGCCCGAGCCCCCATATATAAGGTCCGCCGCTCCCCGAAGCCGGGCCAAGGACCAGCGTCGATGAAAGTTGTTAATTCGCTCAAGACCGCGAAAAAGCGCGATAAAAACTGCCGTGTCGTCCGTCGCCACGGCCGCGTTTACGTCATCAACAAGAAAAATCCGCGCTTCAAGGCGCGCCAGGGCTGATTCGGCCCCCCCCACGGCGCCTCGCCTTCGCTCTTTCCTGGCCCAAGCCGGGCCCATCCCCACAAAAACGACCCAAACCCGCCTTCTTGGGCGGAAAACCCGCGCGGTTGCATTTACGTCCGGACGACGACGACCGGCCGCGCGCCAGCGCCGGCCTCGCCAGCCTTGCACCCCCCTCTTTTCACCGCCAGTTTGCACCTCCATCTTTCCATCGGCGCGATTGAGAACTTGCGCCTCCGCCACGTATGATCGCCCGTCTCTTGCCCGCAGAGGTGCCGGCCATGAAGCGACTGGGTATCGTGCTGTGTTTGTTGCTGGTGGCTCCGTTCGCGTGGGCTGACAGCCGGGGGGCGTGGAGCGTTTCGCACAATCATCCGGCCCAGATTCTCGGCGACGGCTTTCCCGTCTCGTTCTATCGCGTGTGTTTCCAGAAGGGCAACGCGGTCAAGCTCCGCTACGTTCTCGAGACCGACAAGGTGCGCGAGATGGAGCTGCGCAACGAGGGTAATTGCGTCGATCTCAAGGCCAAGCGCATCGAGATTACCGTGCCGGGCGGCGAGGGCGTGTTCGCGACCGGAACCTACAACCACCTTCCCGCGCGATGACGCAAGGCCCGCGCCGCGCCGCGATCGCAGCCGGCGCGCGCGCCGCATTTGGGTCTCGCCCGTGCTGATGCCGGCTCCCGACCGGGCGACGCTCGCGCGCCGCGAGGACATCGTCGCGCGCCTGCGCGCCGTCGTGTCCGGCGAAGGCGTGATCGCCGATGCGCATGCCCTTGCCGCGTACGAATGCGACGGCCTGACCGCCTACCGGGCCATGCCGCTTGCGGTGGTGCTGCCCTCGACGACGGCGGAAGTCGGCCGCGTTCTGACCGCTTGCCGGGAACTCGGCGTCAAGGTCGTGCCGCGCGGCGCGGGCACGTCCCTGTCGGGCGGCGCCCTGCCGCTCGAGGACGGGGTGGTTCTCGGCCTCGGCAAGTTCAACCGCATCCTCGACATCGATCTCGACAATCGCTGCGTCGTCGCCCAGCCGGGCGTCGCCAATCTCGCGATCACCCAGGCGGTCGAGCACGCCGGGTTCTATTATGCGCCCGATCCCTCGAGCCAGATCGCCTGCTCGATCGGCGGCAATGTCGCGGAAAATTCCGGCGGCGTGCATTGCCTCAAATACGGCGTCACCACCAATAATCTTCTCGGCCTCGAGGTCGTGCTGATGACCGGCGAGGTTCTGCGCCTTGGCGGCAAACACTTCGATGCCGATGGTTACGATCTTTTGGGCCTGCTGACCGGTTCGGAGGGCCTGCTGGGCGTCATCACCGAAGTCACCGTGCGAATCCTGCGCAAGCCCGACACGGCGCGCGCGCTTCTGCTCGGCTTTCCGAGCAGCGAGGCGGCGGGGAGATGCGTGGCCGAGGTGATCGCCGCGGGCATCATTCCGGGCGGCATGGAGATGATGGACAACCCGGCGATCCGGGCGGCCGAGGATTTCGCCGGCGCGGGCTATCCGCGCGAGGCGGGGGCGCTGCTGATCGTCGAACTCGACGGCGCGGCGGTCGAGGTCGATCACCTGACCCGCCGGGTCGAGGCGATCGCGCGCGATTGCGGCGTGACCGAATTGCGCGTGAGCGCGTCCGAGGAGGAACGCCTCAAATTCTGGTCGGGGCGCAAATCGGCGTTTCCCGCGGTCGGGCGGATCTCGCCCGATTATTTCTGCATGGACGGCACGATTCCGCGCAAGCAGTTGTCCAAGGTTCTGGCGCGGATGCAGGAATTGTCGAGCGAATACGGCCTGCGCGTGGCGAACGTGTTCCACGCGGGAGACGGCAATCTCCACCCCCTGATTCTTTACGATGCCAACGTCCCCGGCGAGCTCGATCGTGCCGAACGCTTCGGCGCCGATATCTTGAAGCTATGCGTCGAGGTCGGCGGCGTGCTCACCGGCGAGCACGGGGTCGGAGTCGAGAAACGCGATCTCATGGGCACGATGTTCACCGAGATCGATCTGCAGCAGCAGCAGCGCGTGAAATGCGCCTTCGACCCCGACGGCTTGCTCAATCCGGGCAAGGTCTTCCCCGTGCTTCATCGCTGCGCGGAACTTGGGCGCGTGCACGTCCATCGCGGCGCCATGCGGTTCCCCGATCTGCCGCGCTTTTGAATGACCGGCCGCTTGCGCCCGGCCGACGCGGCGGAGTTGCGCGAAATCGTGCGCGCGGCGCTCGAAGACGACGAGCCTTTGGAAATCGTCTCGGGCGCCACCAAGCGCGGCTTGGGCCGGCCGCCACAAGGCACGCCCCTCGATCTCGCGCGCCTCGAGGGCCTCGTGTCCTACGAGCCCGAGGAGCTGATCCTGCGCGCGCGAGCCGCCACGCCCATGGTTGCGATCGAATCGTGGCTGAAACAAGCCGGGCAAAATCTCGCGTTCGAGCCGCCGGATCTTGGGCCGTTCTACGACCTGCCCGCGGGCCGGCAAACCATCGGCGGGGTGATCGCGACCAATCTTTCGGGTCCGCGCCGCATCAAGGCCGGGGCCGCGCGCGATCACTTCCTCGGCTTCAGCGCGGTCAACGGGCGGGGCGAGGACTTCAAGGCCGGCGGTCACGTGGTCAAGAACGTGACCGGTTACGATCTTTGCAAGCTTCTGGCCGGGTCCTACGGCACGCTCGCGATCTTGACCGAGGTGACGCTCAAGGCCCTGCCCGCGCCCGAGGACGTTCGCACCCTCGCGCTCGCCGGGCTGTCGGCCTCGGACGCCGTGCGCGCCATGGGCCGGGCCTTCGCAAGTCCGTTCGATACGTCCGCCGCCGCCCATGTGCCGGCGAATCTGGCCGCGCGGCTCGGCGGCCTTGCCGGCCAATCCTGGACCTTCGTGCGTTTCGAGGGCCCAGAGCAAGCCTTGCGCGCCGCGACCGATGAAGTCGCGCGCGATCTCGCCGCGTATGGTGCGGCCGAAATCCTCGATGCCGCCGCCTCGGCCGCGCCGTGGCGCGCGGTGCGCGATATCGTGCCGCTGTTTCCGGCCGATGGCAGTTGCGTCTGGCGCGCCTCGGTGCCGCCCGCGCGCGCGGCCGAGGCGGTGGCGGCGATAACGGCGCGTCTTGGCGTCGAGTGGTATCTCGATTGGGCGGGCGGTCGGATTTGGCTCCGCGTGCTCGATGAGGGCGCGGATGGCGGGGCCGAGATCGTGCGCGGCGCGGTCGGCGCGTTTGGCGGACATGCCGTGCTGATGCGCGCGTCCGACGCCGTTCGTCTCAAAACCGCGCCGCTCAATCCGGGAAGTGCTGGCGCCTTGGCGCTGTCGCGCCGGATAAAGCAGAGCTTCGATCCCAAGGCCCTCTTCAATCGCGGGCGCATGTATGACGGCGTCTAGAACATCACCGGCCTAAGGCACGCCCAGCATGCAAACCCGCTTCACCGCCGAGCAAATGGCCGATCCCGATTTGGCCGAGGCGAACAAGATTCTGCGCGCGTGCGTGCATTGCGGCTTCTGCATCGCGACCTGCCCAACCTATGTTCTGCTTGGCGACGAGCTCGACAGCCCGCGCGGGCGAATCTACCTGATCAAGGACATGTTCGAGACCGGAAGGCGCGCGACCGCGACGGTCGTGCGTCATATCGACCGCTGTTTGTCGTGTCTGTCGTGCATGACCACCTGCCCATCGGGCGTGAATTACATGCATCTGGTCGATCAAGCGCGCAGCCATATCGAGGCAACCTATCGGCGTCCTTTGGGCGACCGGTTCTTGCGCGCGCTTCTTGGCGCGATTCTGCCCCATCCGAGACGGTTTCGATGGGCCATGCTGGCCGCGCGCCTGGCGCGCCCCGTCGCGGGGCTTATGCCTGGCCGCCTCAAGACCATGATTCGCCTCACGCCGCGGCGCGCCGCGGCGGCGCGCATGAACGTGGCCGTGTTTCAGGCTTCGGGCGTGCGACGCAAGCGCGTGGCGCTGCTCGCGGGCTGCGTGCAACAGGACATCGAGCCGGCGATCAACGCGGCGAGTTTGCGCCTGCTCGCCCGCTTGGGGTGCGAAGTCGTGGTGGCGGGGGGTGCGGGCTGTTGCGGAGCGCTCAAGCACCACTTGGGCAAGGATGCGCACGCCGAGGTGAAGGCGAACATCGCCGCATGGTGCGCCGAGGCCGATGGCGCGGGCCTGGACGCCATCGTCACAAACGCCTCGGGCTGCGGCACGATGGTCAAGGATTACGGCTATATGCTGCGTAACGATCCCGTTTGGTCGGCCAAGGCCGCACGAATTTCGGCGCTTGCGCGCGATATATCCGAGATCGTGAGCGAATTGGGGCTGAAGGACGTCCGGCCCCGGGAATTGTCGGTCGCCTATCACGCGGCCTGTTCGCTGCAGCACGGCCAACGCGTCCGCACCGAGCCCAAGGCCTTGCTGGCCATGGCGGGATTTGCGGTGCGCGAGCCGCGCGAAAGCCATCTCTGCTGCGGCTCGGCCGGCAGCTACAACATGCTTCAGCCCGAATTGGCGTCGCGCCT
>CAMAPP010000020.1 GCA_945860095.1 Rhizobium sp. Q54 | reverse complement strand
AGCTCGACATCGGTCCAGCCGGTGAAGCGGTTCTCCTTGTTCCAGATGCTTTGGCCGTGGCGCAGCAGCACGAGCTTCATGACCGGCTCTCCTCGCGCCTGGGTTTAGCGGCGCCGCCGCCCCCGTGTAAAGGCGCCGAGCGGACCGGCGCGGGATAAAGTCCAGGTTGTTCGCCGCCTTGCGAATGGCTTAGATGACATCCGCGCCCGACAGGGGATACCAAAATTTGGTCGCCGTCACCGTACTCATCCCAACATTCGACCACGTCGATCTGATCGAGAACGCGATCGAGTCGGTGCGTCGGCAGTCCGTGCAAGATTTCGAGGTGCTCGTGGTCGGCGACGGCGCGCCAGCTCGAACGCGGCAGATCATCGACGGGCTCGCGAAGCAAGACGGCCGCTTTAAGTATTTCGAGTATCCCAAAGGCCCTCGGAACGGCGAGATCCACCGCCATGAGGTTCTTCGGCGGGCGCGCGGCAGAATCGTGTGCTATATATCCGACGACGATCTGTGGTTGCCCGATCATCTTGAAGTCCTTTGTCACGCGCTCGAAAGCGCGGATTTTGCCCATACATTGTCGACGAACGTGTTCCTGGATGGCCACGTCGAGGGATATTTTCTGGACCTCTCGTCCAAGGCATTTATCGAACCCTATCTCCAATGCCGTGGCAATGGATTCGGCATTGACCGTGGTTTGGCGAACGATGGCCTGGGAATTTCGTTCGTCGGTCACCGACTCGATGCCTATCGCAGATTGCCGAGAGGCTGGCAGACCGCGCCGCCAGGATCGTCCACCGACAATCATATGTGGCGGCAATTCGTTTCGCAGCCTTGGTGTCGGGTTAGGAGCGTCATGCGGACGACCGCGCTTCATTTTTCGGCGCCGGAACGGCGGCGATGGTCGCAGGGTCAGAAAATGGCAGAACTGGAGGCGTGGCTTGAGCGGATGAAATCCCCGCCGTTTCGCGAACTGCGTGTCACCGAAATTCTCGAGAATTTCGGCCGTCGCTATGTTTCGGCTGTGGAGAAAACAGCCGCGCTTTCGGCGGAAAATCTGCGGGCCTCGCGCCCCATGGCCGCTGCGGAAGCGGCAGAATTGCGCGGCGCTCAGGCGAAATTAAGCGCAGAACAGGCGCGCGCGCGAGATGAATTGAGAAGCGAGTTGGCACGAATTTACAACAGCCGGAGCTGGCGCGTGACGGCGCCGTTTCGCGCGGCGCGGCGCATCATCGGCGCGTGGGGGCGCTTGAGACGCTGACGGCGGCTGTATTCTCCGGCCACCCGACAAGGCGTCGCGCAAGGCTCACGATTCGGACGGCATCGAGGCTTTGCTCGATGCTCCCCTTGGGCGCGGGACCGCCGTTCAGGTAATCCACGAACATGCGCAATTCCTCGTACAAGGGCATGGTTTGCGCGATCGGGCGAGATTGCGGTCTCGTGTCGCTTGGCTGCGCCAACAGCAAGGCGGGAGCAAAAGCGTCCGGCAAACAAGCCGTGCCAGATTCGCATATCAGAGTAGCCGAGCGCACGCGCTCCGGCCGCATGGTGGAAACCTCGATCGTCACCGAAGGCTTTTTGCCCAGGACAATTAACATTTCCGCGGGTCTGCCGTCCGCGCCGTTGATGCCAGTTGCAAAAATCGGCTCGCCGAGCGGACCCAAAATCTCCTGTGCGATCGACAGATCGTGCGGCAAGAGCGTCCACACCGCATCGCAGTCCTCGTAATGATGACCCCAACCAATGCGCCTCAACCGGAGAGCAATCACGGCACCCATTTCGGATGCGCGCGCGACGCGCGCCATTTCGGCGATGCCTGGATGGTAACGCCACTTTTCCATGACGTGCAGGCGGCCGTTCGCCAATTGGACGATGCGCCGCGCATCCAATTCGTTGGTCGATAACGGCTTTTCAACGAATATCGGCACGCCGAGCGGCAATGCATTTTCGATCGCCGCGACGTGGCCAGTGGTTGGCACGGCGATGACGACGCCGTCAACCCTTCCGTGCAAATCCTTGATCTCGCCGACCGCGCAATCGGCGCCAGTAGATATTGCCGATGCACGGTTTTCTTCCCTGCGGTCTACAACGCCAACAAGGCAACCCAGCGCCATCAAGTCGCGCAATATGTTCTGTCCCCAGCGCCCGTTGCCGATCAGGGCGATTCGGGAACGCGGCTTGGGATTTCTCATGCGATTCGGTTCGCTTCGGCTTTGAGGGCAAAATTTTGACACATGTCGTCGAAGCCGCCCGCGTGCGAATCGCGCGGCGAAGTGATGGCGCGCTCGATGCCCCATGCAATGCCGAGTTTTGGGTCGGCCCAATGGCAGCCGGTTTCGTCGCTGGAATCCCAGTATGTATTGACCGCGTAGACCATCAGCGAGTCTTCCGGAAAATAAAATCCGTGCGCGACGCCGCGCGGAACGAACAGGGCCGACTGCGCCGCGCCGCGAAGGTCGAGCGTGCACGCGAGGCCGAATGTCGGCGATTCCCTTCGGATGTCGTGCAATCCGATGATCGCGCAACCCTGAACCACCACGAGCACGTCGTCGTGATCGGCGTGAACGTGCACCCCACGCAAAACGCCCGTGCGCGAGCTCACGGCATTCCATTGCACAGGGAGCGCGCTATCGGACCAACTGTTTCGGAATATCTCTGTGAAACAGCCGCGGTCGTCGGAGTGCATTTGTAATGGGCGCACATACGCCCCTGCGGGAAGAATATTCCCCTCGGTCATATCCCGTCCTCGATCGAGTCCCGTGAATACCAATTTACCGTGGGCTCGGAATGGCACGGGGAATCCATCCTAGGTTTCGCGCTGGTAATCTACCCCATGCGCCGTCAATATTCTCCATTCCTCATTCTCCATGCGGTTCGGTTCTTAGGGGAAGTGCCATGACGCAGCGCTACGATGCGATCATCATCGGCGCGGGACATAACGGCCTTGCGTGCGGCGCCTATCTGGCCAAGGCCGGGCTCAAGGTGCTGGTGCTCGAACGCCGGCACATCATCGGCGGCGCCGCGGCGACCGAGGAGGTCGTGCCCGGATTTCACATGTCGCTGGCGTCGTACCTTTTGGGCATGATGCCAAAGCGCGTCATCGACGAGCTCGAACTGTTCGCCAACGGCCTCGAGATCCTGCCCTGCAAGGGCATCTTCCATCCGACCGATGACGGCGGCGCCATCGTGGTGCACGACGATCAAGCGATCACCCAGAAATCCTTCGCGCGCCTGTCCAGGCGCGACGCCGAATCCTATGCCGATTACAACGCGTACATGGCGGACGCGACATCCGTCGTGCGCGAGATGATGTTCGAGACGCCTTTCGATCCTTCGCGCCGCGATTGGCGGAGCTACAAGGACATGGCGTCCTTCGCATGGCGGTACCGGAAGATCGGCGGCCGCTTCTTCCGTCTCGCCGATCTGTTCACGATGAGCAGCTACGATTTTCTCTCGCAGTGGTTCGAGAACGACGCGATCAAGTGCGCGCTCGGCTATCAATCCTCGGTCGGCACCTTTGGCGGGCTGAAATCGCCGGGCTCGGCCTATATCCTGTTGCATCACGCCCTGGCGCACGATGTCGGGGTCGGCTGGGGCTTCGCCAAGGGCGGCATGGGCGCCGTTTCGGCCGCGATTTTGAACGCCGGCGCCAAGCACGGCATGACGCTGAAGACCGGTGCGCCGGTGGCCAAGGTCATCGTCAAGGACGGCCGCGCCGTCGGCGTCGCGACTGCTTCTGGCGAGATTTACGAGGCGAAGCTGATCGCCTCCAACGCCCACGCCAAGCTTTTGTTCGAGAAACTCGTCGGCGCCGAACATCTGCCCGCCGAAATGCTCAAGGATCTTGCGCGCTTTCGCACGTTCTCGACCGCCTTCAAGCTCAATATCGCGTGCGAAACCTTGCCCACTTACAAGGCCTTCGACGCACAAGCGTGCGGCATGGACTATCCCGATTTCACCCATCTCGCGCCCGATATCGACTACATGGAGCGCGCCTTCGATGACGCGAAATACGGCTGGTATTCCAAGCGTCCCTTCCTTTCGCCGGTGACGCCGACCGCGCGCGACAACACCTTGGCGCCCAAGGGTAAGCATGTGGTCAACATCTTCGGCGGCCACGCGCCCTACGAACTCAAGAATGGCGTCTGGGCGAACGAGCGCGAGAATTTCGTGAAGACCGTCATGGCGGTCATGGATGAACACGCGCCTGGGTTTTCGTCTAGCATCATCGACATGCAGGTGCTGCTGCCGCCCGATTTGGAGGAGATTATCGGCCTTCCGGGCGGCCACATCTTCCACGGCGAGATCACCCCCGATCAGCTATTTTTCAAGCGCCCGGTGCCCCATTATGCCGATTACCGCAGCCCCGTTGCGGGCCTCTATCAGTGCGGCTCGTCGACCCATCCGGGTGGCGGCGTCACCGGCATACCCGGGCGCAACGCCGCGCGCGAAATTCTCAAGGACTGGCCAAGATTGAAGCGCCAAGCCGCCTAGCGACCAAAAACACGAAAGACGAAATTATGCGCGAGTGCGATTTTCTGATCGTCGGCGCCGGCATCGCGGGCGCTTCCGTCGCCCATTGGCTGGCCAAGGAGCACAAGGTCGTGGTGCTCGAACGCGAGGATCAGCCGGGCTATCACACCACCGGTCGGTCGATCGCGGTCTATACCGAGGCCTATGGCCCCGCCGCCATCCGCGCGCTCGCCATCGCCGGCGGGCCGTTCTTCAAGAATCCGCCCAAGGATTTTACATCCCTGCCTCTTTGCCATCCGCACGGCCTCATGTTCGTCGCCCGCGAGGATCAAAAGACGCTCCTCTACGACGCGCTCAAGGCCGTGCAGCCGATGTCGCCCGCAATTCGCGAAATCTCGGTCGCTGAAGCAGTGGCCATGGTGCCCGTGCTCAAGCGCGATTATCTGGCCGCGTGTTTTCTTGATCCGAACACCATGGCGCTCGACGTCAACGCGATTCACCAAGGCTATCTGCGCGGCCTCAAGGCCGCAGGTGGCGAGGTGGTGACGAACGCCGAGGCGACGCGCCTCGAACGTAAAGGGGGCAAATGGATCGTGACGACGCCCGCGGGCGTGTTCGCGGCGCCCGTGGTGATCAACGCCGCCGGCGCCTGGGCGGACGTCCTGGCCGCGCGCGTGGGTGCCAAAGCCATTGGCCTGGTGCCCAAGCGGCGCACCGTCATTGCCTTCGCTCCACCCGCAGGCGTGAACGGCAATGCCTGGCCCGTCGTCTTCGACACCAAGGAGGAATGGTATTTCAAAGTCGATGCCGGAACCGTGCTCGGCTCGCCCGCCGACGCAACGCCCTCGCCGCCGACCGACGCCCAGCCCGAGGAAATCGACATCGCCCTCACCATCGACCGCATTGAGCGCGCAACGACCATGCCCATCCGCCGCATCATCCGGAAATGGGCGGGCCTGCGCAGTTTCGTCGCCGACGGCGTGCCGGTCGCGGGCTACGATCCGAACGTCGAGGGGTTTTTTTGGCTCGCGGGGCAGGGCGGCTACGGCATCGAAACCTCGGTTGGGCTGTCGCGCACGGCGGCGAGCCTCGCGACCGGCAAGGGCATTCCCGCGGACGTGCGCGCGCTCGGCATCACCGAGCGCGATCTTGCGCCCATGCGCCTGTGGGACGGCACGGCCAAGGTGGCGGCGCACTGACGGCCGCGATCGGCGCAAGACAAAAAACGGCTTCGCAGAACGCGGCGATCCCGGCAGGCACAACGGTCGCTGCACGGCGCGCTCGGCTACCGCCCGCCGGTACCATAAGCGATCATCCCAGGCTGGCTGTTCGGCTTCGCTCCGCCTGCCGGCCGGCTTGGCCTCAACAGGCGCTCCGGGCCGTTTTCGTCGGACGGTTTACGCGCGCGGGCCGCGGCCCTCACAAGGCGGGCATGACCTTCTCGGCGAACAGCTCCATGCTTTTCAGGATTTGGCGCTGCGAGAGATAAGGCAGCGCCATGTCCGGCATGACGTGCTCGATGCCGGCTTCCTCCTTGAGTTCTTGCAAGCGCTCGACGACATAGGACGGCGGCCCGACGATCACGTTGCCGCGTTCCTCGAGGAAGTCGTAGCCCATTTCCATGCCCGCGCACGGCTTCTCGTTCGGGTTCATGAACATGGTCAGGCCGCGGAACGGATTGTTGTAAAGGTAGGTGAACGACGCGCCCTGGCGCGCCTCCGCTTCCGCTTGCTCCATGGTCGGCGCCACGTAGATTTGGCGTAAAATCGCCATGTGTTCCTTGGCCGCGACCGTCTTGCCCGTCGCCTTGCCGCGCGCCTCGGAATACCACTCGCCGTACAGGCGAATAGCTTTCGGCGGCGGCTGCCACAGCATGACATTGATGCCGTTCGCGGCCGCGAACTGGATCGAGGACTGGCTCGAACACACCTGCCAGAGCTGCGGATGGGGATTTTGGAACGGCTTGGGAATCACGTTCATCTTCGTGATCCGGTCGCCGTCGCGCCAGCGCGCGTCCGCCGGGAACATGGGGTGTTTCCACGCCATGCCGGGTGCGGGGAAGGTGTAGTGCTCGCCTTGGTGGGAGAAGAACTCCTCGGTCCAGCACTTTTTCATCACGTCGAGCTGTTCGCGGAACAGCGACATATTGGCGTCGGCGTCGCGCGGATCGGCCTTGGGATGGAAATTGGGGCCTTCGCGCGGCCACACCCCGCGGCCGATGGCAATTTCGAGGCGCCCCTTCAGCAGGTGATCGAGCGTGGCCAAATCCTCGGCGAGGCGGATGGGATGCCACCACGGCAGGATCACCGCGGCGAGGCCGAAGCGGATGCGCGTCGTGCGCGGCGCCAGATCGGCGGCGATCAAGATGGGATTGGGAATATTGCCCATGCCCTCGGGGCCGAAATGGTGCTCGGCGAGCCAGGCGTAATCGAAGCCGAGCTTGTCCGCCGCCACGACTTGGCCGCGCAAATCGTTCAGGATTTGCTGGTAATCGCGCTTGTTCTCGGGATCGGCGAGGGTGGTGAAGAAGCCGAATTTCATGGCTTTCCCGTCCATCGAAAATTGTTGCGGGAACACTTTACCGCGCTTGGCCGCCGCGACAAATTGGCGCCTTGCCGATTTTCAGCCGCGTTTCAGGTCGAGGCGGTTGGCGATATTGTTCTTCTGAATGGCCGAGGAGCCGCCCGCGATGTTGAACACCAGGATGTCGCGCACATAGCGTTCCATGTCCACGCCCGCGACACAGCCATAGGCGCCCATGACGCGCTGGCAGGCGAGCACGATGGTCTCGGCGCTCTCGCACACGAACAATTTCGCCATCGAGCTTTCGACGCCGCAGGGCCGGTTCTCGCCCGCGAGCCACGCCGCGTGCATCAGCACCAGACGCGCGGCGGCGAGCGTCGCCTTGCAATCCGCGAGGACGTGGCGCACCGATTGGTGCGCGCCGATGGCGACGCCGAATTGTTTGCGCTCGTGCGCGTAGGCCCAGGCGTCGTCGAGCGCGGCACTGGCCAAGCCGAGCGCCATCGCCGCGACCTCGAGTTTTTCCACGTCGAGCGCGGGACCGGCGAGCATGGGCCAGCCCTGGTTCCAGCCCGCGTCCTCGCCGACGACGTGGTCCAGGGGCAATTCCACGTCGTCGAAGCTCACGTCGCACAGCGAGGCGCCGCGCATCCCAAGGCCGTCCATGCGCGCGATCGAAACCCCCTTGGCTGATCGCGGCACCAACACGAAGGATAGATTCTTGTACTTGGGCGCCTCGGAATCGCTGCGCACGAGGGTATAGATGGTATCGGCGATGGCGGCGCCGGTGCAAAACCGCTTGGCGCCGTTGACGATCACCGTGTCGCCGCGGCGGGTCGCGCGCGTGCGCACATTGGCGAGATCGGCGCCGATATCGGGCTCGGTCAAGCCGTAGGCGAAGAGCAATTCGCCCCTGGCGAGGCGCGGCAGGTATTGCGCCCTCTGCTTCTCCGAGCCCGCCGCCACCAGATTCATGCCGCCATAGCAGGCGCACATGATGTAGGGCACGGCGAGAGCGAGCGAGCGGCGCGACAATTCCTCGATCACCGCCATCGCGGCGATGATGTCGCGCCCGGCGCCGCCATGGCTTTCGGGCACGGTCAGCGCGCAAACCCCGGTCGCGGCGAGTTTTTCGAACACCGCGCGCGGCGTCGAATCCTCGCGGTCCCAGCGTTGCGCCGCCTCGCGCGGCGCCTCGCGCGCGATGAAGGCGCGCATCGTGTCGCGCAGTAGGCGGATGTGGTCGGGTTCGCGGAAATCCATGTCAGCGCGGCAATCCCAGCCGGTTGGCGATGTTGTTGCGCTGGATGGCGGACGAGCCGCCGATGATCGGCAGCAGCAGCACGTCGCGCACATGGCGCTCGAGATCGAACTCGGTGGCGTAGCCGTAGGCGCCCATGACGGTCTGGCAGTCGAGCACGATCCGCTTGGCTGTCTCGGAGACGAACAATTTGGTCATCGAGGTTTCGACCCCGCACGGCTCGCCCCGGTCGGCGAGCCATGAAGCGTGGCGCAGCATCAGGCGCGCGGCGTGCAGGCGCGTCTTGGCGTCGGCGAGCGCGTGGCGGATGGCCTGATAGCTCGATACCGGCTTGCCGAATTGCACGCGGGTCTGGGCGTATTCCCACGCGTCGTCGATGGCCGCGGCCGCGATGCCGATGCCGATGGCCGCGACCTCGAGTTTTTCGACATCGAGCGTGGGGCCCGCCAGCATGGGCCAGGCTTGGTTCCAGCCCGCCTCGCCGCCGACGATATTCGCCGCCGGCACCTCGACCGCGTCGAAGGTCGCATCGAAGGACGGGAAACCCCGAAGCCCCATGGTCGGAATGGGGCGCAAGGTCACGCCGGGCGATTTCGGCGGCACGAGGATGAGCGAGAGATTCTTGTGGCGCGCGCCGGCGGGATCGCTGTTCGCCAGCAGATAGACGTAATCGGCGATGTCGGCGCCGGTGCAAAAGCGTTTCGCGCCCGTGACGATCACCGTGTCGCCGCGCCGGGTCGCGCGCGTCTTCACGCTGGCGAGATCGGCGCCGATATCGGGCTCGGTCAGGCCGTAGGCAAACAATATCTCGCCGCGCGCGAGGCGCGGGAGCAGTTCGCGCTTTTGCGCCTCGCTGCCGCTTTCGAGAATGTTCATGCCGCCATAGCAGGCGCAATTGATGTAGGCGACGGCGATGGGAAAACTGCGCCGCGCCAATTCCTCGATCGTCGCCATGGTCGCGGGAATGTCGCGGCCGGTTCCACCATAGCTTTCGGGAATCGTCGATCCGGTGACGCCGAGGGCCGCGAGCTTGTCGAACACGGCGCGCGGAAACTCGTCGTCGTGATCCCATTTTCGCACCGCCTCGCGCGGCAATTCGCGCGCGACGAAGCGGCGGATGGTGTCGCGCAAGGCGGCGATATGGTTGGGTTCGTCGAGGTTCATGATCGTCGATAAGGCCCGTGGTATAAGGGTTTTCAGCGACCCGTGAATTTCGGCTTGCGCTTCTCGCGAAACGCCGTGACCGCTTCCTGATGATCCGCCGTCCAGTTCGTGTACGTCTCGTAGGCGATGGATGCATCCATGATCGAGTGCGCGAGCTGGCGCAGGCCGATATTGACCGCGGTCTTGGAAAATTTGATCGCCTGCATGGCGCCCGCGCACAGCCGGTCGGCGAAGGCATCGACGCGCGCGTCGAGTTCGGCCTCGGGCACGGCGTGATTGACCAGGCCGATGCGCGCCGCCTCCGCGCCCGTCAACGCGTCGCCGGTCATCAAATATTCCTTCGCGCGGGCATGGCCGATGAGCTGGGGCCAGATGATCGCGCCGCCATCGCCCGCGACCAGGCCGACGCTGACGTGCGGATCGGCGATCTTCGCCGCCTCGTTGGCGAAGATCACGTCGCAGAACAGCGCCATCGTGGCGCCGAGGCCCATCGCCGCGCCGTTGAGGCGCGCGATGATGGGTTTTTCGCAGTCGAGCATGCCGAAGACGATCTTCTTCGCTTCCACGCGCGTGCGTTCCCACATCGCGCGGTCGTCGATCATCTCCTGCATCCAGCGGATGTCGCCGCCGGCGGAGAAGGCGCGGCCCGCGCCCGTGAGCACGATCACGTCGGCTTGCGCATCGACGGCGACGTCGTAAAAGACCCGCGAGAGCTCCTCGTGAAGCGGCGCGTCGATGGCGTTCAAGACTTCGGGCCGGTTCATCGTCACGGTCAGCACGCGGCCGCGCCGGGTAAACAGGATGCGTTTGTAGTTTTCGTACACGCTCGGTCTCCGTTCGGTTGGGGCTGGTTCGGGGCCGGCTCGGGGCAGGATGCCGGTTCGGGGGCCGGCTCGGGGCAGGATGGCTGTCGCGGCGCCTCGATCTTCGCCGCGCGTCACAGATCGGACAAGCGCTTGCCGAGGCGCGCGAACCATGGCTCGAGCGCCGCCGCCGGGCCGGAAGCCGCCGCCCAGCGCGCGCCGCGCGCGGCAAGGACGATCGCGGATTCGCGTTGCACGCCCACTTTGTCGTCGGCCAGACAGCGCTCGAGGCTCCACCACGCGCCCGTCCCCTTGTGGTGGAGCACGAGGGCGAGGCGCACGCAGGTGTGAAACGTGCCGAAAAAGTGAAAGGCCGCGCGCGCCGTCTGCGCGTCCCGCGCGCCCGCGAAGGCCGGCAGATATTTGTCGATGAGCGCGCGTTCATCGGTTTCGGCCAGATGCACGTATTCGTCGCCCAGCACCCATGCCAGGTCGTCGGTGCCCGCGCGCGCGCCGCAATGTTCCCAATCGATCCAGCCGATCGCGCCGCCCTCGGCGCGAACGATCGCATTGCCCGGCCGGGCGTCCCATTTGACGAACTCGGTCGCGGGCATCGCCAGCATCCGGTCGATTGCTTGCGCATCGAGTACGGGCAAGGGCTCGTCCAACCGCGCGGCGATGCGTTGGGGCATGGCGGCGAGGCCCTTGCGCCACGCCGCGCTCTGGCCGAGGGCGGGAACATGGGGGACAAGTTTTGCCCGCCTTGCCGCCTCGTGAATGGCGGCGAGCGCCGCCAGCGCCGCATCGAGCAAATCGACCGCCCCTTGCCGGTCCGCCTGGGCCAGCGCGCCCGACAGCCGCCCCGCGCCCAAATCTTCCTGAATGAGCCAGCCCTCGCCGAAAGCCAGGATGGCGGGAACGGGCGCGCCGTACCGGCGCAATTCGCTTAGAACCATGGCTTCGAGCTTGCCCCGGTCGGCGCTTTTGCGCCGTGTCGCGATCACCGAGCGGTCGGGCAATTGCACCCGCACCGAGCGGCGCTGCTCTCCGGCCGCGCGCGTCACATCGAGGACCCGCGTTTTCAGCAGACGCGCGCAGACCTCGGCGACTTCGCGTCGGGATAGGGAGGTTCGCGGCTTTCGCGACTCTTGCATGAGGTGGTTTTGCGGAGTTGGGGTGGTAGTATTTTTCCGTGCCGAGCGATGACTACAGCGCACGAGCCCTAGCGTCGAGGATGAAAGCGGCGGTGACCTGAGCCGCGCTAACTGAGCCGCGCTTACGATGAATCAAATCCTAGGATTGTTCATGCCGGTAAAAATTAAAATTATTGTGGAACCTCAAGGGTCTGAATCCCCGTAGCGGTTCAATTCGCAATCTGCATCGAGAGTGGTTTTGCGATTCAGAGTCTTAATTAGGTACGCTGATGAACATCTTTTGATTCCGACATGAATCGCCATAAGGGCTTGATTCAGACTTATAAGAACCACTTACCAGTTCACTACCTGGTATCGTCGGAACTGGCGCGATAATTGCTTCAAAGCTACCGGAAACGTGACTATTCGGGCCTTATCGCATTGTAATATTTGGGGGTCCCAAAGAAATCCCCCGGACCGAGGTTCGCCGCCACGGTCCGGCGCGGGTGGAGGGGCTTCCGGTCCAAGGGAGTTAGTTGGTTATGGCAATCAAGCGCGGGACGATCGGGAACGACATCCTGACCGGCACCAGTTCCAAAGATACGATTTGGGGCGGTTTGGGCAACGACGTCGTCAACGCGGGGGCGGGCAACGACACCGTCTTCGGCGAGGACGGCAACGACACCCTGAACGGCGATGCGGGCGATGATCTGCTGGATGGCGGCACGGGCAACGACGTCCTGAACGGCGGCGCGGATAACGACACCCTGTTGGGCGGCGCCGGCGACGACACGTTGGATGGCGGCACGGGCAATGACCGGCTCAATGGCGGCGACGGCAACGACGTGGCGTTCGGCGGCGCGGGCAACGACACGCTGGATGGCGGCGCGGGCCGCGACACGCTGGATGGCGGCACGGGCGACGATCGGCTTGATGGCGGCGACGGCGACGACCGGCTCGTGGGCGGCGACGGCCACGACGTGGCGTTCGGCGGCGCGGACAACGACACGATGTCCGGCGGTGCCGGCAATGATTCGCTGCAAGGCGATTCGGGCGACGATTCGATCGACGGCGGCGCGGACAACGATTTTATTGTCGGCGACACCTGGGGCGTGAGCCAAGGCAAGAGTTCCGGTTCGGGCAGCGGCACGGGTTCGGGCTCCGGGCGCGGCACGGGTTCGGGCTCCGGGCACGGCACGGGTTCGGGCTCCGGGCACGGCACGGGCGCGGGCCTCAGCTTCAACGATTACCTGACCGGCGGCGCCGGCAACGACACCATTTGGGGCGACAACGGCGCGACCTGTGGGCCGGACGGCGCGGGCGGCAATGACGTCATCGATGGTGGCGCGGGCAATGACCGCATGTACGCCGAGGGCGGCACCGATACCGTCATCGTCACGCGCGCCGAGAATATCGGAGCCGTGGACTACGCGGACGGCGGCCAAGGGGTCGATACGCTGCGCCTCAACCTAACCTCGGCGGAACTGGCGAATGCGGCGGTGCAGGCCGATATCGCGGCGTTCCAGGCATTCCTTGCTTTGAACACCAATCCGCTGTCCTCGACGGGCCAGGGCAATGTGTTCCAGTTCAATTCGCTGAATCTCCAAGCGCGCAATTTCGAGCGCCTGCAGATCAATGACGGTCAGGTCAATCGCGGCCCCGTCGCCGTTAACGACAGCGGCACGACGAACGAAGACACGGCGATCACCTTTACCCCCGCGCAGCTGCTCTCGAACGACAGCGATCCCGATATCGGCGATTCGGTGACGTTGGTTTCGGTCGGCGGCGCGATCAACGGTACGGTTTCGCTGGTCAGCGGCGTGGTCACGTTTACACCGAACAGCAATTACGACGGTCCCGCCAGCTTCACCTATATTATCCGCGACAATGCCGGCCTCACCGCGTCGGCCACGGTCAACATCACCGTGGTCCCGGTCGCCGACGCTCCGATCATCACGTCGAGCGCGGCCTCGGGCGATGAAGATACCGCCATCCCACTTGCCGTCGCGGTCGCGCTCGGCGACACCGACGGCTCGGAGACGATCTCGTCGATCGTCATCGGCGGCGTGCCCACGGGCGCTTCGCTTTCCGCCGGCACCAACAACGGCGACGGCACGTGGACGCTGACGCCCGCGCAATTGGCCGGCCTCACGATCACTCCGCCGCACAATAGCGACGCCGATTTCACGCTGACGGTTTCGGCGACCTCGCGTGAATCGTCCAATGGCGCGACTTCCACGATGACGGCCTCGATTCCAGTGACGGTCATCGCCGTCGCCGACGCGCCTCCCGTGATCACCGCACCCGCTTCGGGCGACGAGAACACCCCGATTCCACTTTCAATCGACACCAGTCTCGCCGACGCGGACGGCTCGGAATCGTTGTCGGTCCTCATCGCCAATGTGCCGCCGGGGGCGGTGCTCTCGGCCGGCACGAACAACGGCGACGGCACGTGGACGCTGACGCCGAGCCAGCTCGTGGGTCTCACGATCACTCCGCCGCCCGGCAGCGACGACGATTTCACACTTTCGGTCACCGTCACTTCGACCGAAGTCTCGAACGGCGATCATGCCTCCACGACCGCAACCATCAATGTCACGATCAACGGCGTCGCGGACGACCCGATCATCACGTCGAGCGCGGCCTCGGGCGATGAAGATACGGCCATCCCGCTCGCCATCTCGGTCGCGCTTGGCGACGTGGATGGCTCCGAGTCGCTGTCGAACATCACCATCGGCGGCGTGCCCACGGGCGCCATGCTTTCGGCCGGCACGGACAATGGCGACGGCACCTGGACCCTGAACTCGGCGCAACTTTCCGGTCTGACGATCACCCCGCCGCATAATAGCGATGTCGATTTCACGCTGACGGTTTCGGCGACCTCGACCGAAAACTCCAATGGCGACACCGCGACGGCCACGACTTCTGTTCTAGTGGCGGTCAACGCGGTTGCCGACGCGCCCACGCTCGATCTTGGCGGCGGGCCGGGCACGCTCGTGTTCTCCGATTACTTCGACCAGGAGAACGGCGGACAGGGTACGCTCAGCTATAACGGTTTGCAGAACTGGACGATCACCTCGGGCCAGGTTGACCTGATCGGCAACGGCTATTTCGACGTCTATGCCGGCAACGGCCTGTACCTCGACATGGCGGGTACGCCCAATTACGGCGCAATCGCCACGAACCAGACGTTTGGCCCGGGCACTTATACCTTCACGCTCGATTTGGGCGGCAGCCTTTACACCTCGTTCCCCGGCGTGGATGTCGATGCCGCCGGCGTGCGGGTGACGATCGGTTCGTACACCGAAGATTTCGTCCTGCCCGGCCAAGTCCACCAAGTCTTCGAGCGCACCGTCACGCTTACCAGCACGTCGAACATCTCGATCGCCGACCTTCAGACCACGGGCCATGTCTATATCGGCGCGACGCTTCTCGGCGTGAAGCTCGAGACGGTCGGCAGCGGCGGCACGCATGGCGCTGTCACAGGCAACGAAGACACGGCCATCCCGCTTTCGATTTCTACGGGGCTGACGGATATCGACGGTTCGGAGAGCCTGTCGACCGTCTTCATCGGCAATGTTCCCGCCGGCGCCACGCTCTCGGCGGGCACGAACAACGGCGGCGGCACCTGGACGCTCACGTCCGCCCAGCTCGCCGGCCTCACGATCACCCCGCCGCTCCACAGCGACGTGGATTTTGCCTTGACGATCGCGGTCTACTCGACCGAGGCGGAAAACTACGACACGGCGGCCACCACCGGCACTTATGACGTGACGGTCATCGCGGTTGCGGATGCGCCGACGCTCGCGGCGTCCGATGCGGCGGGCGAGACGGGGACCCCGATTCCGCTCGATGTGTCATCCGCTCTGGTGGATTGGGACGGCTCGGAATCCCTTGCCATTGTCATCGGCGGCGTGCCTGCGGGCGCGACGCTTTCGGCGGGCACGAATAACGGTGACGGCACGTGGACGCTGACGCCGGCGCAGCTTTCCGGCTTGTCGATCACGGCGCCGAACGGCACGTCCGACTTCACCCTGACGGTTACGGCGACGACGACCGAGGCCGAGAACAACGATCAAGCCTCGACCCCGGGCAGCATCTTCGTTGATTTGAACGACATCACCTTGCCGCCGTCGCTCGTCGTCCCGCCCGCGCGCGGCGACGAAGACAGCCATATTCCGCTCGTCATTACGATTACGCCGAGCCATCCGGGCGACACGCTGACGATCGTAATCGGCGGCTTGCCGCCGGGCACGGTGCTTTCGGCGGGCACCGACAATGGCGACGGCACCTGGACTCTCACGACCGGCGATCTGCCCGGCCTCACGATCACGCCGCCGACGAACAGCGACGTGGATTTTGCCGTCACCGTCTCCGTGACCGAGCATGGCTCCGGCGGCCCCGCGACCACGACGGTATCCGTGCCGGTTACGGTCGATGCGGTCGCAGACGCTCCGGATATCGCCGTTGTCCCGGCATCGGGCGACGAAGACACGGCCATCGCGATCTCGATTGCGCCGAGCCTGGTGGACACGGATGGTTCCGAGACGATTTCGTCCATCGTCATCTCCGGCGTGCCGGTCGGCACCACGCTTTCGGCGGGCACCGATAACGGCGACGGCACGTGGACCTTGACCGAGGGCGACCTCGTCGGTCTTACCCTCAATCCCATTCACGACAGCGATGTCGATTTTACCCTGACCGTGGCGGTCACGACGACGGAAGCCGAGAACGGCTCGTCGGCCACGCGGACCGCGTCGATCCCGGTCAGCGTGATCGCGGTCGCCGATATTCCTTCGCTGACGACGCAAGACGCGGCGGGCAGCGAAGACAGCCCGATCCCGCTATCGATCGCCTCCGCCCTGTCGGATGTGGATGGCTCGGAGGTTTTGTCGCTCGTCATCGCCAATGTGCCCGCGGGCGCCATGCTCTCGGCCGGCACGGATAACGGCAACGGGACGTGGACGCTGACGCCGGCGCAGCTTTCCGGCCTGTCGATCACGCCCGCGCACAATAGCGATGTCGATTTCACGCTTTCGGTGACGGCGACGACCACCGAATCCGAAAACGGCGATCAAGAATTCGTCACCGGCTCGATCAAAGTGACGGTCGAGGCGGTTGCCGATCCGGTCGCGATCGCGGCGGCTGCGTCCGGCGACGAGGACAGCGCGATCGCGCTGAACATCGCGATCACGCAATTCGATTCCGACGGTTCGGAAATCCTGTCGCCGGTCAAGATCTCGGGCGTACCTGTTGGCGCGACCTTGTCGGCCGGCACTTATGTGCCGGGTGCCATCTCGGCGACGGTGGTCGGCGGTGTGGAATTCCAGGCCAACACCCATACAAATTCCGAGCAGAGCTTTCCGACGATTACGCAGATGACGGACGGCGGCTATCTTTTGGTCTGGCAGTCCCTGTTCCAGGACGGCAGCGGCTACGGCGTGTATGCACAACGCTTCGACGGCGAGGGCAATAAGGTCAGCCGCGACGGCTCAACGGTCGGGGTTGACGAATTCGGCGTCAACGCGACGACGTTCCTCAACCAAAGCGGCCCGACCGTCGCGACCTCGCTCGTCGATGGCGGCTTTGCCGTGGCCTGGATCAGCGATAATCTGACCACCGGCTCTGCGGAGATTTACGCCCAGCACTTCGACTCCTCCGGAATCCCGGTCGGTCCGGAGCTGTTCGTCAACACATATACTACTAACAACCAGACGGAGCCGGCGGTTGCTGCGCTCGCGGGAGGCGGCTCGGTCTTTACCTGGACTTCGTTCGGCCAGGACGGCAGCTTCAACGGCGTCTATGCCCGCATCTATGACGGCATGGGTTCGCCCGTGTCGGGCGAGATTCAAGTCAATCTCGTAAATACGGCTTCCCATCAGCAGAGCCCTGCCGTTGCCGGGTTGAGCGACGGCTCTTTCGTCGTCGTTTACGAGTCCTTCCATTTCGCGGACGGCTCGAGCTTCGGCGTGTCGGCGCAGCGCTTCGATGCCAGCGGTGCCGCCATTGGCACCGAGGTGACGGTTAACTCCTTTGCGGCTAATTCCCAAACGGCTCCGGCGGTCGCGGCACTGAACGGCGGCGGCTATGTCGTGGTCTGGAAATCCTTCGGCCAAGACGGCAGTGGCTGGGGCGTATTTGGCCAGCGCTACGACAATGACGGCGTGCCCCAAGGCGGCGAGTTCACGGTCGCGCAGACCACTTTGGGCGACCAATCGACGCCGGCGATCTCCGGCCTCGCGGGCGGCGGCTTCGCCGTCACCTGGGAGTCGATCGACGCGGACGATTTCGGTATTTTCGGCCGGACCTTCTCCGCCGACGCCGTGCCGGCCGGCGACGAATTCTTGATCAACACCTATACTATGGATAGCCAGCTGAATGCCGTCGTCGCGGGCATTTCGAGCGGCGGATTCGCTACGGCGTGGACTTCCGACGGCCAGGACGGCTCGAACGAGGGTATCTTCGGGCGAATCTTCGAATTTCCGGCCACGCAAGGCTACTGGCTCGTCGATCAGGCGGATCTGGCCGGTCTCACGATCACTCCCCCGCACGACAGCGACGTGGATATCGTCCTGACGCTTGAGGTGACCACGACCGAGCAATCGAACGGCGACAGCGAGACGGCGACGGCCAGCTTCACGGTGACCGTGAACGCGGTGGCGGATGCGCCGGCGCTCTCGACCTTGGATGCCGTAGGCGAGGTGGATACGGCCATCCCGCTGACTGTTTCGGCGGCGCTCGCCGACATCGACGGCTCGGAAATCCTATCGGTCGTCATTGGCAATGTGCCTTCGGGCGCGACGCTGTCGGCCGGAACGAACAATGGCGACGGTACATGGACTTTGACGCTTGGCGATCTGTCCGGCCTCACGATCACACCGCCGCCCGGCAGCGCCGATGACTTCACGCTCAGCGTGACCGCGGTATCGACGGAATCGGACAATAACGATCAGGCATTCACGCCAGGCGTGATCCACATTCACATCCCGCGATCCAGCAGGCCCGCCCATGATCGGCTCCCACGACACAATCGGAACCGAGGACACGGCCATTCCCTTGGTGATCACGACCGCGCCGTCCAATTCGGGCGACACGCTGGTGGTGACGATTTCCGACGTGCCGGCGGGCGCGGTTCTGTCGGCCGGAACCAATAACGGCAATGGCAGCTGGACGCTTACCCCGGCCCAGCTCGCCGGTCTCACGATCACGCCGCCCGACGACAGCGATGCTGATTTCACGCTGACGGTCACCTCGACCGCGACCAGTCTCGATGGTCTCTCGGCCAGCGCGACGGCTTCGGTCGGCGTGATGGTCATCGCGGATGCCGACGTGCCGACATTGTCGACCTCCGACATCACGGGCGGGCCGAACGCGGCCATTCCGCTGGCGATCGCCTCGAATCTCATGGATACGGACGGCTCGGAATCCTTGTCGATCCAAATCGCCGGCGTGCCTTCGGGCGGGGTCCTGTCGGCCGGCACGAACAATGGCGGCGGCATTTGGACGCTCACGGCTGCCCAGATTTCCGGCCTTACCATCACGGTTCCGCCTGGGACGCCGCACTTCTCGCTCGCGGTCGTCTCGACCGCGACCGAAAGCTCGAACGGCGACTTCGAATCGGTAACCGGCTCGATCAATGTCACGATGACCGCGATCAACCACGCGCCGATTGCGTTCGACGACGGCTATACGTCCGGCTTCAACGAGACACTCGTCGTCGGCGGCCCGGGCGTGCTCGTCAACGATTCCGATCCGCTCGATACGCCCGCGAACAATTTGTTCTCGGATCTGATCGACGGCGCGAATTTTGGCACGCTCACGCTCAACCAAGATGGCAGTTTCACCTACACGCCCAATGCGGGGTTCTACGGCGCCGATACCTTCACCTATCAGGTGCGTGACGACGGCGGCACGCTCTACGGTGGCGACGACACGGGCAATATCGCGACGGTTTCGATCTTCATCGACGCCCCCATCGGCTACGTCAATATCCCGCCCGTCGCATACGATTCGAGTTTGTTGGGCCTTCAGGACACGCCGATCGACGGCACGGCCACGGCCACGGATGCGGACCACCCGATCAGCAGCCTGGTGTACAACCTGGTCGCGGGCCCGGCGGTCGGCACGTTGACGTTCAATGCCGACGGCACATTCTCCTTCGTGCCTCCGACAGGTTATGCGGGCGTTCAGACCTTCACCTTCCGGGTCACAGATCCCTGGGGCGACAGCGATATCGGCGAAATCACGCTCGACATCGCGCAGACCATCGTTCCGCCCGATTTCTTGCCGGCCCCCTTGGGCAGCCCGTCGAAGACCCCAGTCATGGCGGAACTCACCGGCGGCGGCTTCGTCATGGCTTGGTCGACGACCGATCTCGATGCCGGCGGCGCGAACCCCGGCGACGGCGCGCAGGACTGCATCTACTTCCAACGCTACTCGGCCGATGGTTCGCTCATTGGCCCGCCGACGATCGCCAATACGACGACAGCTGGATCGCAGAACCTTCCGGCCGTTACCGAGATGGCCGATGGCGGCTTCATGTTGTTTTGGGGCTCGTCGGGCAATTCCCAGGACAGCTCGGGCTATGGCGCCTTCGGACAACGCTTCAATGCGACCGGGCAGATGGTCACCCGCGACGGCCTGACGCTTGGCGCCGACGAAGTCCACGTCAGCACCGCGACTGCCGGCGACCAATACAGCGTGCGCGCCACGACCCTGCCCGACGGCGGTTGGGTGGTGACCTGGGAGTCGGACGACGTCTCCGCCTATGGTGTGTTTTCCCAGCGCTTCGCGGCCGACGGCACGCCCATCGGCGGCGAGACCCAGGTGAACGATTTCACCATCTCGTCCCAATATCAGCAGGACGTGATCGCGTTGGCCGATGGCGGGTATCTCGTCACCTGGGCGTCGTTCTTCCAGGACTATGTGCAATACGGCGCTCCGGCTCTCGCCGATTACGGTGTTTATGCCCAACGCTATAACGCCGCCGGGCAGGCCGTGCTTCAGGACGGCACGACCCTGGGCGTCGACAGCTTCCGGATCGCCACGACGACCGTGGACAACCAGGAAAAGCCGCGTGTCTGCGCCCTTTCGAATGGCGGATTTGCGATCGCTTGGCACGATAGCGGTTCCCTTGACGGCGCCGCCCATGGCACGTTCTTCAAGACCTTCGATGCGGCTGGAAATGAATCGACCTTGGAAATACAGGTCAACACCACCGTCGCCGGCGACCAATGGCAGCCCGCGATCGCTCAGCTCTCCGACGGCAGTATCTTCGTGGTCTGGTCGGCCAATAACAGCCAGGACGGCGATGGCTTTGGCATCTTCGGCCAAAAATTCGCGCTGGACGGCACGAGGATCGGCGAGGAATACCAGATCAATTCGAACGTACCCAGCGACCAGTCCTTCCCGGAAATCCAGGCGCTTGCCGATGGCACCTTCGTCATCGCTTGGCAAACCCAAGTCGGTGGCGGTAACAATGTCGAGCAGATCGCCGGACGCATGTTCAGCAACAATACCGACGGCTTGCGCGATCTATCGACCGGCCTCGGCAACGACCTTATCTTGGGTTCTGCGGGCGTCGACAAGATCGACACCGGCGGCGGCTCCGACACCATCGACGCCAAGGGCGGCAATGACGTGATCAAGGGCGGCGACGGCGGCGATCTGATGACCGGCGGCGCGGGGTCGGACACCTTCAAGTGGATGACGCAGTCCGAAGGCCAATCGTTCAGCCTGCTCGACTCGATCACCGATTTCGAGGCCGGCGCCGGTGGCGACCGCCTCGATGTCTCCGCTTTCATCACGCTCGGCGGCGGCAATATCACCGACTTCGTCCAGCTCGCCGTATCGGGCGGCAGCATGGTGGTTCAGGTCGATGTTGATGGTTTGAGCAATGGCGCGAATTTCCAAAATCTCGTGCGTCTTGAGGATGTGACCGGCCTCAACGTCAATGACCTATTCGCCAACAACAACCTGGTGGTTACGCTCTAAGTCCGCTCGCGGACGGGAAAGCGGCGAAGGGCCGGGAGTAATCCCGGCCCTTCGGCTTTTCGGTGTCGATTCGCGGCCGATTATTTTGGCCGATTATTCGCGGCCGATTATGGGCGCGCCAGCGCAGCCTCGATCGCCTCGGCCAATTCCCTGGACGACGGAACGATCTTCGACGGCCAGGCGCCGGCAAGTTCGCCCCCACGATCAAGCAGATATTTGTGGAAATTCCAGCGTGGTGCTGCGTCCTCGCCGAGCTCGGTGACCACGCGCCTGTAGAACTCATGGGCCTTCGTGCCCAAAATTCCAACCTTGGCGGTCAAGGGAAAATCGACGCCGTAATTCCTTTGGCAGAAGGTGCGGATTTGCGCCTCGTCGCCTTGCTCTTGCGCCCCGAAATCGTTCGACGGTACTCCGAGCACAACGAGATCCCGGTCCTTGTAATCGGTCCATAATTTCTGCAAGCCCGCATATTGCGGGGTGAAGCCGCATGCCGATGCCGTATTGACCACCAGCACCGCCTTGCCGCGAAAATTCGAAAGCGGCAAGGGGCCGCCGTCGATCGCGGTGAAGCTCATATCGTGAAAGGACATGCGTGTCTCCCTAGGGGCGATGGCGGACGGCTCAGCCATAGCGTTCTTCCCGCCACGGATCGCCCGCGTTGTGATAGCCGCGGACCTCCCAGAATCCGGGCTTGTCCTCGGCGAGGAATTCCAGGCGGCAAATCCATTTCGCGCTTTTCCAGAAATATCGTTGGGGCACGACCACACGCACCGGGCCGCCGTGATGGGGCGTGATGGGCTCGCCCTCCCAGCCATCCGCGAAAATCACATCCGGATCGGCGAAGGCGGCGAGGGGAAGATTGGTGGTATAGCCGTCAAGGCCGTGGAACAGGATGTGCTTGGCTTCGGGCAGCGGGCGCGTGAGGTCGAGAATGTGGCGCGCGGGCACGCCGTCCCATCGGTTGTCGTAGCGCGACCATGCAGTCACGCAATGGATGTCGGTGACCATGCGTGTGTGCGGCAGGTTCCGCCAGTCCGCCCAATTCCAAGAAAGCTTGTTCTCGACCAGGCCGTCGACGACGAGTTCCCAGCGCTCGAGATCGATATCGGGCTGCACGCCCAAATCGAGCACGGGCCAATTCTTGACTGGGCGTTGGCCGGGCGGCAACCGGGTGCGCGCGCCCTTGCCGCCGAGGGCGGTCAGGAGCCTGCCCTCGCGCGCCCATTTTTCCTTGGAGTCCACGAGTTTTCGCTTCACTCGGCCCAAGAGACCGTCATCCTCGGCCATGCCAACCCCGCACCGATCGATTGCGCGGATGGTAGCACGGGCGGATCGCATCGCGCCGGCCGTCCATTTCGCACCGGCCGTCCATTTCGCACCGGCCGTCCATTTCGCACCGGCCATCCATTTCGCACCGGCCGCCTATCTCGTATCGGGCGCCGATTACGCGTCGGGCGCCACTCGTACCGGGCGCCCATCTCGGATCGGGCGCTCATTTCGCATCGGGCGCCACTCGTACCGGCCATCTATTTCGCACCGGCCGCCCAATTCGCACCGGCCGCCTATCTCGTATCGGGCGCCCATTACGCGTCGGGCGCCACTCGTACCGGGCGCCTAGCTCGGATCGGACGCCCCAATCGGATCGCTCGCCCTAATCGTATCAGACGTAGGATTTTTCCTCGACGATGGTCGAGCCTAGATGGTCGTTGATCTCGCGCTTGAGTATCGCTCGGCGGTCGTTCGTGCGGTACACCGCGCGGGCCAGCTCGACGAACGTCCCGCCGAACTCGCGGCTGCGTTCACACTCGCGAATTTCGTCTTCGATTTCCCATAGCTTCAGGTTCACGGCCTTGAGAGCGGTCGTCAGGCGTGCAAGACGCACATCCGGCGCGATCGCCCCGTCGCGCGCCGCGCGCAGAACCGCGAGCTCGCGCTCCACATTGGCGCGCTTGGCCCGATCGGCGATGCGGTCGGCCTTGATTTCGAGAATCGTGATCTTGTCGATGAGCTCGCCCGGCGCGACTTCAACCGTGATCGCGGCCGGAAGTACATGGGAGGCGGGGGCGGGCAGGTTCATGGCCGGTCCTCGGGCGTATATGTCGCGAGCGCGGCGCACAGGCGCGCGATCGTGCCGGTCCAATCTCCGGGCGTCTCTTGTCGGAAAATTCGCATGGTTGGATACCAGGGCGTCGTGTCGCTGCCGATACCCCAACGCCAATCCGCCACATGGGGCAGGAGCAGCCATGTCGGGTGGCCGAGCGCGCCGGCCAAATGCGCAATCGCGGTGTCGGTCGAAATCACCAGATCGAGATGGGACATGACGGCCGCGGTGTCGAGAAAGGCATGGCCTTTGCGGTCGAGCTCGGCGCCGAGATCGGTGATCGTGCCGCGCGGCACGAATTCCTGGATTTGCGCTTGGCCAGGGCCCTTGTGCAAGCCGTGGATCCGGACGCCCGGGATGGCGGCGAGGGGGGCGAACAGCGATAGCGGCATCGAGCGCCGGGAATCGGCCGCATAGGCGGGATTGCCCTGCCAGCAAAGGCCGATACGCAAGCCCTCGCGCGGCCCCAGGCGCTCGCCCCAGGCGCGAATCCGCGCTTGGTCCGCGTATATATAAGGAGCCTCGGTTGCCCCACCCCAGCCTTCCGCCAGGCGCGGCAGGGACAGCATGGCGATTTGCCGGGCGTACGCCAAGTCGTCGCGCGCGAGATCGACCACGTCGTCCAAGCCGTGGACGCAATCGATGAGGCGTATCATCGCGCGCGGCACGCCGACCACGATGCGCGCGCAGGCCTGGGCGGCGAAGCGCGCGAAGCGGACGAACTGGATGGTATCGCCCAAGCCCTGTTCGGCATGGATCAGCAGGGTCTCCCCGGCCATGGGCTCGCCCAGCCATTCGGGCCCGGCGGGCTTTCGGATGGCGAATCGCGGCAATCGCTTGCGCGCTTCATAGGCGCTCCAGCCTTCCGCGAAGTGCCCGGCCAGCAGGAGGGCGAGGGCCAGATTCCACTCGGCATCGGCATTGCCGGGCTCGCGTGCGACGGCCGCGCGCAGGCAGGTGATGGCGTCCTCGACCTGCCCGCAATCCTTGAGCGCCGTGCCGAGATGGATTCGCGCGCGGTTGTGCGCGGGGTCGAGCGCCAGGGCCGTCTCGAAGGCCGAAGCGGCGTCGTCGGGCCGCCCTTGGGCCGCCCAGGCATTGCCGAGATTGAATCGAATCTCGGCCGAATCGGGTGCCAACGCGGCTGCGCGCCGCAAGCAGGCGATGGCCTCGGCGTCGTCGCCATCGGCTTTGTGTGCGAGCGCAAGATTCGACCAGATCGGCGCCGAATCGGGTGCGAGGTTCAATGCCGCGCGATGAAGTTGGACCGCGTCGCGAGGCCGGCCAAGCGCGCGCGAGACATTGCCGAGCGCCGTCATCGGTTCCGCCCAGCGCGGCGCGAGTTCTATCGCGCGCGCAAACGCCCCCGCGGCGAGCGTCAATCGCCCGGCATCGAGATGACGCATGCCGTCGCCGTGATGGGCGTGTGCATCGCGTTTCTGGGCGGCTTCCATGCGGGCTTTCGCTCCATGCGGAATGGCCCACGCAGAATGCCCAACTCGGGTTTAATTTGGGGTTAACCACGGCGTCAGGTAACTTATTGAAATAACGTAATAAAAATCCTTCCATCGCGCCCTGCCCGGTTGCTAAGCTCCGGCCACCCGGAAAGGGCGTTTCCCGAATGCGCGAGAGGTGCCGGCGCCGTGGCGATCGATGCCGCCGATCTTCCCTTGTTGTTGCGCGAGGCGGCCGCCCGGCCATTCGCGGGCTCGCTGCTGACACTTGGCCGGCAGGAGGTCACGTTGACGGCGCGCGCCGTTCGGGCGCTGGCCTCGCGCTTGGCGCTGGCGGTGCCCAAGCCGGCCGCGCTCGAGGGTTTGGATGGCGACGCGCGTCTCGACGACGCGCGGCTGTTCGCGGCGCTCGGCTTTTCGCGCTCCGACAGCATGGATGTCAGCGCCTATGAAGGCGCAAGCGTGCTTCACGACTTGAACGCGGCCGATTTGCCGCCGGACCTCGCGGGCCGGTTCGACGTGGTGTTCGACCGCGGTACGACCGAACATGTCTTTCACGTTCCGAATGCGCTCTCGGCCATCGCGCGGCTGTGTCGCGTCGGCGGGCGCGTGATGCACCTCTCGCCCTCGACCAACCACATGGACCACGGTTTTGTCATGTTCTCGCCGTGCCTCTTGCACGGCTTCTACGCGGCGAACGGCTTCGAAGTGGTGCGGGTCGAAATGATTCGCCAGCCCTGGCTCGACCGCCATCCGGTGATCGAGATCCGCGATTACGCGCCGGGTTGTCTGGACAATTTTCCCGCGGGTAGCTTCGACGACGCCGGTTATCAAGTGTTCGTGGTTGCCAAGAAACGCCCCGGCGCGACTCATGACCGCGCGCCAAAATTCCGCCCCACCAAGGCCGAGGGCTATGGTCTCGGGGCAGCAATGCGAATCCGCCTCGACGATTCGATGTCCGGCCGCGCGGGCTGAGCGTTCGGGCCGCCATGGACAATGTCGATCTGCTTTTTCTGCTAGGCGAGGCGCGCGTGCGGCCCTTTGCAGGCCGCGCGATCGTCTTTTCCCCGGATTCGGGCGCGGATTTGGACGGGCGTATCGACGCCCTATGCCGCCGTGCGGGCATGGCGGACCTGCCCAGACACGGCGATATCTGGCGGCGGTTTGGATTCGGCGATGCGCTGAAGGGTTTGGCGCTCGAGAACGCGGGCGCGTTCGACTGGGAGGCGGTCGGCCTGCCCGATCATCTGCTCGGCTCGTTCGATGTCGCGATCGATCTCGGCGAATCGACCAGGCGATTTCATATGCCGAACGCCATGGCCAATCTGTGCCGCCTCGTGCGGTCCGGCGGGCGAATCGTGCATGCGGTGCCGTCGTGCAACCACGTCGACCGCGCGTTTTATATGATGAGCCCGACCTATTATCAGGATTTCTATACCGCCAATGGTTTCGCGCTCGAAGCGATCCAAATCGCCCGCTGTCCGCCCTCGGGGCCGGTCGAGTTTCTAGCCTATCGGCCGGGCGAACTCAGGCCGATTGCCCATGGTGGGCTCGACCGCGGGCCGTATCGGTTGTTTTGCGTCGCGCGCAAGCAGGGTCATTCGACCGCCGACGCCTTTCCCCAGCAGGGTTTGTACGTTCGGGCCTGGGCCGAGCCGCGGCGCCAAACGGCGCCGGGGTTATCGGTGGCCGCGCCGGTTCGCCCGACGGCCCGATCCCGCTTGGCCGATGCGTTGCGGCGCAATCGCGCGATCTACCGGTTGATTTACCTCGTGCTCACGCCGCGAAAGCGCCGGCGGTTAATCGGGCAATGCATGCCCGTCGTCGCGCGGTACGATGTGACGCCTGAATGATCCCGCGAATCGAAGGAACCAACCCCATGCCTACCGCGCCGCGCGTCGTATCCTTGCTGGCCAGCGCGACCGAGATCGTCTGCGCTCTTGGTTTCCGCGACGCGCTCGTGGGCCGGTCGCACGAATGCGATTTTCCCCTCGATGTGCACGGTCTTCCGGCGGTCACCGAGACCATGATTCGTCACGCGGCGCCGAGCGGGGCGATCGATCGCGAGGTAAAGGGTCTGATCGAACAAGGCCTGTCGGTTTACAAGGTCGATGCCGGTGCGCTGAAGGCGCTCGCGCCCGATTTGATCGTCACCCAAACCCAGTGCGAGGTGTGCGCGGTCAGCCCCAAGGACCTGGACGCGGCGCTGTGCGCGTGGACGTCGGGCCGCCCCGCGATCGTCTCGCTCGAACCCAATGCGCTCGCCGATGTGTGGACGGATATCCGCCATGTCGCGGTGGCGCTTGGCGCGCCGGAACGGGGCGAGGCGCTGATCGCCGAGCTCGCCGCACGGATGGCGGCGGTCGCGGGCTTGGCCGCGATTCAGGGCGCAAAACCCCGAATCGCCTGCATCGAATGGATCGAGCCCCTGATGGCCGCAGGCAATTGGATGCCCGAGCTTGTCGAGATGGCGGGCGGGCGCAATCTGTTCGGCGAGGCGGGGCTTCATTCGCCGTGGCTTGCTTGGGAACATTTGGCTGCATCCGATCCTGAGATCGTGCTCGTGCTGCCCTGCGGCTTCGATATCGCGCGCACGCGCGCCGAGATGGGTCCGTTGCTCGGGCGCCCTGGCTGGAACGGACTCAAGGCGGTACGCGAGGGGCGCGTGTACCTGCTCGATGGCAATCAATATTTCAACCGGCCCGGACCGCGACTTGCGGATTCGCTCGAAATACTGGCGGAGATTTTTCACCCCCGGGCATTCGCCTTCGGCCACGAGGGCGCGGGCTGGGTTCGCCTCGAAACCCGCGCGCACCGGGCCTAGAATACCCACATGATTCCCATCCGGATTTTTCTTGTTTTCGGTTTGTGGCTCGGCGCCTTATGGCTCGGCCCGCTTCCGGCCCTCGGCCAGATAACGGCCGCGCCGCTCGCCGCCTCGCCCGCAACCGTGGCGCCCGAGAGCGCGGCGCCCGCCGGTCCGACACAAAGGGTCCCGGCCGCGCCCGTCCCCCAGGCGGTTTCGACCGAAGATTTGACATCCCTCGTCTCGACGCTCGAAGACGCGCGCGCGCGCGCCGAATTGGTGAAGCATCTCAAGACCCTGCTCGCGGCGCGCGCGGCCCCGCATGACGACGAGGAGCAGGCGGGCGGGGCCCTGCTGGCCTTCCTCTCGGAGACGGTCGGCAATGCAGGGGCGGACATGGCGGCGGCATGGGCCACGCTCGGCCTCGCGTCCCGCACGCTTGCCCAGGCGTGGGCGAAGCTTGCGGCCTTCGAGGCCACGCGCGCGGGCGCGCTTCATCTCGGCAAGATCGTTCTTTTGTTCGTCGCCGCGCTGTTGGCGCAACGGGCATTGCGCCGGCTCCTGCGCAGGCCGATGGGCGCGCTTGCCGCGCGCGCGCCCGAAAGCGTGGTTATGCGCGTGCCCTTGCTGCTGTTCCATGCCGCGCTCGACGCCTTGCCGATCGGCGCCTTCGCCGTCGCGGCTTTCGCGATTTTACCGCTGGTGGAGTTGCCGCGCACTTCCGGGCTCGCGGCGCTCGTGCTGATCAACGCCCATATCGTGGCCGGGTTGTGCCTGGTGGCGGCGCGGTTCGTTTTGGCGCCGAACGCGCCCGCGCTCCGAATCTTACCGGCGGGCGATGCGATGGTCGCTTACGCCTATCGCTGGGTCCGGCGTTTTCTGTGCGTCGGAATCTACGGCTACATGCTGTCATCCGCGGCGCCGCTGTTCGGCCTGCCGCGTCCTCTCGACCGGGTGGCGCTCGATATCGTGGGCCTCGCGCTCGCGGGCATGGCCGCGGCCGTGGTCCTGCAATTGCGCGCGCAGGTCGCAAGCTGGATTCGGGGCGAAGCCGAAGGCGGCTCCATGGGGCGGATGCGCGCGGTGCTGGCCGGGCTATGGCACATTATCGCTCTCGGCTATTTCGCCATCGCCTACGTGGTCTGGGCGGCGGGGCTCAAGGGCGCGTTCGGCGGCTTTACGCGCGGCTCCGCCTGGACCGCGGCCATTCTCGCCGCCGCGGCGATTCTGATCGCGGTCGCCGCGCGCCTCCTCGGCATGACGAAGTTTGCGCGGGACGAGCGGAGCGCCCTGCCGCCGCACTCCGAAGCCCGTGCCCAGCGCTACCGTTCGGCCGCCATGGGCGTCGTGCGCGTGGCGATTTTCGCCGCGGCCGGTATCGCCGTGCTCGAGGCCTGGAAACTCGGCGCGCTCAAGGCGCTCGGCAGCGATTTGGGCCGCGAGGCGGGGGCGAGTCTCGCGACCATTCTCGGCGTCGTGTTCGCCGCCTTTTTCGTCTGGGAAGCGGCCGGAGCCGCCATGGACCGCCGTCTGGCGAGTGCCCGCTCGGCCGCCCAACAAGGGAAGTACCGCACGGCGTTCCCGATTCTGAAGCGCTTTCTGTTTCTGGCGCTTGCCGTCATGGTCGGGTTCACCTTGCTGTCGGAGTTCGGCGTCAATATTGCCCCCCTTCTCGCAGGCGCCGGCGTGATCGGCATCGCGGTCGGCCTCGGCGCGCAAAACATGGCGAAGGACGTGCTCAAGGGTCTCACGATCCTGCTCGAGGATTCGATCGCGGTCGGCGACTGGATCACGGTCGCGGGCCGGACCGGTGAGGTCGAGGAATTGTCCATCGGCAGCGTGCGGCTGCGCGATCTCAACGGCAATGTCCATATCGTGCCGTTCAGCGAGGTCTCCACGGTGGTCAACATGAACCGCGAATATGGCTACGCCGTGCTCGAGGTCGGCGTGTCCTACCGCGAGGATATTGACCGCGCGATCGAAGTGGTCGAGAGCGTGGTCGCCGAGATGCGCGCGGACGAGACGCTCGGCAAGGACATCCTGGGCGGGCTCGAAATGCTCGGCGTGGCGGCCTTGGCCGAATCGGCGGTGACTATTCGTGGGCGCGTGAAGACGGGACCGCTGCTGCAATGGAAGGTCGAGCGCGAATTCCGCCGGCGCATCAAGGCCCGCTTCGACGAACTGGGATTCGAGATTCCTTATGCCCGGCGCACGGTCCATCTCGTGGCGGAGCCCACTTCGCCCACGGAACGTTCGGCATGACGCCCAAACCCGCCATCCGCTCCGCACCCCGCGTGCGCCGCTTCGGCGCCGTCAATTGGCTCGGCGTCTGGACGCTCTACGCCAAGGAGGTGCGGCGCTTCCTCAAGGTCTTCACCCAGACCGTGCTGGCGCCGGTGGTCTCGAGCTTGCTGTTTCTCGCGATCTTCGCCCTCGCCCTGGGCGGCGTCGCCAAGAGCATCGGCGGCGTCGCCTATGTGGAATTCCTCGCTCCCGGCCTGGTGATGGCGGCGGTCATGCAGCAGGCCTTCGCCAACAACGCCTCTTCGCTGCTCATCGGCAAAATCCAGGGCAATATCGTCGATGTCCTCATGCCGCCGCTTTCGCCCGCCGAGCTGACCGCGGGCTTCGCGCTGGGGGGGATGACGCGCGGCCTGTGCGTCGCGGTCGCGACCGTGGCGGCGATCGAGGTCTTCGTGCCCTTTCGCCTGGCCGATCCGCTGGCGGTGGGTTTTTTCTGCGTTTCGGGCGCGCTATTGATGTCGCTGCTCGGCGCGCTGACCGGCATCTGGGCCGAGAAATTCGACCATGTGGCGGCGGTGACCAATTTCGTCGTCATGCCGCTCGCGTTCCTCTCGGGTACGTTCTACTCGGTCGAGTCGCTGCCGCCCTTTTGGCGCTCGCTGGCCCACGCTAATCCGTTCTTCTATATGATCGATGGCTTCCGCGCGGGCTTCATCGGCCATGCCGAGGGCGCGCTCGATATCGGCTACGCGGTCCTCACGGGCGCCTGCGTCGTGCTCTGGGCGATCGTCCATGCCCTGTTCAAGCGCGGCTACAATCTCCGCGCCTAGGGCGGCCGGCGCCTTGACAGGCCCCTTAATAAACCGAAATAATGTCTGTTTTTCCGGACCTTAGGTCTTCGTGGCTAGGTGTTTGCGTCGGGCGCCATGCTGCCCGGCGCGTCGGATTTATCGAATGGTTCGCCTGTCGGGCCAAGGAGAGATCAGGTGATCAGCGCAACCCTACCGGTTTACAAACGCCAGCCCGTCGCCTTCGAGCGCGGCGAGGGCGCCTATCTCTACGCGACCGACGGTCGGCGCTTCCTCGATTTCGCCTCGGGCATCGCGGTGACGATGCTCGGTCACGCGCACCCGCATCTCGTGGCGGAGTTGAAGAGCCAAGCCGAGAAGCTGTGGCACGTCTCGAACATCTTCGAGATTCCCCAGCAGACGCGCCTCGCCGAACGCCTGGTCGCCCATTCCTTCGCCGACACCGTGTTCTTCTCCAATTCCGGCGCGGAAGCGATCGAGTGCGGCATCAAGATGGTGCGCAAATACCATCACGCCACCGGCCATCCCGAGCGCTACCGGTTGATTTGCACCAATGGCGCCTTCCACGGCCGCACGCTCGCGACCATCGCCGCCGGCGGACAGAAAAAACACACCGAGGGCTTCGGGCCGCTGCCCGACGGCTTCGACCATGTGGCCTTCAACAATATGAACGAGCTGCGCGCCGCGGTGACGGGCAAGACAGCGGGCATACTCGTCGAGCCGGTGCACGGCGAGGGCGGGATACTGCCGGCCGACAAGGCCTTTCTCGAAGGCTGCCGCAAGGTCGCCGACGAGTACGGCCTGCTGCTGTTCTTCGACGAGGTGCAAACGGGCGCGGGCCGCACGGGCAAGCTGTTCGCCTACGAAACCTACGGCGTGGCGCCCGACGTGATGGCCATCGCCAAGGGTTTCGGCGGCGGCTTTCCAGTGGGCGCGTGTCTGGCGACCGAGAAGGCGGCCCAGGGCATGACGGCGGGCGCGCACGGCTCGACCTTTGGCGGCAACCCGCTCGCGACGGCTGTCGGCAACGCGGTACTCGACGTGCTGCTGTCGGACGGGTTCCTTGCGAATGTCGCGCGCATGGCCGCGCACACGCGCGCCGCGTTCGCGGGCGTGGTGAAGCGCCATCCCGATCTGTTCGAGGAGGTGCGCGGTCTCGGCCTGATGCTCGGCCTCAAATGCAAAATCCCGAGCGACGCGTTCGGCGCGCATCTGCTGAAGAACGGCCTTCTGACCGTGGGCGCCGGCGAGAACGTCGTGCGCCTGGCGCCGCCGCTCATCATCGACGAACGCCACGTGGACGAGGCGGTGCAGATCGTCGAGCGTACCTGCCTCGAATGGCATCAGACCAAGCATTGATCATGCCCAATTTTCTCGATCTCGATTTGCTCGACACGCCGGTTCTGCGCCACATCCTCGACAGCGGGCAGACGATGAAACGCGCCCGGCGCTTAGGGCACGCCGAACGGCCGCTTGCGGGCAAAATGCTGGCCATGCTCTTCGAGCGCCCCTCGACGCGCACGCGCGTGTCGTTCGAGGTCGGGATGCGCCAATTGGGCGGCGAGGTCATCGTGCTCGACAGCCACGGCACGCAGCTCGGCCGGGGCGAGACCATCGGCGACACCGCGCGCGTGCTCTCGCGCTATGTCGATGCCATCGTGTTCCGCACCACCGATCACGCCAAGCTGCGCGAGCTTGCCGAGCACGCTAGCGTGCCGGTGATCAACGGCCTGTCGAACCTGACCCATCCCTGCCAGCTCATGGCCGACGTGATGACATACGAGGAGCATCGCGGAGCCATCGCGGGCAAGCAGGTTGCCTGGTCGGGGGACGTGAACAACATGGCGGTCACCTGGATGCAGGCGGCGGCGCGCTTC
>CAMAPP010000019.1 GCA_945860095.1 Rhizobium sp. Q54 | reverse complement strand
CTGAACCGCGGCGAACGCCTCGGTGAGCGGTGCCGCGAGCGCGATCACGTCGGCGCCGAATCCGGGATCGAGATGGTCGAGTTTTTCGGCGAAGAGGCGCGCGAGATGGCGGGCATCGGTCGAGGGCCGACTGGTGCCCACGCTGGCGGTGGCGACCGTGCCGTCGGTGCGATAGAGCGCGAAATCGAGCCGCCGTGCTCCGTGCCCCCGTTCGGCCAGGCGCGCGCACAACCGGCCGAGCAGGTCGTCGAGAACGGCTTCGATGGCGTCTCGCGCACGCACGGGCTCGGCAAAGGTGCTGCGCACTCGGTCGGGGGCGGCGGGTTGATGGGGGGAGAGGGGTTCGAAATCGCGCCCGAAGGTCTGGTCGAGGCGGCGCGCGACGCCCGCGCCGAAGCGCGTCGTCAGTGCCGCGCGCGGCAGGGCGGCGATATCGGCGATGCGCCGCAGGCCGAGCCGGCGCAATTCCTCGACATGGGCCGCCGATAGCCGGAGAGCCGAGGCGGGCAGGGGGCCGAGAGCGGCGGCGAGCATGGCTTCTTCGCACGAGCCGTCGCCGAGCAGGGTCGGATTGGCCACGCCGAAACGCGCGAGCGCCCAGGCGGCACCGGGCGTGTCCGCCACCGCCACGCGCGCGGCGAGGCCGAAGCGCGCCATGCGTTCGAGCAGATCGCGCGCGAGCGCGTCCTCGCCGCCGAACAAATGGCCGCAGCCCGCGATCTCGAGGAACAGGCCGTCCGCGCCGTCGGAGGCGACCCAGGGGGTGTAGCGGCCGCACCATTCGGCGAGGAGCATGAGCGCGCGCGAGTCCTCGGCCGGCTCGGTGGGCAGGGTCAGAAGGCCCGGCACGATCGCCTGGGCGTCGGCGAGCGTCATGCCCGGCGTTATCCCCGAGCTTTCGGCGCGCGCGTTCGCCGCGGTGACGAGCAGCCGCCCGCCCTCCGCCCGCGTGATGACGAACGGCCTAGCCCGCCAGAGCGGCCGCGTGCGCGCGGCGCGGTCCGTCGCGAAGCGCGGCAACCACAGCGAAAGTACCCGTCTCATCGTCTCTCTCCACCGTCCAGCCGCGCGGCGCTCCGCCGCGGCAGCGCAAAAGCTCGATCCGCCAGCGCACGGCCCCCGGTCCGCCCCAGGCGCACGAAGTGCTCGGCGCGCTCCGCACATGCCAGCGCGTGACGGCAGTGGTGCGCGCCTGCCCCGCGCCGTCCTTCGCCGCCTCGCGCAGCACCAGGGCCAAGGCGCCGCCTTCCTCGGCCGCGAGCTGCAGCCGGCGCGCGGCGACGAGGTCGAGTTGCCCCACTTCCGCCGCAACCGCAGCGGGGCCGCGCGTGCGCAAGGCTTCCTCAAGCGCCCAAATAAGATTCCGGTGCCCCGCGCTCGGCCGTCCGGGGATATGCGCGCGCACCGCGAGCAGGCGCGCGGTCCAGGCGCCGGCGGGTCCGAAGGCATGCAGTCCGGGCGGATAAAGCCCGCCGCGCGCCGAAAGCCACAGCACCGGCCCCGCATGGCGCGCCGAGAGCAGGGCGAGCAGGTGAGCGGCGAAGGCCAGCGGCGCGCCATCGGCCTTGTCGCCGAGAATTTCGTGCAAACAGCCGCGCGGCAGTCCGCCCCAAGGCAGATGGCGGTCGATTTCGGCGATGCCTAGCGCGGCCGTGCCGTGCCGGGCGCCGCAGCCTCCGAGCGCATCGACCTGACGGCGCAGGTTTCGGAGGACGGCCCGGTCCGGACGCCGCTCCGCCGGCTGCGCGGCGAAGCCATGCGTTTCGCTCGCGGCATGTTCGTTCCGATGGCCCATGTCCCGATGGCCCCGATGGCCCCGATGGCCCATGTCCCGATGGCCCCGATGGCCCATATCCGCGCGCATGGCGTGTGCTCACATCATAGTGTTCGTGTTTTGTTCGTTCTATGTTTGTTCTAGTGCGCGGCGACGCGCCTGTCAAGCCGCCTAAGATGCTTCCTAAGATATTATAAAATCTACCAGTTCATGGGTTCCACGACGCACGCCAGGCGGCTCTCCAGCCACCGCGACACCTGCAAGGTCTCGTGATCACGGAGAGAGCGCCCGACGATCTGAATGCCCACCGGCAATGTCACGGTCTTGGGCTGCGTGGGCGTGGGCTTGAGCGTCACCGTGCCGGTGGTGAAGGCGATGGTCGGCACGTGCAGGATCGTCCATAGACGGTTGAACACCGAGCGGCTGATCGCTTCCTCAAGCAATTGCGGCAAGCACTCGGCGCTGGGGGTCAAGAACACATCGACATCGTGCTCCTTGAACAAACCGGCAAGGAGTGCACGCCCGGCCTGGGCGGCCTCGATGGCCTCGAGATAGCGGGCGCGCGGCACGCCGAGCCCGTCGCGCACGAGATCGCGCATGGTGTTGCTGAGGCCGCCCGGCTTTTCCTGGAAATACTCGTGGGCGAAGGTGCGCGCCGCCTCGTAGCGGATCAATGTCAGGCAATGGTCGTTCATCGCGAACAGCGCCTTTGGCAATTTCACCTCGACGATGCGTGCGACCTTGCCGAGCGAGGCGCGCGCGGCCTCGAGTGTTTCCCAGATGACCGGCTGGGCCTGGCGCTTGTCCCAGCCGGTGAAGAAGCCGATGCGCGGCGCGCGCCCGGGCGCGCCCATGCCGAAGCGCCCATCGCCCGTCAGCACCTGGCCGAGCAGGGCGACATCGTCGATCGCGCGCGCGAAATGGCCGAGATGGTCGAGCGAGGGCGCGAGATTGTGCACGCCCGTGGTGTTGAAGATGCCGTAACTCGGCATGTAGCCGATCGGCCCGCAGAACGCGGCCGGACGGATGATCGACCCGCCCGTTTGGCTGCCAAAGGCCAGCGGCACGTGGAAATCGCCGACCGCCGCCGCCGAACCCATCGAGGAAAACGCGGTGCTGCGCGTCGGGTCGTGGGGATTGACGCTGGGCCCGGTGTAATAGCCGGCGAATTCCGAGGTCACGGTCTTGCCCATGACAACGGCGCCCGCTTGCCGGGCGAGCGCCACGCACGAGGCGTCCCATTTCGGCCGGTGTTCGCCGTACAGCGGCAAGGCGCCGTAGGTCGTCGGCATGTCCTTGGTTTCGATGATGTCCTTGACCCCGATGGGCACGCCCCGCAGCGCGCCCTCGGTGACATTGCGCTCGACCCAACGCGCGTTCGCGCGGGCCTGCTCGGCCGCGAAATGCTGCCAGGCGCGCACAACGGGCTCGCGCGCCTCGATGCGGGCGATGAGCGCCTCGGTGTATTCGACCACGCCGAGCTTCTTGCGGCGGATGAGGGCGGCGGCTTCGCTCGCCGTCAGTTTGTGCAGGTCGTCCCGTGCCATGACGCGCTCCCTTTTCGGTTCTTTAGCGGGCGGGTTCGGTTCTTCAACGGGTGGGTATGTCCCAGGTCCAATCCTTGAAACGCTCGCGCAGCACGGACTTCTGAAACTTACCCGTCGAGGTGCGCGGAATCTGATCGACGATGGCGATGGCGTCCGGTAGCCACCATTTGGCGAAATGGGGCGCTAGGTAAGCGCGCAAATCCTCGAGGCTCAGGCTGTTTCCCGGCTTGAGGGCGACCGCCGCCAGGGGCCGTTCGTCCCAGCGCGGGTGTGCCACGGCGATCACGGCGGCTTCCGCGACCGCCGGATGGCCCATGATCGCGTTCTCGAGCTCGACCGAGCTGATCCATTCGCCGCCCGATTTGATGAGGTCCTTCGTGCGGTCCGACAGCTTTATATAGCCGTCCGCATCCATGGCGACGACATCGCCGGTCTTGAACCAGCCATCGGAGGTCCAGCGATCGCCGGAATCTGGCTGGTTGTGATAGCGCGCGGCGACAAAGGGGCCGCGCACCTGCAATTCGCCCACGCTTGCGCCGTCCCATGGCGCCTCGCCCGAATCGTTGACGACGCGGGTTTCGACGAGCGGCAGGGGCAGGCCCTGCTTGGCAAGGTGCGCGATGCGCGCATCGGGCGGCAGGGTATCGAGCTTGCGCTTGAAGGAATGGATCGCGCCGACCGGGGTAATCTCGGTCATGCCCCAGCCATGCGCGGGGTCGATGCCGTGCTTGATCAAGGCGCGCAGCAGGCCCTCGGGTGCCGCCGCGCCGCCGATGAGCGCGCGCAAACCCTTGACCCTCGGCCAGCGCCCGGGGTTTTCGTCGAGCGCGCGCACGACGGCGAGCCAAACCGTGGGCACGCCCGAAACCAAGGTCACGCCCTCGTCGTTCCACAAATCGAGGAGATTTACGGCGTCGAGATGGGCGCCCGGGAAGACTTGCTTTGCGCCCATCATGGCGCAGGCGAAGGGCTCGCCCCAGGCATTGGCGTGGAACATCGGCACCACGGGCATGACCGCCGAACGGTGCGAGATCGAGAGCACGTCGGGCAGCGAGATGGCGAGCGAATGGAGCACGATGGCGCGGTGGGAATAGACCACGCCCTTGGGCTTGCCCGTCGTGCCCGAAGTATAGCAGAGCCCCGCGGCGTCGGTTTCGTCCAGCTCCGGCGGCACGTATCCAGCCGCGCCCGCCGCGATGAAATCCTCGTAATCGACGGCGCCCTCGGGCAAAGCCCCCTTGCCCCAATTCACCACGATCACGCGGTCGAGGCGAACCCGGTCGCGGAATTCGGCAAGCAGGGGCAGCAGCACGTCGTCGATGATGAGGGTTCGCGGCCCCGCGTGATCGACGATATAGACGAGATCGTTCGGATGCAGGCGGAGATTGAGCGTGTGCAGCACCCCGCCCGCGCACGGAATGCCGAAATAGGCTTCGAGATGAACCGCGTGATTCCACATGAGCGTGGCGACGGGCTCGCCCTGCTTCACGCCCGCCTTTTGCAAGGCGGCGGCAAGGGCGAGGGCGCGGCCATGAAGCTCGGCATGGCGATAGCGATGGATGGATTTGTCCGGCCGGCGCGAGACGATTTCGGTGTCGGGAAACAGCCGCCCCGCGCGTTCGAGGATTTGCGCGACCGTCAGGGGAACATCCATCATCGTGGCGCGCATGCGGGTTGTCCTTTTGGCCTTCGGGGCCGTTCGATTATTGCCATTCTATGGCGGTCGCGCGGGGGCGCGCGAGCCTGTACAGCCTGACCGGCCACGGCCTAAAGTGCGCCCTTCGTTCCAACACCCTGGGAGGTCCGCGATGGCGGTTACCGTTCAAGTCAGCAAACTCACCCACGAAGGCGCGCTCAAAATGCTCGACGCGGCCGTGAAGAAGGCCGAAGCCATGGCCGTGCCCCAGTGCATCGCCATCGTGGACGAGAGCTGCCACCTTCTGGCCTACGCGCGGATGGACGGTGCCAAGGTTCTGTCCTTCGACACGGCGACGGCGAAGGCGAAGACCTCCGCCTCCTCGCGCCAGCCCACGGGCAAGACTCCGCCCGAGTACGAACTGAAGATGGCGATCGCCACCGGCGGCAAGTTCGCGAACCTGAAGGGCGGCCTGCCCGTGATTGTGAACGGTCAGTGCCTTGGCGGCATCGGCGTCGGTTCGGGCACCGGCGATCAGGATGTGGAATGCGCGGCCGCGGCGTTGGCCGCGATCGGCGCCCAGACGGCGTTCTAAGGTCAAGTGCGGCGGCGGGCGCGGGGCGGACGGACATGACGGAAATGGACGATCGCCCCGCGCGCGCCGCGCGCACCATCTACGACGATCAGCGCGCCGCGCGCGCTATCTACGACGATCAGCGCGCCAAGCGCCCGATCGGGCGTTTGGCGGGCGGGCTTCATCCGCGCGATCTCACCGAGGCCTTCAAGGTTCAAGACGGCGTGATCGCGCGCTATCTCGCGGGCGGGTTCGGCGAGATTTCAGGCTGGAAGATCGCGCTGACCAGCAAGGTCCAGCAGCAGCGCTTCCACGTCGATCACCCCTTCGAAGGCGCGATGTTCGCCACGCTCATGCACGCGAGCCCCCACACCGTGAAGGCGAGCGATTACCTTCAGCTCGGCGCCGAATCGGAAATCGTGCTCAAGCTCGGGCGCGATCTTCCTGCATCCTGCGCGCCGTATACCCGCGAGAGCGTGGCCGAGGCGGTTTCGGCCTGCATGGCCGGCATCGAAATCGCGGATCTGCGCGATTTCGCCAAAACCGCGATCGACGCGACGGTGCTGGTCTCGGACAACGCCATGGCGCGCGGCTGCGTCGCTGGACCGGAAGTTGCCGATTGGCGCAAGCTCGATCTCGGCGCCGCCCGCTGCCGGATGATCGTGAACGGGGAAAGCGTGGGCGAGGGGCACGGGCGCGACGCGCTCGGCCACCCGCTCGAAGCCTTGGCGTGGCTGGCCAATCGCCTGGTCGAGCGGGGCCGGCCGCTCAAGGCCGGGCACCTCGTCATGACGGGCAGCCTGGTTGCGGCGCGGGCCTTGGCGCCGGGCGAGGAATTGGTGACGGCGATCGACGGGCTGGGCGAGGCGCGGCTGCGCGTGACGTAGAGACGACCGAGGCGGGAGATCATCCCGCACGGCAATACGGGGAGGAACGCATGGCGACACGATCGGAGACGACGGCGGGCGGACACAAGCTGGGCATGGTCCAGCACCCGCGCTTGCCCTTCAAGCTCGACGAATACAAGCGCCGCTACGACGTGGTGCTCGACACAATGAAGCGCGCGGGGCTCGACGCCCTGTTCGTGCGCGGGCCCGAGAACATCACGTACCTTACGGGCTACGAAACGCCGGGCTATTACGGCTATCACTGCCTCATCGTCGCGCGCGGCCAGCAGCCGGTGCTAGTCGGGCGCAAGCTCGAGCTCACGAACGTGCCGGAGTTTTCCTGGCTCGTGGAAACCGCGCCCGTCGAGGATCACGTCGTGCCGGTCTCGGTTACGGTCGAGACGGCCCGCCGCTTGGGCCTCGACGGCAAGCGAATCGGGTTGGAGAAGGGCGGATTTTTCTTCACCGTCAACGAGTACGAGGCGATCAAGGACGGATTGTCCCGCGCGCGCTTCACCGACGCCACGACGCTTGTCGAGGAAGCCCGGATGATCAAGTCCGAGGCCGAGGTCAAGGTCATCAAGCAAGCGGTTGCGATTGCCGACAAGGCCTGTCTTGCGGGCATCAAGGCGGTGAAGCCGGGCGCCTCTGAGGACCAGATCGCGGGCGCCTTGCACAAGGTGTGGTGCGAACAGGGCGCCGAGTATACGGGTCTGCCCAATTTCATCGTCTCCGGGCGGCGCTCGGGCGCGTGCCACGCGACGTGGCGCGGGCGCAAGATGACGGCGAACGATCACTGCATCTTCGAAATCGCGGCGTCGAAATACCGCTATTGCGGCGCGGTGTTCCGCACCGCGACCACGGGCAAGGTCCGCCCGCGCGTGCGGAAATTGTTCGACACCACGGTCGAGGCGCTCGAGGCCGTGCTCGGCGCGATCCGGCCGGGCGTCTCTTGCGAATCCGTCAACGAGGTCGGCCACCGCGTCTTCGAGAAGAACGGCTTCGGCGCACAGCACGTCCACCGCATCGGCTATTCCATCGGAATCAATTACCCGCCCGATTGGGGTGAAGGGCAGATCATCTCGATCCGCAAGGGCGAGAAGCGGTTGTTGCAGACGAACATGACGTTCCACCTGGTGCCGGGCTGCCTCATCCAGGACGAGATGGGCATCGTCACGTCGAACTCCATTCGCGTGACGCGCACGGGGGTCGAGGTGCTGAACTCGCTGCCGCGGAAATTGTACGAGAAATAGCCGTTTCAGCCGGGCCGTCTGGCGCCCATCGCGCGCCAGACGGTTTCGGGCGCGGCGGGCATGTCGATGTCCGTCGCCCCGAAATCGCGCAGCGCGTCGATGATCGCGTTCAGTATCGCGGGCGGCGCGCCGGTGGTGCCGCCTTCGCCCGCGCCCTTGACGCCCAAGGGATTGCCCGCGCACGGCACCTCGTGGAACGCGGTGGCGAAGAACGGCATGTCGTCCGCGCGCGGGATGCAATAATCCATGAAACTGCCCGAAAGCAGCTGGCCGTCCGCGTCGTAAACGGTGCGCTCGGTCATCGCCTGGCCGATGCCTTGGGCTACTCCGCCGTGCAACTGGCCGTCGAGCAGAAGCGGATTGATGACGCGTCCGACATCGTTCACGAAGCTGTGGCGCACCAAATCGACCTTGCCGGTTTCGGGATCGATTTCGACCTCGGCCACCTGGCAGCCATTGGGAAAGGTTTCCTCGGGCTGTTTGTGGTCGATGGCGCCCGATAGCTCCTCGCCCTTGGCGCGGGCGTGCGCGGCCACGTCGTAAAGATGCACGCTCTTGTCCGTGCCCGCGACGCGGAACCAGCCCGCTTGGTATTCGATATCGGCGGGCGTGGCCTCCATCATGTCACCGGCGAGAATCTTGCCTTTCTCGATCATGATGCGCGCGCCGAGCACGACGGCGGACCCGGCCTTGCGCATCGAGCGCGAGGCGGCCGAGCCGTAACCCGCCTTGACGATGGCGGTGTCGCCGATATGGGTGCGCACGTCCTCGAAGGGCAGGCCGAGCTCGGCCGCAAGCACCTGGGCATAGACCGTTTCGTGGCCCTGTCCGCTGGGTCCCGAGCCCACGTACAGATCGAGGCGGCGCGCGGGGTCGGCCTTCACCTCGGCGAATTCCGACGGCGCACCGCCCGCGTTCTCGACGAAATTGCAGAGGCCAATGCCGCGCAACAGCCCGCGCGCGCGCGATTGCGCCTTGCGCGCGCCAAAGCCCCGCCAATCGGCCAGGTCCAGGGCCTTGTCCATGATGGCTTCGAACTCGCCCGAGTCGTAGGTCGAGCCCGCCTTGTTGTCGTAGGGCATGGCCGATGCGGGCACGAGATTGCGCCGGCGAATCTCCACCCGGTCGAGCTTCATCTCGTGCGCGGCTTCTTCGATCAGGCGTTCGAGGATATGGCTCGCCTCGGCGCGGCCGATACCGCGCAGCGCGTAAATTGGCGCCATATTGGTGAGATAGCCGCGCAGCGTGAAATGCAGCGCCGGGAAACGATAGGCGCCCGGCATGACCGGCCCCATGTGCGCGATCTGCGCGAATACCGCACGCGCCGGCACATAGGCGCCCATGTTCCAATCGCTGGAAACGTCCAGGGCGAGGAACCGGCCGTTCGCATCGAGGGCGACGGCGCATTCGATCGCGTGGTCGCGCGCCTGGACATCGGTCGTGAAGCTTTCGGCGCGGTCGCCGATCCAGCGCACGGGCCGGCCCAAGCGCCGGGCGGCCAGGGCGACGAGCACGTTCTCGGGCTGGAAAAATCCGCGCGGGCCGAATCCGCCGCCGACATCGCCCATGACCACGCGCACATCGTCTTGCGCCACTCCGAGACAGAAGGAAAGCGTCTCGCGGAAGCGGTGCGCGCCTTGGCCCGAGGCGTAAAGCGTGATGGCGTCGCCCGTGACGCTCGCCATGGCCGCGCGCGGCTCCAAATAGGCGCAAATGAGGCGGTTATTGTGCAGCTTGAGGCGCGTCACGCGATGGGCCTTGGCGAAGGCGTCATCCGTCGCCTTGCGGTCGCCGACCGACCATTCGAGCACGCGGTTGCCCGGCGCGCCGTCATGCAGGACCGGCGCGCCCGGTGCGCGCGCGGACGCGGCATCGATGACGGCGGGCAGCGGATCGTAATCGACCGCGATCAGCGCCGCGGCGTCGAGCGCCTGGGCGCGGGTTTCGGCGACCACGAAGGCGACGGGATCGCCGACATGGCGTACCTTGTCCTTGGCGAGGGGCCAGTGCTCGGGTTCCGGCATCCGGCTGCCGTCGGAATTCTTTATCTCGTAGCGCGGATCGCGCGTCATTGGCGGCAACGACTTCACGCCCTCGGCCGCCAAGTCCGCGTGGGTCAGAACGGCGAGCACGCCCGGCGCCGCGCGCGCGGCTGAGGGATCAAGCAAACGAATGTGCGCGTGCGCGTGCGGCGAGCGCAGCACCACGGCTTGGGCTTCGTGCGCCAAGCGCACATCCTCGAGAAACCGGCCCTGGCCGCGAAGCAGCCGGTCATCCTCGACGCGGCGAATCGGCTGGCCGATGGCGACGTTCATGGCGGTTCTCCTGTTTGCCGCGAACGCGGCGGGGTTTTTTATTTCTTCTCGCGCAGGATGCGTTTGGCCTTGTGCGTGGTGCGCGGCAAAATGCCTTCGTCGAGGACTTCGACGATCGCGCGGACATTGAGCGATTTGCGCAGCGCCGCCGAGATGCGTTCGGCGATGTCGGGCGGTGCTGCGCGCGTGCGCTCGACGCGAATCTTGAGGCCCGTGAGAAAACCCGTCTTGGCATCTGTCGTGTCGGCGTCGAGCACGATGAGATATTCCCCCGACAGGCCCGGCATCGCGCGCACGACGTCCTCGACCGCGCTTGGGAAGACATTGACGCCGCGCACGATCATCATGTCGTCGGCGCGCCCGCGCACCCCGCCGGGAAGGCGCGCATGGGTCCGCCCGCAGGCGCAAGCGCGCGAATCGCGCACCACGACATCGCCCGTCCACCAGCGCACGAGCGGCACGGCCTGTTTGTCGAGATGGGTCAGCACCAGAACGCCCGGCTGGCCGTCGGGCACCGGCGCCTCGGTTTCGGCGTCGAGAATCTCGGCAATCGCGAAGTCCTCGCACAGATGGCCGCCCGTCTGCGCCTCGCATTCCCAGGCGATGGGATTGAATTCGAGGCTGCCATAGGCGTCGTAGGCCTTGGCGCCCCAGCGGTCCTCGATCATCGCGCGCGTCGCGGGGACTTGGGCGCCCGGCTCGCCGCCAAGCGCCAGGCTCTCGACCTTCGAATTGCGAAGATCGAGCCCCATGCCGGCGGCGATCTCGGCCAAATGAGCGGCGAAGGACGGCGTGGCGCACACGGCCGTGGTGCCGTAATCGAAAATCGTGCGCACTTGGCGTTCGGAATCGACGCTGCCGCCGGGAATGCACAGCGCGCCGATCTTGGCGTAGGACGCCATGGCGCCGAGCCCGCCGACGAACCACGACATGGAAAAGAGATTTTGGAAGATATCGGTCTCGCGCACACCTTGGGCATAGCCGCCGCGCGCGTACAGATCCGTCCAGCGATCAAGATCGGGCGCGGTCCAGCAATTGGGCACGGGTTTCGAGGTGGTGCCGGAGGAATAATGCGCGCGGCGCACATCGCGAAGGGGGGCCGCCAAATGGCTGCCCCAGGGCAAATCCAATTCGACGGTGGCGACGTAATCGGCCTTGCGGGTAATCGGCAGGCGGCGCAAATCATCGAGCGAGGCGAGATCGCAGGGCTTGAAACCGGTATCGGCAAAGCGCGCGCGATAAAACGCGCTGCGTTCCTCGACATAGGCGAGTTGCGCGGTCAGGCGTTGGTACTGATGGGCGGCGATGCGGTCGCGCGACCACAGCTCGCGCGTGTCCCAGATTTTCGCGGAGTGGGGGCGGTTCTCGGTCATCCGGGGGGGTCTCATGTCGAGCAGGTTTATTTCGATGGAGACGTGAAGTCCGAGCGGACGGCGCGCATGAGAACCATGCGCAGGACTTCCGAGGTGCCTTCGTAAATCTCCGTGACGCGCTGGTCGCGGTAATAGCGTTCGACCGCGTTGGGTTTGACGTATCCCGGGCCGCCGAAAATCTGCACCGCCGAATCGACGGCGCGATGCGCGGCTTCGCTCGCGTACAATTTCGCCATCGTGCCGAGGCCGGAGACGTCCGCGCCCCGATCATAGGCTTGCGCCGCCTCGTGCAGCATCATGCGCGCGGCGGAAATCTCGGTCGCCATGTCCGCCAATTTGAAGCCGACCGCCTGGTGATCGATGATCGCCTGGCCGAAGGCCCGGCGTTCGACCGCATGGCGCGCGGCCGCGTCGTAGGCGGCGCGTGCGATGCCGACGGACTGGGCCGCGACGGTCACGCGGCCGACCGCGAGGGTCTTGAGCGCGAGACGCAGGCCCTTGCCCGGCGTGCCCACGATCGCCGAATCCTCGACCAGTGTGTCGAGTTTGAGATTGCTCGTCAGCGTGCCGCGCAAACCCATCTTGTCTTCGAAGAAATCGATGACGACGCCGGGCTGTTCCTTGTCCACCAGAAAGGCCGTGATCGCCCGGCTTTCGGCCTCGCGCGCGAACACGATGTAATGGCGCGCGGCGCCGCCATTGCCGAGCCAGCATTTTTCGCCCCGCAGGCGCCAGTTGCCGCCCTCGCGCGTGGCCGAGGTTTCGATCGCCGCGATGTCGGAGCCGGCGCCGCGCTCGGACAGGGCGAAATTAATGGCGATGCCCTCGCGGGCGAGGCCGCCGAGATAGCTTTGTTTCTGATCCTCGCTGCCTTCAAGGAGGAGGGGGAAGCCGCCGAGCGGCAAGGCGACCACGATGGCCGAGGTCGAGGCGCAGCCGCGCGCGACTTCCTCGACCACCGAACAGAACGCGGTCAAGGACGCGCCCTCGCCGCCATAGCTCTTCGGCACGAACATGCCGGCGATTTTGGCGTCGATGAGCCGCTTCACGCTTTCCCAGGGATAGCGTTGATCGCGGTCCAATTCGGCGGCGAGGGGCGCGAAATACTTTGCCGTGAGGTCGCGCGCGAGATCGCGCCAGCGCAATCCCTCGTCGTCCAAACGCGGTTCCCAGAGAAGCGCCATGTCAGCCCGGATATAGACCCACGGTCAGCCCGCCGCAGACATAGAGCGCCTGACCCGTGGTGAACGAAGCGTCCTCGCCGAGAAAATAAGCGACCGCTCCGGCCATCTCCTCGGGCTTGCCCATGCGCCCCACCGGAATCGAGGCGATGATTGCCTTGGTCGCGGGCGCGTCGGGCGGATTACCGCGGCGGAACAGCTCGGTTGCCGTGGGACCGGGGGCCACGCAATTGACCGTGATGCCGCTCGGGCCAAGTTCGAGCGCCCAGGTGCGCATGAAACCGAGCATCGCCGATTTCGTGGCGGCATAGGCGCCGCGCCCGATCTTGCCCAGAGCGGCGCGGCTGCCGATCAAGACGATGCGCCCGAAGCGGCGTTTTTTCATCGCCGGCGCAAGCGCCTGCACCATCACCGCCGCCGCGCGCACATGCAGGGTCATCATGTCGTCGAGGTCGGCGATGGTCATGGTTTCCAAGCGCTCGATCTTCGCGTAGCCGGCATTGTGCACGAGACCGTCGATGGCGTGCCGCGCGGCGAGGTTGTCCACGAGCGCGCGCGTGGTTTCAAGATCGGTGAGATCGACCGCATGAAAATCGCCTTGAAAATCCCATTCGGGCTTGGTGCGCGCGAGGCCGATGACATGGTGGCCCTCGCGCGCGAGGCGTTCGGCCACGGCGCGGCCGATGCCCTTCGATACGCCGGTCAGCAGGGTAGTGCGCCTGGCCATGGCCTCAGACCGTCGCGACGGGGGTGGCGGGCGAGCCGACCGCGCCCGGCAGGCGTAGCGGCGGCGCCGTCAGCAAAAACCGGCTGCGTCCCGCCGCACGCAACCATTCGGCCAAGGGCGTGAGGTGCCAGATTTCGCCGAGATGGACGCCGAGCTTGAACAGGCAATGTTCGTGCAGCGGCAATGCCGCGCGCGGCCCCGTGGCGGGGCGGGCGGGATAGGCCTCGACGGCGTAATTGTCGGCGATCAGGGTCGAGAGCTGACTGTCCGTGACCCATTTCAGCAAACGCGCGTCGCGGCCATCGAGCACGGCGCACAGATGATGGAGCCCGTCCACGTCCGTGTTCGCGCCCATCTCGAGAATCCGGTCGGCGAAACCGGTATGCAGACACACCATGTCGCCGGGCTCGACGCCGATCTTGTCCTTGTCCATCACGCGCATGAGGTCGTCGTAACCGATCATCGCTCGGCCATCGCCCACATGGCCACGCAGATCTATCATCACGCCCCGGCCCTGCACGCCCGTCTCGGCCATTTTTTCGATGCCGAGCGCTTGGGCCGCGACGCCCGGAAAGCGTTCCCAGCCCTTGGCCGGGTCGTCCTTGCGCGGCCCCTTGATGTCCGGGCCGGCGCGCCAGCCATTGTAATAGACGGGCTCGGCCGCGCCGTCGCCGTCGGCGTCGAAACGCGCGCCCCAATGGGCGAAGGAATCCCATTGGGTTGAAAACTGCGTGTGAATGAGCGCCACGTCGTCCGACACGATGTCGTAGAAATCGGGATCGACGGTGGCGAGGGGAAGATTGTAACTGGCTTGGCCGTGGCGAATGGTCGCGGCGAGGCGCGGGGGGTGGCGCGCGGGATGGGGGCTGCGGCCGGGCCGGTCGAGGGGCAGGCTTAGGACGAAGGCCAAGCCCTCCTTCACCTCGGCCACGCCCTGAAGGACCTTTTCCTTGGTCAGAAGATTGAGCCTGCCCAATTGGTCGTCCGTTCCGAACTCGCCCCAGTTCGAGCCTTCCGGGCGATTTTCCCAGCGTGCCGCCATCAGCGCCCGCCGCCGACATCGAGGATCGCGCCCGTGACGTAGGACGCCTCCTTCGAGCACAGCCAGACCGCGGCGGCGGCGATTTCGTCGGGCTCGCCGGGACGGCCGATGGGCACCGAGGTCTTGGCGCGCTCCTTCAACGCCTCGCGCCCGCCGGAGCGCTCGAAGATATCGGTCAGGATGAGGCCGGGGCGGATGCAATTCACCCGGATGTTCTGTTTGGCGACTTCCTTCGCCATCACCAGCGTCATGCCGTCGAGCGCGCCCTTGGTCGCGGTATAGGGCACTTCGCCGACGAGATTGCCGTGCCCCGAGGCGCGCGAGGAAATATGCACGATGGCGCCGCCTTGGCCGCCCTTTTCGGGCGACATCCGCCGGATCGCTTCGCGGCTGCACAACAGCACGCCAAAAACATTCACCGCGAAGATGCGCTGCAAGTCGTCGAGTCTCACGTCCTCGACATTGCGCGTCGGCACGTCGATGCCGGCATTGTTGACGAGCGCCGTCACGCGCCCGAGCGCGCCGTCGATCTCGCGAAACATGCGCACGATATCGTCCTCGGACGCCATATCGGCTTGCACGGCGATGGCCTGTCCGCCCGCGCTCGCGATCGTCGCGGCGATGGCTTCGGCCTTTTCCCTCGAGCGGGAGTAATTGACGCACACTTTATAGCCGTTGCGGCCTGCGTGCAGCGCGATCGCCGCGCCGATGCCCCGGCCCGCGCCGGTAACGATCATCACACCCGTCATGCGTCCGTCCCCCCGAACAAATACCTCGGAACTTGATAACACCCCCGATCATCGCGGTCAGCCCCCAAAGCGGGGCCAAATGGCCAGCCCGGCGGCGGTTGCGCCACGGTGCGATTGATCGCGGCGCGGCGCTCGCCTAGGGTTCGCGCCCGGCGAGCGAGGTCGCGCATGAAGGTTGGCGGCAAGAAATATCGGACGATTTGGGTTGCGGGCGACGGTGGCGCGGTCGAGATCATCGATCAAACGCGCCTGCCGCACGAATTCGCGATTCTGCGCTTGGGCGATTTGGCCGCGGCCGCCCATGCGATCCGCGCCATGCAGGTGCGCGGCGCACCCTTGATCGGGGCGATGGCGGCTTACGGCGTGGCCCTGGCGATGCGCACGGATTCCTCGGATTCGGCGCTCGACGGCGCCTACGAAACCCTATTGGCGACGCGGCCCACGGCGATTAATCTCAAATGGGCGCTCGACGACATGCGCGATCATCTGCGCAATCGGCCGCGCGGCGAGCGGGTTGGGGCGGGGTACGCGCGCGCGGCCAAGATTTGCGACGACGATGTCGCGATGAACGAGGCGATCGGGCGCAACGGCCTCGCCCTCATCGAGGCGGCGCGGCGCAAGAAGGGCGGCGGTCGGGTCAATATCCTGACCCATTGCAATGCGGGCTGGCTTGCGACCGTCGATTGGGGCACGGCACTGGCGCCCATTTACATGGCGCACGACGCCGGCATTGAAATCCACGTCTGGGTGGACGAAACCCGGCCGCGCAATCAGGGCGCCTCGCTCACGGCCTGGGAATTGGGCGGCCACGGTGTCGCGCACAAGGTGATCGTCGACAATGCGGGCGGGCATCTGATGCAGCGCGGCATGGTCGATCTCTGCCTCGTCGGCACGGACCGGACGACGCGTGCGGGCGATGTCTGCAACAAGATCGGCACCTATTTGAAAGCCCTGGCGGCGGACGATAACGGCGTGCCGTTTTACGTCGCATTGCCTTCGCCGACCATCGACTGGGCGCTGTCGGACGGCAGGTCGATTCCGATCGAGGAACGCGAGGGCCGGGAAGTCACGACGATAAGGGGCCGGACGCAATCGGGCGAGATTCTCGATGTGACGCTCACCCCCGAGGGCAGCGAGGCGGCCAATTACGGCTTCGATGTCACGCCCGCACGCCTTGTGACCGCGCTCGTGACCGAACGCGGGGTGTGCGAAGCGACCGAGGAGGGATTGCGGCATCTGTTCGCGGACCGGGCAGCGGGGGACAAGAGATGAAGTTGAAGGACAAGGCCGTTCTGATCACGGGTGCCACATCGGGCATCGGCGCTGCGTGCGCGCGCGTCTTCGCCGCCGAAGGCGCCCGCGTCATGCTGACGGGCCGCGACGAGGGGCGCGGCCAAAAGGTGCTCGCGGGCCTGCCCAAATCGGCAAATGCCGCGTTCCTCGCGGGCGACGTGAAGGCGCGCGCATTCTGCGACCGCGTGGTGGATGAAACTTGCGCGCGCTTCGGGCGCATCGACTGCCTAGTCAACAACGCGGGCATCATCCATCGCACCGACGCCCTTGCCACCAGCGACGAGGATTGGCTCGAAGCCATGGCGGTCAACGTGAACGCGGTGTTCTTTCTCGCGCGCGCGGCGGTGCGCGCGATGAAGCGCCAGGGTACGGGCGGTTCCATCGTGATGATGTCGTCCGAATGGGGCATCACCGCGGGCAAGGGTCACGTCGCTTACTGCACGACCAAGGGCGCGGTCGCCAACATGACGCGCGCCCTCGCCCTCGATCATATCGAGGACGGGATCCGCGTGAATGCGGTGTGCCCGGGGGAAGTGCGCACGCCCATGCTCGAGGCCGGGCTGCTTCGGCGCGGCTACGAAATCGAGGAGGGTTTCAAGCGGCTGGGCGCGACCCTGCCGATCGGCCGCGTGGCCGAACCCGAGGAAGTCGCGCGGGTGATGCTTTTCCTGGCGTCCGACGACGCGAGCTACATGGCCGGCGCGCTGGTCAGCGTGGACGCCGGATCGAGCGTGCGTTAGCGCGCCCGACGTCAGGTGCGCGAGTTCACCATCGCATAGGGCTCGACCGTGGTATCGGGCCATTGGGCGTAATGGGCGTCGATGTGCGGGCGCAACTCGCGCGCGATCTGGGTCAATTCGGATTCCCCGGAATGACGGGGCCTGGCCGCCACCTCGGCCAGCCGGCGCGCGACGCCGTCCTCGTCAATGCCGGGAAAGCGCCCGTGATCGAGCACGAGTTCGCCCGCGATCATCACGCTGTCCACATGCGCCGGCCGGGCGAGATGGAGCAAGGCGTCCACCGGATCGACGTTCGGCGCGATGTGCGGCGCGGTCATGGCGGCGTAATCGAGGATCACGAGGTCCGCGGGCGCGCCGGGAAGCAGGGTGCCGAACTCTCTGCCGAAGGTCGAGGCCTCGGCCCCGCCAAGGGTGGCCATGCGCAGGATGTCGTGCGCGCTCGGGCCATCGACGAAGCGATGGGCGTGCGGCAGGCGCGCGAGCATCCATGCGAGGCGCATTTCCTGGAACATGTCCTCGTCGCTGTTGAGGCCCCAGGAATCCGTGCCGATGGCGACATTGAGCCCGCCTTGCCAGAACCGCCGGACGGGCGCGATGCCGTTGCGCAGCCGGAGATTGGAACTCGGGCAATGGGCGATCGACGTGCCGGTCTGGGCGCACAGGATTATCTCGTCTTCGGTCAGCCAGACGCCGTGCGCGAGGGTGGTGCGCGCGCTCAAGAGGCCGAGACGTTCGAGGCCGTCGATGGTGGTGCCGCCCTGCCGACGCCGGGCCAATTCGCGCTCGTAGGGCGATTCGAGTGCGTGGATGTGGATGCCGAGGCCGCTGGCCGCGGACAACTCTGCCGTGCGCGCGAGCAAGGCGTCGGAACACCATGCGGTCCAGCTTGGGCCATACAGGATGCGCACGCGGTCGTCCTGGGCATGCGCCGCCGCGAGTTCGGTCACGAAATTTAGCGCGCGTTCGATTTGGTCATGGCTCGGGGGCGGGAACGCGGCGCGTGTCCGCCGCGCCAGCGGGCCGGGAAGGGTTTGAAAAAATGCCTCATCCTGGCCGTGAACCAAACCGAACTGATCCTCGTAGCCGACGGCATAGGCGACCCGTAGGCCGCATGCCCGGTACGCGGCGAGGGTCGCATGGCTTTCCTGTTCGTGCCGGCCGGGCACCCGCGCATAGCCCGAATGAATGACGGTCGTGACGCCCGAACGAATCAGGCGGAGATTGGCGTAGAGCGTATCGAGCTCGACATCGAGCGCAGGCGCCGCAAGATAGTCGAGCAGCCAACGTTCGAGATGATCGTCCGGCACGCCTAGCTGCGCAGCCGACAACCCGCGCCCGTGGTGATGGGCGTTGACCAATCCCGGTATCACCATGTGGCGGGGCGAGCCGAGGGTGCGCGCGTTCGGGTGAGAGGCCGCCAAGACACGGTATTCGCCGATGGTTGAAACGCGTCCGGCTTCGACCAGTACCGCGCCATCGGTCAGCAGGCCCGCGCCCGGCACATGGCCCGGATCGGCGACGAGGTATCTTCCGCGAACGAGGGTTTGAGTCATAAAGCCTTAGGGCGCCAGAGCCAGGTGTTCGAGCCCGCCCGGCCCCTTGGCGGCGCGCGCGATCGCCTCGTTCACCTTGGACAAGGGCCAGGATTGGGCGCGAAAGACGCCCATGTCGAGCGCGCCTGCACCGATCATCGCCAGCAATTGCGCCATGGCCGCGCGGGGAAACCAGCTCGATCCCAGGATGCGTACTTGGTTGTCGAGAATCCACTTCGTGTTGACGTTGAGCGGCGCGTTCACGCCGCCGGCGAGAATGGCGGTGCCGTAAGGCGCGAGCGCGGCCACCGCGTTCACGGTGCTGGTCGGATCGGCAATGTCGCCGACCGCGTCGAGCACGATATCGGCGCCGCCGCAGGCGCCGCGAATTGCGGCGGCCGCATCGGGGGAATTCGCGCGCACCGCCACCACGCGGCGCGGGTCGAGCGCGGTCAATTCCTCGAGCACACGCGCCTTGCGTCCGACCGCGACGACGCGCGCGGCGCCCATCGCGAGCGCCAGAACCAATCCCGCCGACCCCATGAGGCCCGTCGCGGCGTTGACCACGACGCGCATGCCGGGACGGAAGCCCGCGCGCATATAGCCGCCATAGCACGTGCCGATCCAACCCAAGCGCACGAGAATTGCAGGTTCGACCGAAGCGGCGGCGCCGAGAGGGGTGAAACATTCGGCCGGCAGGATCAACTTTTCGGCAAAGCCGCCATCGGGCCACTCGGCCATGATGGCCTTGGAATTTTCACCCTTGCCGAAAACGCCGATGTAACAGCTCTCGGCCTTCGAGACGAGATTGGTTGTGTTGTAATAGTGGTCGCAGAACACGCGCTGCCCGATTTCCAGGCCGCGCACGTCGCCCGCGACCTGTTCGACGACGCCGATGGTATCCATGCCGGGCGTGAAGGGCAGGGGCGGCATCCCGTAAGGCTGGACCGATTCGAGCATCTCGTGAAAATAGGGCGCGACGAAGGCGGCGAGCACGCGCACGACGGCACTGCCGGGGCGCAATTTGGGCTCGGGCACGTCCTCGACCACGAGGGGTTGGCCGGGAACCTTGTATCTTGCGGCCTTCATCGTGTTGCCTTCATCGCGCTGCCCGTTTGGTTGTGCGCGTGGTCGCACGCCGGGGCAAGGCGGCGAAGGCGCAAGCCGCGCCCGCGCTGTCGCCATAGACTCGGACATAGGCGATTTTGCCGCGCCGCAGACGGAAATATTCGACGAAGTCGATATGCATGCGCGCACCCGTTTGCCGTTCGCGCAGGCGCGTGCGGCCGATCACCGCGACCTGGCCACCCGGACCCGTGAGGAAGTCGTGAAGCTCGAAGGCTTCCGATTCGACGGCGCCCGAAAAGCGCGCGAGGCAGCGATCGATGCCGGCGCGGCCGCGAAATTTTCCGAGCCAGGGGACGAGAGTCTCGGATGGGCCGGCGATCACGTCCCAGACCACATCCTTGGTTTGCAGTTCGTGCATCTTCGCGTATTCGCCCCGTGCCAATAGGCGGAACCATGCGCGGACGATGGCCAGATTGCGCTTATTTGTCACAAAACCGTCTCATGGCAATGGCGGAAGCGGCGAGACCATGGATGCCAGCGTATCGCGGCTTTTGACCCAGAGCCACAGCCCTTGCGGACCGGCGTAAGCCCGGGAGCGGGCGGAGGGATAGAAAGCTGTAGCGGCGATTGCGGCAATTCGTATAGTGCGGCCCCGGTTACGGAGGACTTTCCATGGCGTACGTCAAGGTTGGCGGCGGATTTGTTCATTATAAATGTCCCCGTCCGATCGGTTCGGCCAAGGGGCGGGTCATTCTTTTGGTGCATGGGGCTTACGACACCCATGCCGTGTGGCGGAACGTCTATGGCCATTTTCGCCGCGAGCACACGCCCATCGCGATCGATCTTCCGGGGCGCGGCGCCTCCGATGGCCCGGCGATCGGGAACGCCAAGGCCTATGCCAAGTTCCTCGATCAGCTCGTGAGGGCCCTGAAGCTCAAGGATTTCATTTTTTGGGGTCATTCGATGGGCGGCTCGATGGCCGTCGATTTCGCCGCGCGCCGCAAGAAGCGCGTGAAGGGCGTGATCGCCATGAGTTCCGCGCCCGATTGGAAGATTCCGAAGAAGGAGATCACCCAGTGGCGCAAGGATCCTGACGGCGCCTTTAGGCGCAATCTCAGCCATCTGTTCTCGAAAAAGACGCCGCTCGGCGTCGTCGAGAGCTATGACCGCATGTTGCGGACGGTGCCGCCGCGCACCTGCCAGGCTGACATCGCGTCGTGCGCCACCTTCCGCGCCGCGCCGAAACTAAAGCGCATCAAGGCGCCCGTTCTCGTCGTCACCGGCGACGAGGAAGCGTGGATCGAGGGTTCGCACCGTCTGCGCGACGCCATCAAAGGCGCGCAATTCGCGCTCATTCCGGGCGCGGGCCATGCGGTCGCTCTCGAACAGCCCCAGGTGCTGTGCGCCGCGGTCGAAGTCTTTTTCGCGCGCTTGAAGTAAGGCGCCCGGGCCTTAAATTCCGACGATGCTCATGCCGCCGTTCGGCGACAGCGTCTGGCCGGTGATGAAGCTCGATTCCTCGGACGCGAGGAAGCACGCGGCATAGGCGTATTCCTCGGGCTGCGCCCAGCGCCCAAGCGGCACCTTTTTCTCCTCTTCGCGGATGTGCGCCTCGCCCGCGCTTTTCAGCACCATGTCCGTCCACACCCCGCCCGGCGCGATCGCGTTAACCCGGATATTCCAGGGCGCGAACTCCTTGGCCCAGGCCTTGGTGAGGCCGAGAAGCGCCGTCTTGCAGGCGATGTAGTGCGAGGAATTGTCGGCGCCGGTCAGTGCCCAGCGCGACGAGATATTGATGATGCTTCCGGTCCGGCGCTCCTTCATGCCCGGCACGACATCCTTGGTCAGAAAAAAATGTCCGGTCAGGTGGATACCGAACATCGTGTCGTACAGCGCCTCGTCGATATCCTCGAGCTTCTTTCGTCCGCCGCCGATGCCGGCATTGTTCACGAGGATGTCGATGCGGCCGAGTTGGCGATCGATGTCCGCGACCATTTTCGTGTTCGCGTCCAAATCTTGGATGTCGTGGGCGAAGACGAGTGCCTTGCGCCCGTGCTGGCGGCATGCCTTGGCGGTTTCCTCGGCGCCGTCGCGGCTCTGGTCCATGACGGCGATGTCCGCGCCGCGTTCGGCCATCATGATGGCATGCGCGCGCCCCATGCCGGCGCCCGATCCGGTAATGAGGGCGACGCGGCCGTCTAGGCGATGGGCGGTGTCGGTCATGGCGCTTTCTCCGGACGATGAGGCGAGAAATCTAGCAGAGGTGCCGCCCTCAAGCACCCCGGCGCACAGCGAGATCGAGCGCCGCGAGATCGAGGCCCTTTCGGGTGATACGCAGAATTTCATCGACCTCGCCCCGGCTGATGACGAGGGGCGGGGACAGCAACATGGAATCCCGCGTCGCGCGCAGGATCAAGCCGTTCGCAAGACAGTGATCGCGCACCGCGAGACCCGCGCGGCCTTCGGGCGCGAAGGGCGTGCGCGTGGCCTTGTCCGCCACAAGCTCGATCGCGCCGATAAGGCCGATGCCGCGCACCTCGCCCACGAGTTTGTGGTCGGAAAGTTCGTGCAAACGCGCCTGAAAATACGGCCCGATGTCGTTCGACACGCGCTCGACGATGCGTTCGTCCTCGAGAATGCGGATGGTTTCGAGGCCGACCGCGCAGGTCACGGGATGGCCGGAATAGGTAAAGCCGTGGCGGAATTCGCCGCCCGACTGGATCATGGTCTCGGCCACGCGCGGGCCGATCACCACGGCGGACAGCGGCAGGTAGCCCGAGGTGATTTGCTTGCCGAGGGTCATGATATCGGGCGTGAAGCCGTAGGTTTGGCAGCCGAACCAACGCCCGGTCCGGCCGAAGCCGCAGACGACCTCGTCGCTGATCAGCAGCACGTCATGCTTGCGGCAGATGCGTTCGATCTCGGGCCAATAGCTCTCGGGCGGAACGAGCACGCCGCCCGCGCCCATGATGGGTTCGCCGATGAAGGCAGCGACATGGTCCGCGCCCAATTCCAAAATCTTGGTTTCGAGGGCGCGCGCGGCCTTTCTCCCGTATTCCTCGGGCGAGAGGTCGCCACCGAAGCGATACCAATAGGGCGGCTCGATATGGGCGAACCCGCCTAAGGGCAGGTCCCCCTGTTCGTGCATTTCGGCCATGCCGCCGAGCGAGGCCGAGGCCATGGTCGAGCCGTGATAGCTGAAGGTCCGGCCGATGAAAATTTTCTTTTTCGGTTTCGCGCGCAAATTCCAGAAAATCCGCACCATGCGGATGATGGTGTCGTTGGCCTCGGAGCCTGAATTGGCGAAGAACACGCGCTCGAGCCCAGGCGGCGTCAGCGCGGCGATGCGCCTTGCCAGGGCGGCCGTCGGCTCGGTCGTGCATTTGAAGAAGGTGTTGTAGAACGGCAGGGTTCGCATCTGGCGCGACGCGACCTCGGCCAATTCCGTACGGCTATACCCGAGCGCCACGCACCACAGCCCGGCGAAGCCGTCGAGAATGCGTTTTCCCGAATCCTCGACGATGTAGACGCCCTCGGCCGAGGCGATGACGCGCGTGCCGCCCTCGGCCCACAGGGCCTTGTTGTCGGTGAAGGGGTGAAGATGATGGCGGCGGTCCGCGTCGCGGAGCGCCTTGGGGTCTTGCGCGGTCATGAAGCTCTCGATTGCGTGGGCGAGACTGCCCGAGGGGCTCCGGGCACGCAAGGCGTTGCGGTGATCCGCGCGCTGGGGCAGTTTTGTCGCGACGGCGCAAAAGGCGAGGACGCATGGGTTTGTTGAGGGGATTGCGGGTGATCGAGGGTTCGGCCTTCGTCGCCGCGCCACTTGCCGGCATGACGCTCGCCCAGATGGGGGCGGACGTGATCCGCTTCGATGCCCTGCAAGGCGGCCTCGATGCCCGGCGCTGGCCGGTCACGCGCGAGGGCCGCAGCCTCTATTGGGCGGGCCTCAACAAAGGCAAGCGTTCGCTCGCCGTCGATTTGCGCACGCCCGAGGGGCGCGAATTGGTCGCGGGCCTGATTTGCCTCCCCGGTCCCGATTGCGGGCTGTTCCTCACGAATCTGGCGACCTCCGGTCCGCTCGGCTACGAGGCGCTCAAGGCCAGGCGGCCGGATGTCGTGGTGCTCAATTTGATCGGCAATCCCGACGGCTCGACGGCGGTCGATTTCACCGTCAACAGCGCGGTCGGGATTCCCTTTGCCACGGGGCCCGAGCGCGCCGGGGGCACCGCGCCCGTGAACAACGCGCTGCCCGCTTGGGATTTGACGGCGGGCATGATGGCCGCGCTCGGCCTGCTTGCGGCCGAACGCCACCGGCGCCTGAGCGGGGAAGGCCAGCTCGTGCGCCTGTCCTTGGCCGATGTGGCGTTCGCGATGGTCGGCGCGCTCGGCTATGTCGGCGACGCGGCGATCAACGGCGCGGACCGGCCGGCGACCGGAAATTACCTATACGGCGCGTTCGGCAGCGAATTCGCGACGCGTGATGGCCGCATGGTCTATGTGGTCGCGATCACCGAGAGGATGTGGAGCGAACTCGTGAAAGCCACGGGCATGGCCGAGGCCATGGCGGCGCTCGCGACGGCACGCGGCCTCGATCTTGCGCGTAACGAGGGCGCGCGGTTTGCGGCGCGCGCGGAAATCCGGAGTGCCATGGCGCCGTGGTTCGCGGCGCGGACCCTGGGCGAGATCGCGGCGGCGTTCGCGCCGACGGGCGTGTGCTGGGGGCCGTATCGCACGACCACGGAGATGCTGGCGCAGGATGCCCGCGTGGCGAAAAACCCGATGTTCGCCGAAATCGAACAACCGGGAATCGGCGCCTACCCGGTTCCGGGCCTGGCTTTGCAGTTTTCCGCTTCTGGGCGGGACGCGCCGCGCCGGGCGCCAATTCTCGGCGAGCACACCGACGAGATTCTTGAAACCGTTTTGGGGCTGAGCGCGGGCGAGATCGGGAAATTGCGCGACAGGGGCGTGGTCGGCGGACCCATCGATTTGGCCAAGGTGGATTGATGGCGACGCCGTACGACTCGTGGATCGGCCGCGCGGAAAGCGTCGAGGATGTGATTGCCCTGGCGCCCGCGCGCGCCATGCTGGCGACGCTCGACGATAACGAGACGCGCCTCGGTCCCGGCGATGCGCTGCCGCCCATGTGGCATTGGCTATATTTTCACTCGTATGCGCCGCAGTCGGCGATCGGTCCGGACGGCCATCCGGCGCGCGGCTCGTTCATGCCGCCGGTCGAGTTGCCGCGACGGATGTTCGCGGGCGCGCGCCTGCGTTTTCCGGGTGCGCTGCGCCTGGGCGAGCGCGCGGAGAAGACCGCGACCATTATCGCGATTTCCGAAAAACAGGGCGAGAGCGGCAAGCTCGTCTTCGTCGCGGTCACGAACCGCTTCAGCCAAGGCGGCAAGGTGTGCGTCGAAGAGGACATGGACATCGTGTACCGCGCGGCCGGCGGTACCACGCCCGCGCCCAAGGCATTGGCGCGCGAGGCGATGAAGCCCGTGCCGCCGGGCGCCTGGTCGCGCGAGGTCGCGCCCGATCCGGTTTTGCTCTTCCGTTATTCCGCGCTCACTTTCAACGGCCACCGCATCCATTACGACCGGGCCTATGCCATGGGCGAGGAAGGCTATCCGGGCCTCGTGGTCCACGGCCCGCTGACGGCGACGTACCTTGCCGAATTGCCGCGCCGAAATAGCCGCCGACCGGTCGCGGGCTTTTCCTTCCGCGCGCGCGGGCCGCTATTCGACGGCCAGCCGTTCCGCGTGCAGGGTACCCCCAAGGGCGACACGGTCGCGCTTGAGGCCATAGGCCCCGACGGTCAACAAGCCATGACAGGCGAAGTGACGCTCGCCTAAGACGCGGCTGCGGTTCAGTAGGCCGGTTCGGTGCCGTTGATCGCCACCCGGTGCATGACGCGAAGCTTGTCCTGGTAGTCCACGATTGGGTTGTGCATCAGCGCCCGGTTGTCCCAGAACGCGAGATCGCCCTTGCGCCAGCGAAAGCGGCAGGTGAATTCGGGCTTGGTCGCGTGTGCGGCGAGGAAATCCATGAGCGGTTTGCTTTCCTCGATGCTCCAGCCCTCGAAATGGCGGACGATGTGCGGGTGAAACAACAAGAGCTTGCGCTTGGTGTCGGGATGGGTGCGCACGAGGGGATGCACGGCGCGCATGGCGTCGATCTGTTCGGGGGTGAGGTTCAAATTGGGGTCGCCGACATAGAGCGCGGGATTCGCCGCATGCACGGCCCGCAAAGAATCGAGAAAGCGCCGCATGGCTTCGGATAGGGTTTCGTAGGCCAGATACATATTGGCGAACAAGGTATCGCCGCCGTATTCGGGCGCTTCGACGGCGTAAAGCAGCGCGCCCATCATGGGATGCTGCTTCCAGGTGTGGTCCATGTGCCAACCTTCGCCGAAGACATAGCGCTCGCCCGGCTCGTGGCGGACTTCGAAGACCTCGGGATCTTGGCGGCTGTCGCGGGCCGCGTTGACGAAGGGGTGGACGTCGAGCGGACCGAAGCGGCTGGCCAGCGCCTTCATGTGAGCGGGCTGGATTTTTTGATCGTGGAAGAAGATCACGAGATGATCGAGCAGGGCCTGGCGGATGGCGGCGAAGGTTTCCTCGTCGAGCGGCTGGGAAAGATCGACGCCCTCGATTTCGGCGCCCAGCGCGCCCGCGATGGGATTGGCGACGACACGATTGCTGCGCATGGTCATTTCCCGTCCATCTTATTCCTCGGCCCGGCGGCCGAAAAGGGATCAACGCGCGTCGAGTTTATCCCGAAGGCGCCAATAGGCGCGAATCCCATGGAGCACGGGTTTGCGCAGGGCGTGAAGCGCCAGGGGCTGCAGCCGCACAATGGGCCAGCCGCCCTCGACCTTGCGTTCGGTTGCGCGCCGCGCGAGTTCGCGCCCCATGACGAGCGCCATCGCAATGCCGCGCCCCTGATAGCCCAGGCCCGCGTGAACTCCGGGCGCGAGCTCGTGCAAATGGGGCAGATGGTCCTTGGTGAAGGCAATCCAGCCCGACCAGGCATATTCCCATTTGACCTCGCCGAGCCAAGGGAGAATCCGCCGCGTGTCTTCGCGCAATTGCTCGTAAATACCCGCTCCCCGGCCATGGCCGACGGAACCGCGCCCGCCCATGAGCAAGCGGCCCGTCCGCTCCACGCGGAAATAGGACAGCATGCGCTTGGTGTCCGAGCCGACATGGCCGTGAGGAAAGATATTTCGCCGCGCGTTCTCGCCAAGCGGCGCGCTCGCCACCAAGAACGGGCGAACGGGAACGATGGAGCGCCTGAGCCCGGGCCACAGATCGTCGGAATAGGCGTTCGTCGCGAGGATGACGTTCGCGGCAGTGACCGTGGCGCCGTTCGCGGCGGTCAGCCGCCAATCCGTTCCTTGGCGCACGATACGCACGACCCGCGTATCGCCGTGAACGGCCACGCCCAGCCCAATCGCCGCGCGCGCAAGGCCCCGGGCAAGCGAAAGCGGCTGCACGCCGCCGCCGCGCGGATCGAGCCAGGCGCCGAGATAGCCTTCGGCGCCGACAAGCTCGGCCGTGCGCGCCCGGTCCAATAGCGCGACCTTGACGCCGTGCTTCGACCATTGGGCGGCGCGCGATTCGACTTGGCGCAGGCCAATGCGCGCGTGCGCGGGTTGAATCCAGCCCGATTGATTCGCGTCGCAATCGATGGCGTAACGGCGGACGATATCGAAAAGATAATCCGGCGCGCCGCCCGACAGATTTCGGACGACGGTGCCGATTTCGCGGCCAAAATGCGCGTCCATCGCATCGGGGTCGAGCTTCAGTCCCGCGATGACTTGGCCGAAATTGCGCCCCGAGGCACCCCAGCCGGGCTCCTTGGCCTCGAGCACGACCGCCTTGGTTCCGCGCTCCGCCAGGTGCAAGGCCGCGGACAGCCCGGTATAGCCACCGCCCACGATGGCGACATCCGCCCGAACATTTCCGGCAAGGGAAGGGGTGGGTGGTGCGGCAATCGCCGTTGCCGCCCAGATCGCCGTCGAAAGATCGTGATCGTCGCGGAGAAGCACCTGGTCGAGCGTCATGGCGCCATGGCCGGGCTTATTGGAACAGGCTCCGCAAGCGATAGGCGCTGAACGCGGTTTCATAGAATCTCGATCGCAGCCCTCGGAAAGGCGCCGCCTTCACGGGCGAGACGGGAAGGGCGAAGTCGGACGCCGGCATTCCGAGCACGCGATCCGCCAAGGTCTTGCCCCAATAGGTTCCGGGGCCGATGCCGCGCCCGTTATACCCCAGCACCATGTGAACGCCGGGGGCGGGCTCGTAGATGCGCGGCAGATGATCGGACGTAAAGCCGATGGTCCCGGCCCAGGCATGGGAGAATGTCTGCTCGCCGAGCTGCGGGAACAGATAGCGCAAGGTGCGCTGCGCCCAGGAGCGCGGCGAGACCATCTCGCCCGACGGCAGATAGCCGAGGCTGCCGACGATCAAGCGATAGTCGCGGTCGTAGCGGGCGAAGACCATCGAGGGTTGGGCGTCGTAGAGCGCACGCTTGCCCGGCAAGATCGATTGCCGGACGTTCTCGCTCAGGGGCTCGGTCGCGTACATGTAGCAACCGATGGGAATGATCGTCTCGCGCATGCCGGGCCACAGGCCGTCGGAATAGGCATTGGTGGCCATGATCATCTTGTCGGCCGTAAGCACGCCCGCCGCGGTCTTAAGCCGCCATTTTCCGTTCGCGCTCTCGACCGCGGTCACGCGCGCGCCTTCGTGCAAATTCGCGCCGGCGGCGATGGCGGCACGCGCCAAGCCCCGCGCATACGACAAGGGCTGAATGGAAAAGCTGCGGTGATCGACGATGCCGCCGACATAGTGGTTGCTGCCGGTCAGCTTGGCGAAGGCGGTGCGGTCGTAAACCTCGACATTGGCGCCGCGTTCGCGCCATTGGCGCGCGTGTTCGATCAGACCGCCAAGGGCCTTGTGATTGTGCGCGCCGCGGATCACGCCCTTGGGCACGATATCGCAGGCCATGTCGTGGCGCTTGGCGAGGCGATCGACCAATTCCGGCGCGGCGTCGAGCGCATCGAGGATTCGCGGCCCGTACACGGGGCCGAGAAGGCGAATCACTTCCGACGGGTCGAGCCACATGCCCGCATTGACGAGGCCGGCATTGCGTCCCGAGCCGCCCCAACCGATCTGCTCGGCTTCCAGCACGGTGACATTGACGCCCTTCTCGGCAAGGTGCAGGGCGGCGGAACAGCCCGTGAACCCGGCGCCGACAATGGCGACATCGGCAGTCCGGTCACCCACGAATGGCTGTGTTGCGGGCGCGGGCGCGGCCGTGGCGTGCCAGAGAGAGGCTTGGAGGGGCGGTTCATTGGCCATTAACGCACCATGCTGACAAGGCGGCCCGCATAAAGAGCGGCACGAAAATACAGCCCATGCAACAAGCGATACGGCGCGGGCGCAAGGGGAAAAAGCGGCACGGGACATTCCCCGCTTGGCTGACCCAGGATGCGATCGGCCAGAATCTTCCCCATCACGGTCGCGGACGTGATGCCGCGCCCGGAATAGCCGAGCGGCACGTGGAAACTCGGTTCGGGTTCGTGGACGAACGGCAGATGGTTGGGGCTGATGCCGAGCACGCCTTGCCAGCGATAGACGATCTTGGGCGCGCCTGTGTGCGGAAAGGCCCAGGACATGGCTTTTCGATCCCAATCGCTTAGCGGCGAGAGCACGGACCGGGCCGCTCGGCCTAAAGTCACGACGACAAGCCGGCCGTCGCGGTCGATGCGGTAATAGCGCGGCACCGTCGCGTTGTCGCCGAGCGATTGACCGCCCGGCATGATGGTTCGGCGGAGATTGGGCGAAAGCGGTTCGCTCGCGCCGATATGGGTCCACATCGGCACCATGGCCGCCCGGATTTCCGGCATGACGCCTTCGGTGTAGGCGTCGGCCGCCACCACGACATGGCGCGCGGTGGCCTGGCCCCGGTCGGTCGTCACGCGCCACAGATCCCCCAGCTTGGCGATGGTGTTCACGGCGCTGCGGGTATGGATGCGCGCGCCCTTGCCCAGCGCCGCGCGCGCGAGACCCCGGACATAGGACAGCGGCTGAATGCCGCCTGCGCCGCGATCGATATAGCCGCCCGCGTAACGCTCGCAGCCGGTCATCTCGGCGAGGGTATTGCGCTCGAGCCATTGAAACGGCGCGCCGAGGCTTAGGCGTTCGTCGTGCGTCGCGCGCAACTCGGCAAGGCCGCGCTTGGTGAAGCTCGCCTCGATATTGCCGGTGCGTACGGCGTCGCATGAAATTTCGTGGCGCTTGATGAGCCCGAAGACCGTGTCGCCGCCGGCGGCGAAGACCGCATTCATGCGCCCGCCCAATTCCTCGCCCAGAAGCGCGGAGACTTGGGTGGGCAGTACACGAAAATGCGGATTGACGAGGCCCATATTGCGCCCCGACGCGCCCGAGCCGATTTCGTGCGCCTCAAGCAGGATGACGCTCGTGCCGCGTTCGGCCAAGTGCAGGGCGGTCGAACAACCGGTCAGGCCCGCGCCCACGACGACGACATCGGCATCGGCCGCGCCGTCGAGGGGACCCGTTGGGGGCGCGGGCGTGGCGGTCGCGGCCCACAAGGAAGGCGGCTGGCCGGACTCCCCGATATCGTTCATGGCTCGGACGTTAGCCGCGCCACAACTCGATGCGATCCTTGAAATCGTAATAGGCCATCATCGCCGGTAGGAACCACGGCTCGCCATTATAGAAGGGGCGGGTCGGGAATCTCCGCCCGTCGAAGGGTGTCGCGCCCTCGACCTTGCCGAGAAGTTTCAAGCCGAGCCTGTGGCCCATCCAGGTGGCCATCGGCAGGCCGACGCCGCAATAGCCCATGGCGTAGTTCACCCCGTCGTGCACGCCGATATGGGGCAGCTTGTCGAAACTGAACGCGCACTGGCCCTCCCAGGAATGGGTCAGTTTCACATCGGCGAGTTCGGGAAAAATCTCGCTCGCATCGGCGTGAAGCTTTAGGGCCTTACCCTTGGCGCCGCCTTCCTCGACGCCGGTGCGTCCGCCGATGATGAGGCGGGTGTTATCCGGTGACAGACGAATCCAGGTGATGTTCATCAGCGAATCGATGAGCGTGCGCCCGCCCGGCATCAACCGGTTCAGCAATTGCGGCGATAAGGGCTCGGTTGCGACTTGGAACAATTTGACCGGCACCAGGCGGCGGCGGTACCAGCCGACCCCTTTGTCCGAATAGGCGTTGGTCGCGACGATCACGTCATTGGCGCGGACATTACCGCGTTCGGTATGGACGGTGAACTTGCCGTCCTTGCCCCGTTCGATGCCGGTCACGCGCGCATGCGCGGCGATCCCGGCGCCCGAACGGCGCGCGCGGTCGAGCAGGCCCAGATGGTACAGCCCCGGGTGCAGCGATCCCGTGCCGTGCAGCAACATGCCGCCGTAAAATTTTTCGCTGCCGATTTCCTTGCCTTGCGCCGAGCGCGGGATCATGTCCGCCTGGATGTTCAGGCCCACGCGCGCAAACATCGCCAGGTCTTCGGCGAAATGGTCGAAATGGCCTTGCGTGCGCGCACCGATGAAGCGGCTGCAATTCACGTAGCCGCAAGCGATTTGCTCCTGTTCGATGAGCGTCGTGAGATAGCGATGGGACTCGACCGCGTCGTCCGCCAACTTGGCTGCGGCGGCGGGTCCGAGCTTGCGCTCGAGCGGTCCGAATTTGTGCCACAACATTCGCCCGACATAGCCGGCATTGCGCGAGGACGCGCCGTAGCCCGGATCCTCGGCCTCGAGGATGAGCGCCTTGCGCCCCGCGCGCGCGAGGGTGAGGGCGGACGAGGTGCCCGTGTAGCCCGAACCCACGATTACCACATCGGATTCCGCAGGCAGGGGGGCGAGTTCGAGTTTGGGGCGCGGTGCCGCGTCCCACCAATAGGGATCGGTCTTGAAGCCCGGGGCGAAGATATTGTCGGCCATCGGTGTTCCCTCGTTCGCGCGCGCGTTTTTTCTAGGTGGAGCGGCGCGCCCGCGCCAAATCCCGTTTGTCCTTGAAATTGGTCCAATGCACATAGGCCGGCAGGAACCACGGCCGGCCGCGATAATACCAGCGCGATTGGAGTTCGCGGCCGTCGAAGGCGGTCGCGGCATCGGGCGAGCCGAGCACGCGCAGGCCGAGTTTGTGTCCGAGCCAACTCGCCATATGGACGCCCGAGCCGCAATAGCCCATGGCGTAATGCACGCCGTCGTGAAGGCCGATATGGGGCAGCTCGTCGAAGGTGAAGCCCATCTGCCCGGTCCAGCAATGGGCGATGCGCATGTCGTTCATGTGCGGGAACACGGCGACGAAGGCCGCGTGCATCTCGCGCGCCTTTTGCCGGTGGTCGCGCGCGAACAGACCGCGCGCCGCCGAAAACTGGATGCGACCGCCGCCGGGATAGACGCGGAACGACAAGGGATTGTGCCGGGTGTCGATGGTCGTCCGGCCCTTGGGCATGACGCTCGCGATGCGCTCGTCGGACAGCGGCTCCGAGATGGACACGCCCGCATTGACCGGAATCATCCGCCGCGCGAGCCAGGGCGCGCCTTTGCCGGTATAGCCATTGGTGGCGAGGATCACGGCACCGACCTCGATCGGGCCGCGCGCGGTGGTCACGCGAAACCGCCCTTCGCGCAAGCGCTCGATTTCGGTCGCGGGGGTATGGGCGTGGACCACGGCGCCCGAGGCCAAGGTGCGATCAAGCAGGCCCGCGTGGTATAGGCCCGGATGCAGCGCGCCCGACATTTCGACCCGCAGTCCGCCATGAAAAAAATCCGTGCCGATCTCCTCGCGCTCGCGCGATTTGGGCACGGCCTCGGCTGCGATGCCGAATTCGCGGGTCATGAGCTCGGCCTCGCGTTTCAAGGATTCGAGGACTTCGGGGGTGTGCGCCGGGATGTATCGGCCGCAATAATTGAACTTGCAGGCGATTTGCTCGCGCTCGATGAAGGCGACGACATGACGGTGAGCGGCGATGGCCTCGCGCGCCATGGCGAGGGCTGGTGCCGCGCCGATGCGCTCCATGAGCGGCACCAGCTTGTTGCGTAATTGAAAGCCGACATAGCCGGAATTGCGCGTGCTGGCGCCGTAGCCGGGATGTTCGGCTTCGAGGACATGCACACCGCGCCCGCCGCGCGCAAGCGTGAGGGCGGCGGACAGCCCGGTATATCCCGAGCCGATCACCGCGACATCTGTGCTGGCGGGCAGCGGAGTTAGGGGCAGCGCGCGCGGTGGGGTGTCGTTCCACCACACGGGCGTATCGGAGAAATCGGGCGTGACCACGTCGCTCATGACGCCAAGCATGGCAGAGGCGGGGAGGCGGCGGCAAGGCATTGGGGCGAGGATTTCGGCCGGTTCCGGGGCCGTTTGGAACATCGTGCCTTGATGCTAAACTCCGGGCCCTGGAGGGAAGCCGGATCCTGGAGGAAAGATGGACGACGTCTATCGCTATATCGACGCCAATCGCGACCGCTTCATCGCCGAACTCAAGGCGTTTCTGCGTATTCCGAGCGTGGCCACCGACGCGGCCGCGGTCCGTGTCTGCGCCGAGAAATTGACGGGCGCGTTATCCGAGGTGGGATTTAAGACCCGGCTCATGCCGTCGTCCGGCAATCCCATGGTTTACGGCGAACTCGCCGGAAATCAGGGCGCGCCGACCGTCCTTGTTTACGGCCATTACGACGTCATGCCCGCCGACGATGTCGGAAGTTGGACGAGTCCGCCCTTCGAGCCAACCGAGCGCGACGGGCGAATCTTCGCGCGCGGGGTCGGCGACAACAAGGCGCAGCACATGGCCCACATCAAGGCGGTCGAGGCCTTGCGCGCCTGCGGGAAGACTTCGGCGCCGATCAAATTCGTGCTCGAAGGCGAGGAGGAAACCGGCAGCACCAGCCTACCCGGGTTCGTCCGCGACCATCGCGAGATGTTGCAGGCAGATGTGTGTTTCGCCGCCGACGGTCCGCGCCACGAATCCAACCGCCCGACCATTTATCTCGGCTGCCGCGGCGTGATCGGTTTCGAGCTCAAAGTTCGCACCGCCAACCGCGACGTCCATTCGGGCAATCGCGGCAATGTGGTGCCCAATCCGGGATGGCGTCTGCTCGATGCGCTGTCCTCCATGCGCGACGCCAAGGGCACGGTCGCCATCGAGGGCTTCCACGACGATATCCGCCCGATGGGCGAGGAAGATTTTCGTCTTCTCGGCGCCCTTGGTTTCGACGGCGCGAAGATGGGCAAGGAACTCGCGGTGCCCGAACTCGACACCATGGCGGCGCGCGAATATCACGAGCGGGTCATGTACCGCCCGACGCTCAATATCTCGGGCCTGGTCAGCGGCCATGGCGGCGAGGGCATCAAGAACATCGTTCCGGCCACGGCGACCGCGAAGATGGACATTCGCCTGGTGGCCGATCAATCGCCGGACAAGATCATGGCCCTGGTGCGCCGCCATCTCGACGCGCGCGGCTTCGGCGATGTCGAGATCGTGGTGCACGACACCATGAAGCCCTCGCGCACGTCCTCGGGCAATAATTTCGTGGCACCCATCGTCGCGGCGCTACGCGAGGCCACGGGTCAGGAGCCGGTGGTCTTGCCGGCCCTGGGCGGCAGCATCCCGCAATATGCCTTCGTCGAGGGCCTGGGGATTCCGTGTATCTGGAGCGCCTACGCCAATTGGGACGAACACAATCACGCGCCCAACGAGAACATGGTCGTCGAATTGTTCATCCAGGCGATCAAGATGAGCGCGAACGTCTTTCATTCGCTTGGCAAGGCTTGATCCGCAAAAATCCGGGAGTAAACCATGCTCGCTCTGCCGTTCAAGTCCGCCGAATACGACGCGCGCGCCGCGCGTCTCAAGGCCCGTCTCGAGGAGAAGGGGCTCGATGCCATCGTGCTGGCAGGACCAGAAAGCCATTATTGGCTGACGGGTTACGAGACGACGGGGTTTCATTCCTTCCCGCAGGCCCTCATCGCGGCGCGCGACGGCACGCGTCTGATGGTGACCCGACAGCTTGAGATCGAAAACGCGACCGACAACGCCTATGGCCTGCCCGCGGTAAGCTATCGCGACGATGAGAATCCGGGCCAGTCGGTCGCCAAGGGCTTGCTCGACATGGGGC
>CAMAPP010000018.1 GCA_945860095.1 Rhizobium sp. Q54 | reverse complement strand
GTGATCACGGTATCGGCCAATCTCGCGGGCTTCGATATGCGCCTCGAACAGGCCGCGCGCATCCTGGGCGCCAATCTCGCGCAGACGACGTGGCGCGTGATCGTGCCCAATATCCTGCCCGGCATCTTCTCGGGCGCGATTTTCGCGTTCATCCATTCGTGGGACGAAACCGTGATGGTGTTGTTCATCGCGGGGCGCACGGTTTACACCCTGCCGCGCCGGATGTGGAACGACATCAACGAAAATCTCGAACCCGCGATCGCCGCGGTCGCGGTTCTGCTCATCGGCGTGACCCTGCTGATGCTGTTCATCGAGATCATGCTGAAGAAGCGCAAGGAGCGCCTGGGGGCCTAGGATACGCATGGCGCGCGCCGCGCGCGTCTCGGTCGATTTGAAGCGCTTCGATCTGCCCGCTCCGGCCAACCTCCAGGTGCAAATCCTTCATGACGGCGAGCGGTGGGGCGAGAATTGCGTCGAAGCGGCAATATCTCGACGCCATCTCCGGCCGATTTGGCGTCGGCCGATTTGACGCCGGTTAGTCCGGCGGGCGGCGTTGGAGCCCCGATGTTCAAGGTGGCGCGGCTGTTCAAGATGGCGCGGCCGTGCAGCACGCCGGCTTTGCGGTTTCCCCGTCCGTTGACCGGCGCTTGAACTTGCCGGCGACTGGGTCGAAGATGTTCCCAAGCCGGATTTCCACGCGCGTCGAGGCGCGGGAGCTGTCGCATGACATAAAAGCTGGGAGAGGCCGAATGACGCAGACACAAGATTTTCAGCAGGATTTGGTCGAAATTGCGAAGGAAAAGCTCGCGCGCGGCGAAGTCACGCGCCGTCAGTTCAACACGGCACTCGGCCTGCTCGGCCTCGGCGCCGCCGCCGGTTCGTCGCGCGACGCTTCGGCGCAAGCCAAGGAACTCGTGTTCGCCGCCTGGGGCGGCACCGGCAATATCGCCTACGGCACGTATTTGGGTAAGCCGTTCGAGGCGGCCAATCCGGGCGTCAAGGTCATCATGGAAGCGGGCAGCCCGACGCCCGGCAAGATTCGCGCGATGGTCGAATCGAAGAAGGTGACGTGGGACATTTGCGACGGCTCGGCCTTCTACGCCAAGTCCCTGGGTGCCGCGGGCATGCTCGAGAAGATCGACTATTCCATCGTCAACAAGGACCTGCTCATTCCGGGCATGGCCTTCGAGCACGGCGTCGGGCCGTACACGTTCTCGAACGTGCTGATTTACGACGCCTCGAAATTCGGCGCCGACCCGCCGAAGGGTTGGGGTGATTTCTTCAATTTCCAGAAATATCCCGGCAAGCGGATGATGCGCCGCGACGCCAATGTGCAGCTCGAGGCCCTGCTGCTAGGCGACGGCGTGGCCATCGACAAGCTCTATCCGCTCGACATCAAGCGCGCGATCGAGTTGTTGAAGAAGCACCGCAAGGAACTCATCTATTGGAATTCGGGCGCGGAATCCGAGCAACTCATCCGCTCGGGCGAGGCGGTCATGGGAAATCTCTGGAACTCGCGCGCCAAGGTTTTGTTCGACGAGGGCAAGGGCAAGTTCAACTTCATCTGGAATCAGGCGGCCCTCCAGCCGGGCGGCTTGATCATTCCCAAAGGCAATCCGGCCGGGGTGCTGTCGCAACGCTTCATCGCCCATTGCATCAGCCACGAGGAAGGCTTGCTCGGCCTGTTCGGATTCTTTGGTCTCGGACCCGCCAACAAGCGGGCGGCAGCGCGGATTTCGCCCGATCTCAGGCGTTTCAGCCCGTCGGACCCGGACAACGTCAAGGTGCAATTCGTCTACAACGCCGATTGGTGGTTCCAGAACTACAATGACGTTAACCAGATGTATCTGGATACCATCGCCAGCTGATCGGGCGTGTGGCTTTTTAATGCCGGGGCGGCGGGGCAACCTGCCGCCCCTTTTTCGTTGGGGATCGTTGGTTTTTCTTTTCCAATCAAGATCATGACCTTTGTGGCTTGAACTCGACCCGGGAGGCGCCGATGATTGCGGGCAATGGCCCATAAAGCGCCGTCGAAGCGCGGGGCCGATCAGGGACGCTTACGCCAAAGGAGTACGTAGATGGACAAGGTTCAGAGTTTTCAGGAAGACTTGGTCGAGTTGGCCAAGGAGAAGCTCGCACGCGGCGAACTTAACCGCCGGCAATTCGCCGCCGCTCTCGGTCTGCTCGGCGTGGGCGCGGCCGCGGGATCGCCGCGCGATGCCGCAGCGCAAGTGAAGGAACTCGTCTATTGCAATTGGGGCGGCACGGCCAACACCGCCTACGGCAATTATTATGGCAAGCCGTTCGAGGCGCTCAATCCCGGCGTCAAGGTCGTAATGGAGCCGGCCAGTCCGACGGCCGGCAAGATTCGCGCGATGGTCGAATCGAAGAAAGTCACCTGGGACGTGTGCGACGGTTCGGCCTTCTTCGCCGTCTCGCTCGGCGCCATGGGCCTGCTCGAGAAGATCGATTACAGCGTCGTCAACAAGAACGAGCTCGTTTCCGGCATGACCTATGAATACGGCGTCGCGCCCTTTTCGTTCTCGAACGTCATCCTCTACGACTCGGCCAAGGTCGGGAACGACCCGCCGAAGGGCTGGGTGGATTTCTTCAATTTCCAGAAATATCCCGGCAAGCGCATGATGCGCCGCGACGCCAATGTCATGCTCGAAGCGCTTCTCATGGGCGACGGCGTGGCGATGAACAAGATCTATCCGATGGACGTTTCCCGCGCCGTCGAATTGCTGAAAAAGCACCGCAAGGATTTCGTCTATTGGAATTCCGGCGCGGAATCCGAGCAACTCATGCGCTCGGGCGAGGCAGTGATGGGCACCTTGTGGAACACGCGCGCCAAGATTCTGTTCGAGGAAACCAAGGGCCGTCTCGCCTTCACCTGGAACCAAGGCATCCTTCAGCCGGGCGTGCAGGTCGTGCCCAAGGGCAATCCCGCGGGCGGCCTGGTCAACAAGTTCCTCGCCTTCGCGTGCAGCAACGAGGACGCCCAACTCGGCCTGTTCGGATTTTTCGCCAGTGGGCCGTCGAACAAGAGAGCCGCCGCGCGCGTCTCGCCAGATTTGCGGCGTTTCAATCCCTCCGACCCTGACAACGCCAAGATACAGCTCGTGTATGACGGCGAGTGGTGGGGCAAGAACTACGCCGACGCCAATCAGAAATACCTCGACACCATCGCGGGTTGATCGCCCGCCGGCGTGAATTTCATGCCCGGGCGGCGAGGCAACTCGCCGCCTGTTTTTTCGGAGCCAGCTTGCGGCGAGGCAACTCGCCGCCCGTTTTTGGAGCCAGCTCGCGGCGAGGCAACTCGCCGCCCGTTTTTCGGAGCCAGTTTGCGGCGAGGCAACTCGCCGCCCGGTTTTTTGGAGCTCGTTTGCGGCGAGGCAACTCGCCGCCTGTTTTTTCGGAGCCAGCTTGCGGCGAGGCAACTCGCCGCCGGGATTTTTTCGGGAGAGGCGCACCCATGGATTATCGCGAATATCTTGCGGCGACCCGGGCGGGACCCATTCCGTCCGAGGCGGCGTTTTCCCGGAGCGAATACCAAGCGCGCGTCGCGGCGCTCCGCAAGGCCATGGCGGCGCGGGGACTCGACGCGCTTATGCTTTGCGATCCCGGAAACATGTACTACGTCTCGGGCTATTACACCTTCGAGACCTCGGTGCATGGGGCCGTCGTGTTACCGCTGGAGGGCGAGCCGTTCATCCAGGTGCTGGCGCTCGAGGCGTCGAACCCGCTGATCAAGGGCTGGCTCTCCGATATCCTCGCTTACACGCGCTCGGACCCCGGGCAGATGTCCGGGCAGCTCGTCGAGCGCTTCCGGGCGCTCGGCTTCGAGCGGGGCCGCATCGGGCTCGACGCCGCGCTTCCAGGTTTGCGCCTTTCGGTGTTCCGCGAAATCGAGGCGGCGTTGCCGGGCGCGCGGTTCGAGAATGCGACCGATATTCTGTGGGCCGCGCGGCGCGTAAAAAGCGCGCGCGAAATCGCCTATCATCGCGAGGCCGCGCGCTTGACGATGCTCGGCATGCGCGCGGGGCGGGCGGAGCTGCGCGTGGGCGCGAGCGAGAACGACATCGCCGCCGCCGCGTATTCGGCGATGGTGCGCGCGGGCGGCGAGTTCATGTCCATCCAGCCCATCGTCGCCTCGGGCCATCGCCACGCCTACAACCACATGCATTTTTTCCGCCGCAAGCTCCAACAGGGCGATTCGGTGATGCTCGAATTCGGCGCCGCCTATCACCGCTATACCTCGCCCATGATCCGCACCGGCCATGTCGGCGCGCCGACCGAGGAGTTCCTCCGGGTGTCGGACGCCGCGCGCGAGTCCGCCGACCGGGTGATCGCCGCCGCCAAGCCCGGGCGCACCGGCCACGACGTGACGGTCGAGGCGTTGAAGGCCTACGACAAGGTCAAGGACGTGGCCTTTCATTACGGCTGCTACGGCTACTCGGTCGGTGGGCAATTTCCGCCGTCCTGGGTCGAGCCCTCGGCGTTCTTCGTGCTGAAGAGCGAAACCGTGCTTGAGCCGGGCATGGTCTTCCACCTGCCGATTTGTTTTCGCGTGCCGCGGCGCTTCGCCGCCGGTTACAGCGAGACCATCCTCATCACCAAGAAGGGCTGCGAGGTTCTGACCGATGACCGGCGCGAGCTTTATCTCGCGCGCCCCGCGATCAGGCGCGCACGCCCGCGGACAGGCGCGCGCACGCGCCCTCGATCCGCGTCCGCAGCGTCGAAGAAAAAACCTCGCGCTCGAGGCCGGGCGCGATCGGCTCGAGGAACTCGATGACGATGGTCCCGGGCCGCTTGCGAAAGCCGCGCCGGGGCCAGAACGACCCGGAATCGAGCGCGACGGGCACGACCGGCAGGCCGAGGCGCGCATAAAGCGCGGCGATGCCAGGGTGATAGGGACGGCTCGCGCCCGGGGCCGTTCGCGTGCCCTCGGGAAAAATCACGATCGGCCGGCCCTCTTGGGCGCGCAGTTCCGCCCCCGCCAGCATCGCGCGCAGGGCCGAGGCGCCGCCCGCGCGATCGACCGCGATCATGCCCGCGCGCCGCAGGTACCAGCCGACGATGGGGATGAACAAGAGCTCGGCCTTCAGCACGTAAACCGGCCCGTCCAGCAACAGGAAGAACGCGATCGTCTCCCATGCCGATTGGTGCTTGGCGGCGTAAATCGCCGCGCCGGGGATGCGGTTCTCGCCCCCGCGCACCTCGTGGCCGAGGCCGACGGCGAGGCGCAGCACCCAGAGCGCATAGCGCGCCCAGAGCCGGCCGAGCGCCGCGAGATGGGGCCCGCGCAGCACGAGGCCGGGCCACAGGGCGAGGCATAGGACGGCCGTGCCGCCGAAGAACAGCGCATTGAAGATCGTCGAGCGCAAGGCGAGGATCAAGGCGACGGCTCAGCGCCCAGGCGGCGAAGCGCCGCGCGCGCAAGGTATTTCGAATACTCCGAGGCGATCAGATTGGCCGTACCCGGCCAGCGCCACCAGCCGTCTTGCTTTACGTGCCCGGGGAACACCGGATGGGGCACGATCTCCATGCCCGGCATCGCGGCGCGAAACTCGTCGAGGCTGCGGGGCATGTGATAGCTGGCGGTAACCAGACGCAACGAGCGGTAAGCTTCGCCGCCCATCCAGGCTGCGGTTTCGCGCGCATTGCCGGCGGTCGAATCGGCGTATCGCCCCAGAATCACGCAACACGCGATTTGCTCGGCGGAAAGTCCGGGCAGGAGCCGCCCGGCCTCGACGCCCGCGGTCACGCCCGTGACGAACAATTTCCGCGCGCGGCCCTGGGCCAGCAGGGCAGCACCCGCCTCGAGCCGGAAGCTGCCGCCGGTGAGCACGACGATGGCATCGGTTTCGCGCCCGTCATCGGCGCCGGGGCGCGGAATGGCCTCGGCGTAGTGCGCGAGGCCCCATAGCCACAGCCCGGCCAGAACGACCGGCGCGGCCAGGACGAAGGCGAGCGTGCGCGTGCGCCGCGTCATGGGGCCCGGGCGAGGCTGCGCAGCACCGCGACGCGCGCGGTGATCATGGCGATGGCAGTCGCAACCAGCGGCACGGCCAGCAGGGCGAGCCATTGGCGCCATTGGAGCGAGCGGGCGGGCAGACGGGTGGGGCCGAGCGCGCGTCCGGCGCGATCGAGCGCGGCCACGGTGGCGGCCGCGAGCGCTATCGCCGGAACCCCGCCCTTGAGGCACAGCATCATGGCGTGACGCTCGAACTGGCGCGCGATATAGCCGTCGCGGGCGCCGATGAGGTGCAGGACCTCGATGGTATCGCGGTGCAGCGCCAGGCCCGTGCGCGCCACGAACACGACGCCCGTCACACCGACGAAGCCGATGAAGACGATGACACCGAGGGAGATCGCCTCGATCGAGCGCGCCAGACGCGTGAGATTGGCAAGCCACAACCGGTGGTCGGCGACGTTCACGCCCGAAGCGACCGCGGACAATTCCTTGGTCAATTGCTGGGCGTCGATGCGCGCGTCCGGCGCCAGCGCCACGTCGATCAGGCGCGGCAAGGGCAATTCCTTGAGATTCGCGCCCTCGCCGAGCCAGGGCGCGAGCAGTGCTGCGATTTCCTCGGGGCCGAGCACGCGCGCCGAGGCGATGCCGGGCGTGCGGCCGAGAATCTCGGCCACGTGCGCGGTTTGCTGGTCGAGTTCGCCCGCCTTGAGCGTCTCGCCTCCGGGGCCGCCGACCTGAACCGTCAACGTGCCGACCAGCTCGCGATTCCATTTCTCGACGGCACCTTGCAATGCCAGCGTCGCCGCAAGCGCCAGACCCGCGAGATAAACCAGAAGCGCCACCAGCCAAGGCAAGAACCGGCTGGCGTGGTCGTCGGCAAGGGGCACGTCCATGCGCATCTCAGCCCGTCCCGCCCGCGCCGCCGGGCACGACGTCCACCGTGCCGCCGCGAATCACCAGGCGCGGATGGCCAAAGCGCGCAACCAAGCCCTCGTTGTGCGTCGCGATCACGATCGTCGTGCCGAGCTTGTTTAGCTCCTCGAACAGATAGAGCAGGCGCAGCGCCATCCGGTCGTCCACGTTGCCGGTCGGCTCGTCGGCGAGGAGCAGGCTCGGCCGGTTGATGACCGCGCGGGCGATGGCGACGCGCTGCTGTTCGCCGCCCGACAAGGTGTGCGGCGGCTGCTTCATGCGTTCGGCGAGACCGACCCAGTTCATGAGTTCGGTCACGTGGCTGCGCGATTGTTCGCCCTTGGACCCCGCCACGCGCAGCGGCAAGGCGACATTTTCCATCGCGCTCAGGTGGTCGAGCAGGCGGAAGTCCTGGAACACGACGCCGATCCGCCGGCGGAGCGGCGGCAGGGCGCGCCTTGGGGTGCGCGACATGTCGTGGCCGAACACGCTGACGATGCCCCGGGTCGGCCGGTGCGCCAGATACATGAGCTTCAGCAGGGTCGATTTGCCCGCGCCGCTTTCGCCCATGACGAAATGGAAAGAGCCGCGCTTCAATTCGAATGACACGTCGGAGATCACTTCCGGACCCATGCCGTAGCGCATGCCGACGTTCTCGAAGCGGAGGATGGGTGGTTCGCCGGGCGCCATGGACCGGGTAAAGTACCAGAAAACGCGGCGCTAAAAACTCTTCGAGAAACGGGGCGGGCCGGCACACCCGCTTGAGTTGCGCGCGGGCGCTGCCTAGAGTCGCGTCGTTTCCGCGGATGGCTTCATGATTATCGCCTGCCCCAACTGCACCACGCATTTCCAGCTCGACGCCGCGCGCCTCGGCCCGGAAGGCCGTCAGGTCCGCTGTTCGCGCTGCCGCCACGAATGGTTCCAAGGCCCCGGCGAGGACTCGGCGGACGAGCATCCCGCCCGGGAAGAGGGCGCACAACGGGCCTTGCCGCCGCCCGAAGAGCAGATGCCCCGGTTCCATTCGGCGGCGGAACCCGAATTTCGCGCGCCCCGGCGCGCCGAAGGCCCGACGCGCCCGATGCGCCCCGAGCGTCCGATGCGCCCGCCCCGCAACCGCGCCGTGCTCGGCTGGGCGGCGCTAGGATTGTTCCTGGCGATCGTTTTCGGCTCGCTGTTCGTCGCGCGCGAGGCCGTCATGGCTTCGTGGCCCGCGACCACGCGCGCCTACGGCGCCTTGGGTCTGGCGGCGCCCGCGCCCGGCGAGGGCCTTGCCATTCTCGAGGTCAAGACCGCGCCGAGCGAGGACGGCAGCACCCCCGTCCTCATCGTCACCGGCATGGTGCGCAATACCGCCGGTTCCGTGCGCGAAGTGCCCATGCTCAAGGCGGAATTGCGCGACGCCAAGGGCAAGGCCCTGCACCAATGGCTGTTCGAGCCGCCCAAGCGAAGCCTTGGGGCGGGGGAGACGGCCGACTTTGAAACCCGCGCGGAAAATCCTCCCGGCAACGCGGTCGGCCTTGCGATCACCTTCGCGGTCGAGGGCACCAAGCCCTAACGCCACGCGTTAACCGCCGGTTAACCCGGCTTCGGTTTTATGGCGGGTCGAGGACGGGTTGCGCCGCGCGGGGCGGCGCCGTCGAAAGGAACCACCATGCCCAAGGGGACGCCGGCGCGCATTCTCGTGGCCGAGGACGATCCCGCCGTGCGCCAGTTCGTCGTGCGGGCACTGACCCATGTGGGTTACGAGGTCGAGGCGGTCGAGGACGGACTGCGCGCGCTCGAGGTCCTGGCCGAACGCAGCTTCGATCTGCTGATCAGCGATATCGTGATGCCCGGCTTGGACGGCATTGCGCTCGCGCTCAAGGTGGCGAAGGACTGGCCGAAACTCGTGGTGATGCTGATGACCGGCTACGCCCACGAGCGCCAGCGCGCCCACAATATCGAAGAGCTGAGCCACGCCGTGCTCGCCAAGCCCTTCACCCTCGACGACATCGCGGCCGCGGTCGCGCGCGCCCTCGAACCCGCGCGCGCGCCGGCCCAATACCCCCAGCCAAACTAATACCCGGGGCCAAACCAATACCCGGGGCCAAAACCGGCATCTAGAATCGCGGCAATAGCCGGTCGAGATATTGCCGCTCGACGGGCGGGCGGGACCGGTCGCCCGCGCGCTTGCGCAATTCGTCCAAGATCTCGCGCGCGCGCCGCAATTCGTTTTCGTCGGGAATGCCGATGTCCTCGAGCGCGGCGCCGAAGCCGCCGCCCGTGGGCCGGCCGGAGCCGTCGCGCCCCTGGCCGCGCTGGCGGCTGTCGCCCAAACCCTCGCCGCTGGCCGAGAAACGTTCGAGCAATTGCTGCGCCATCGCCCGGCCGCCTTGGCGCAAGGCCTCGAGCGCCTGGCCCTGCTGTTCGACACCGCGCGCGCTCTGGTTGGCGCCGAAGGCATCGACGGCCTCGCGCATGGCGCGCTCGGCCTCGCCCAAGGCGCCGGGCGACTGGCCGACCAGCCCTTGAAAACGCTTCAGGAGGTTGTCGAGGGCCTGGCGGATCTGATCCTGGCTTTCGGCGGCGGATTGGTTCTCGGGGCTTGCGGGGCCGGACGGCGGGGCGCCCTGGCGGCCCTGGCCGGGCCGTCGGCTTTCCTGGAACTGGCGGAACATCTGATCCATGAGCGATTGCTGGCGCTCGGTGATGTCGCGCAGCTCGCGCATCATTTGCGAGCCGACGGAGTTCTGCGGCTTGCCTTGCTCGGCAACGCCCGCGCGCATGTTCTCGAGCGCGTTGCGCAGCTGCGACAAAAGCTGGCGGGCGAGATCGCGCGCACCCGCGCGCATGAGCTGGCGGGCCTCGTCGATGAGCTTCTGGAGGTCCTGCGCGCCGATCGACAGATCGTCGCGGTTGATGCGTTCGACGCGTTCGCCGGATTTGAGGCGCTGTTCGAGCTGCTCCATCAAGGCCTGCATGTGGCGCTCAAGCGCCTGGCGCAGCTCGGCGAACAAGCGGTCGAGCTCCTCGTCCTTCGCGCCGCGCTCGAGCGCTTCCATGAGCTTCTCCTCGAGCGAGCGCAGATCGCGCGCCGACAGCGACAGATCGCCGTCCTCCGCGCGCAGGGCCAAATCCCACAGCAAGCTCACGACTTCGTCGCGCGCCGTGGGCGCCCGGTCGTAGATCAATCGTCCGCGCGCGGCGGATAATCCCAGGACCAGAACGCCATCCTTCGCGCGCTCGGCCGCGCGCTGGGCGATGGCGTCGAGCGCCACGGCGACCGAATCGCGCTCCTTGGGCGAGAGCACCAGGCGCTTGCGCTGTTCGATGATCGCGCGGGCGATGGGATTGGAGAATTTGCGCTCGGGCAGGACGAAGGTCTTCTTGGCGGACGCGCCCGTCTGGCCGATGGCGTCCGTCGCCGTCATCTGCCCCACGACCTGCAAGCCCGCCCAGGGATGCGCGGTCAGGTCGAGATAGGCGCTGTCGCGCACGCTCGCGCGCGCGCCGTGGATGGGCAAGGGCACGGCGATGGTTTCGCCCTCGTCCGCGCCCGCGCGGCGTAGCACGAGCTCGCCCTTGGCCACGCCGTAATCGTCGCGCGCCTCGAAATCCAGGCGCAGCGCCGCCTGTGCGGTCGCGGACGGCGCACCGATAAAGCCGATCTCGGGGGACAAATCGGGGACGACCGCGATGGGCCAGGATGCGAGGACGCGCGCGCCTTGGCGGATGGCCAGCCGCTCGCCTTGGGTGACGACGACGCGGGCCTCGTGCTCGCCGGTTTCGACCTTGGAGAATTTCGTGTCCTCGCCCGCAAGTACGAGGCGCGGCGTGCCGCGCCCGCCGTGCACGCGCGCAAGCAGCGTGGCGCCCGTGGGCACCTGGACCGTCGGGTGCCCCTCGCGCGGTTGCAGATAGATCGGCGCAAGGCCCGTGTATTCCGGCGGCGACAGCCAAACGTCGATGGCGATCTCGGCGCCCGCCGCTTGGGCCAATCCTGGGTTCAGCGCGCGTTCGAGGCGCTCGGGTCCGTCCTGCCACAACCCGGGCGCGGCCAGGGCGAGGGCCAGAATCACGATCGCGCGCAACGCCCAGGGGTCGCGCGCGGCCATGCCCGGCGAGGGCAGGCCGATCCGCGCCCGCCGCGCGAGTTCGGCCATGCGCACCCGGTGGGCTTGCCACAGGGCTTCCGCCGCGTCGTCGCCGCGGCCGGCGGCGAGGCTGTCTTCGACCGCCGTTAGTGGGCGATGGGCGAGATTGGCGCCCTGTTCGATGCGTCTCAGCCCGACTTCGCGCGCGGGCAGGCGAAGGCGGTGCAGATTCCAGGCGAGCAAGGCCACGGCGGCGAGGCCGAAGGCGCCGAGAACGAGGGCGTGGCCCCAACTCGGCAGGTCCGGCAGCACATCGAGGCCCGCGAGTGCCACGAACAGGCCCGCCACCCCCATGGCCGGCCACAGCGCGGGCCATAGCCGCTCCCAAAACACCACCGCGCGGGCGAGCCAAAACTTGGCGCGCGGTGCCGCGGTTTTGGGGAAAAACAGGAGCCGTGCACCGGCTTTCATCGCGTCATCTGTCCATATGGCGCGCGGGCGGGCATCTAGGCGCGTGCCGAATCATCCCCCGGGTCCACGGCCAGCCAATCGGGAATGCGGTCCCTCGCCAACATCTCGGCATAGGTCATGCGCGGCCGCACCAGGGCGAACCGGTCGCCGTCGATCAGCACCTCGGGCACCAGCAATCGGCTGTTATAGGTCGAGGCCATCACGGCACCGTAGGCACCGGCCGATGCGAAGGCAAGAAGATCGCCCGCTTCGAGCGGCGGCAGATCGCGCGCGCGCGCGAAGGTGTCGCTCGATTCGCACACCGGGCCGACGATGTCGGCGCGCGCGCGCGCGGCACCCGGCGCCTCGCGCAGGGGCAGGATGTCGTGATGGGCGTCGTACAGCGCCGGACGGATGAGATCGTTCATCGCCGCGTCCACGATGACGAAGCGCCGCGTGGCGCCGTCCTTGACGTAGAGCACGCGGCCAACCAACACGCCCGCCTCGCCGACGATGGATCGGCCGGGTTCGAGGGTGAGCGCGCAGCCGAGCGAGCCCACGCATTCCGCGACCAAGCGCGCATAGGAAGCGACCGTCGGCGGCGTTTCGCCTGCGTAACGGATGCCAAGCCCGCCGCCGAGATCGAGGCGCTCGAGGGCCAGGCCCTCGGCCAGGATTGCGCGCGCGAGAGCCGCCAGGCGCCCGAACGCCGCCCGGTAGGGCGCCAAATCGACCAATTGCGAGCCGATATGCACCGCCAAGCCCTTGAGCGCGAGTTCAGGCATGGCGGCGGCGCGGCGATACAGCGCGGGCGCGTCCTCGAATGCGATGCCGAACTTGTTTTCGGCGGTGCCGGTCGTGATCTTGGCGTGGGTGCCGGCATCGATATCGGGATTGACCCGCAACGCCACGGGCGCGCGCTTGGCCTTGGCGCGGGCAATGCGCGCGACGGCGTCCAACTCGGGCGCGGATTCGACATTGATCTGCGCGACCGCGCAATCGAGCGCGAAGGCGATCTCGCTTTCGGTCTTGCCCACGCCCGAGAAGACGATGCGCCGGGCCGGAATGCCCGCCGCCAGCGCCCGGCGAAGCTCGCCCTCCGACACCACATCGGCGCCCGAGCCTTCGCGCGCGAGCACGGCCACGACCGCGAGATTGTCGTTGGCCTTGAGCGCGTAGCAGATCTCGGCCCCGAGGGGCGCGAAGGCGGCGGCATAGGCGCGGTAGGCGGCGCGAATGGCGTTCGCCGAATAGGCGTAGAACGGCGTGCCGATGGCGGCGGCGATGGCCGCGAGATCGACGGTCTCGCCGTGCAGCGCGCCGTGGCGATAGGCGAACGCGCTCATGACGCCGAAATCCTCATGATGGCGGCGCCGGGTACTTGCGCGGATATTGGTCCTCGGTTCCGGGCGGCGGCTCGGGCGGGCCCTTGCGGCCGCACGCGGCAAGGCTCGCGCCCAGCGCGGCGAACAGGCACAGAACGAGCATCAAGCGCTTCATGGGAATCTCCGTCTGGCGGCCTTGGCCGCTGCGCGCACGCGCGCGGGCGCGGTGCCGCCGAAGCTCCGCCGGCTCGCGACCGAACGGGCGACGCCCAGCACGCCGAACACCGCGCGCGTCAGGCGCGGCTCGACCGCCCGCATCTCGGTCAGCGAAAGATCCTGCAATCGGCAGCCGCGCGCCTCGGCCAGTTTGACGATGCGCCCGGTGGCGTGGTGCGCGGCGCGGAACGCCATGCCGTGCGCGCCCACGAGGTGGTCGGCGAGGTCGGTCGCATTGGCGAAGCCGTCCTCCGCGGCCGCCGCGAGACGCGCCCGGTCGGGCTTCATGTCGGCCACCATGCCCGCGCACGCGGCCAGGCACAAAGCGAGCGTATCGGCGGCCTCGAACACGGGCTCCTTGTCTTCCTGCATGTCCTTGCCGTAGGCGAGCGGCAGGCCCTTCATCACCGTGGCAAGCGCGACAAGCGCGCCGAGCGCGCGCCCGGCCTTCGCGCGGACCAATTCGGCCGCATCCGGATTGCGCTTCTGCGGCATGATCGAACTGCCCGTGGTGAAGCCGTCCGACAGGCGCACGAAGCCGAACTGCGCCGAGGTCCAGATCACCAATTCCTCGCCCAAGCGCGATAGATGGATGGCCGAGATCGCGCAGGCGGCGAGAAATTCGAGCGCGAAGTCGCGCGCCGATACCGCGTCGATGGAATTGGCCATCGGCGCGGAAAAGCCGAGCGCCTTCGCCGTGCGGTGCCGGTCGATGGGAAAGGCCGTGCCGGCGAGGGCGGCCGCGCCCAAGGGACTTTCGTTCGCGCGCTTGCGGCAATCCGCCATCCGGCCGCGATCGCGTCCGATCATCTCGACATAGGCGAGCATGTGATGGCCGAGGGTCACGGGTTGGGCCACTTGCAAATGGGTGAAGCCTGGCATCACGGCATCGGCGTGGCGCTCGGCCTGGAGGATGAGCGCGCGTTGCAGCTCCGCCATCCGCCGATCGAGATCGTCGATGGCGTCGCGCACCCAGAGGCGCAGATCGGTCGCCACCTGATCGTTGCGCGAGCGCGCGGTATGCAGCCGTCCCGCCGGCGCGCCGATGAGTTCGGCAAGGCGCCCTTCCACGTTCATGTGGATGTCCTCGAGCGAGCGGCGAAAGACGAAGCGGCCGCTCTCGATTTCGGCGAGCACGCGGGCTAGACCTTTCTTGATCGCCGCCGCATCCTTGCGCGCGATGATGCCTTGCGCGGCCAGCATCTCGGCGTGCGCCAGCGACCCCCGGATGTCCTGGGCGTAAAGCCGCTTGTCGAAGGCGATGGAGGCGTTGATGCGTTCCATGATTTCGGCGGGACCGCCCGCGAACCGCCCGCCCCAAAGAGCATTGGCCCCATCGCGTGCCTTGGCACCGCGCATCTTCACGTCGCGCGCCTTCGCGTCGCGCGCCTTCGCGTTTGCCGGCCGCGCCGGTCGCCGCGGTGTTGCGCGCGCCCCGCTCACGGCGCGAGAAATCCGGCGCCCATGCGGGCGCATGGCATGAAACAAGGGACGATCATGACTCGAAGGCTCCGGATCCTCGGGTTCGCGGCTTTGGCCGGACTGGCGCTGTTCGCGTTGGTCAAATTAGACACGGGCGAGCGCGCGGCGGCGCCCCCGTCCTTTCTCGGCCATAACCGCGAATTTAGCGCCTTCTCCCCGCCCCGGCCACTGCCCGCGGGGGCGGCGGCGGCGGCGGAGGCGGACGGGACACAAATGCGCCTGGCCGATTTCGCGGGAAACGTGGTCTTGCTCAATTTCTGGGCGACGTGGTGCGTGCCTTGCGTGCGCGAGATGCCGGCGCTCGAACGCTTGGCCGCGCGCGGCCATGACGGCCTCGCGGTCGTCGCCGTGTCGGTCGATATGAAGGGGGCCGAGGTCGTGGCGCCCTTCGCCGCCAAGCACGAACTCGGCCATATCCGCTTGCTCTACGATCCCATGGCCGGGGCGATGCGGTCGATGGGGGTTTCCGGCTTGCCGGCGACCTTCATCCTCGACAAGCGCGGCCGCATCGCGGGCCGGCTCGAAGGCGCGGCAGATTGGGATTCGCCCGAGGCCGAGGAATTGCTGCGCTTCTACCTCGACGCCCCCGAACGCGACGCCCCCGAAGGCGATACCAAGAAAAAAGCCGCCGAAGGCGATACCAAGAAAAAAAACTAAGCCGGCGCGCCCGAAAGCCCTAGCGCGTGGGCCGGGGTTTTTCGCCCGAATAGTCGTAGAAGCCGCGCTTGGTCTTGCGCCCGAGCCAGCCGGCCTCGACGTACTTCACCAGCAGCGGGCAGGGGCGGTATTTCGAGTCCGCCAAGCCCTCGTAAAGCACCTGCATGACCGCGAGGCAGGTGTCCAAGCCGATGAAATCGGCGAGCTCCAGCGGGCCCATGGGGTGGTTCGCGCCCAGCCGCATCGCCGTGTCGATCGATTCGACGTTGCCCACGCCTTCGTACAGCGTATAGACCGCCTCGTTGATCATCGGCAGCAAGATGCGGTTGACGATGAAGGCCGGGAAATCCTCGGCCGCGGCTGGTTTCTTACCGAGCTTGAGCGCGAGCGCATGGATCGTCTGATAGGTCGCTTCCTCGGTCGCAAGACCCCGGATCAGTTCGACCAGTTCCATCAGCGGCACCGGATTCATGAAGTGCATGCCGATGAACTTGCCCGGCCGGTCGGTGATCGCGGCCAGGCGCGTGATCGAAATCGACGAGGTGTTGGTGGCGATCAGCGCATCGGCCTTGAGCACCGGGCACAAGGCCTTCAGAATCTCGCGCTTGATGGCCTCGTTCTCGGTCGCCGATTCGATGACCAGATCGCAATCCGCCAAGGTCTTCATGTCGGTCGCGGTCGAGATGCGGGCGATGGCCGATTGCTTTGCGGCCTCGGCGACGGCGCCCTTGGCGACCTGACGGCTCAAATTGCGGTCGATGAGCGCCAGCGACTTCTCGAGCGCTTCCTTGCGCACGTCCTGCAAAATCACGTCGTGGCCCGCCAAGGCCGCGACATGGGCGATGCCGCTGCCCATCTGGCCCGCGCCGACGATGCCGATTTTTTCTATGGCCATGTATGGCTCCAATTCGGATGTCTAGGTCTTGCGCCCGTCCCCGCGCGCCATGTCATGTACCTGGCGGCGAGAACATCGCTATTTTGAGCTCGGAGGCGAGCGCGTCACTTCTTGAGTTCGGCCGCGCGCGCGTTACTTCTTGAGCTCGGCCGCGAGCTCGGGCAGGGCCTTAAACAGATCGGCGACCAGGCCGTAATCGGCGACCTGGAAGATCGGCGCCTCCTCGTCCTTGTTGATGGCGACGATGACCTTGCTGTCCTTCATGCCCGCAAGATGCTGAATGGCGCCCGAAATGCCGACCGCGATGTACAGCTCCGGCGCGACGATCTTGCCCGTCTGGCCGACTTGGTATTCGTTCGGAACGAACCCGGCATCGACCGCCGCGCGGCTCGCGCCCACGGCGGCGTTCAGCGTGTCGGCGATGGCTTCGAGCAGCTTGAAGTTCTCGCCCGCCTGCATGCCGCGCCCGCCCGAGACGACGATGCGGGCGGTTGTGAGCTCGGGCCGCTCGTTCTTGACCTGCTCGAGGCGCAGAAAACTCGCGAGATCCGAGGCCGGCCCCGCGCCGATCGCCTCGATGGCGGCCGAGCCGCCTTCGGCGGGTGCCGGGTCGAAGGCGGTCGTGCGTACGGTGATCGCCTTGATCTTATCCTTGGACTGGACGGTGGCGATGGCGTTTCCGGCATAGATCGGCCGGGTGAAAATGTCGGCGCTTTCGACGCCCGAGATGTCGGAGATTTGCGCGACATCGAGCAGGGCGGCGGCGCGCGGCAATATGTTCTTCCCATAGGTCGAGGCGGGGGCGAGCACATGGCTGTAGCCTGCGGCGAGGCGCGATAGGAGCGGCGCCACGTTCTCGGCCAGATGGTGGCCGTATGCCGCGTCGTCCGCGATCAGGACCTTGGCCACGCCCACGACCTTGGCCGCCTGCTCGGCGGCGGCGCGGCAATCATGGCCCGCGACCAGCACCGCGATCTCGCCGCCGATTTTCCGCGCGGCGGTGACGGTGTTGAGCGTCGAGGGCTTGAGGGAGACGTTGTCGTGCTCGGCGAGGACGAGGATACCCATGGTCAAATCACCTTGGCTTCGGTGCGCAGCTTGGCGACGAGGGTCGCGACATCGGGAACCTTGACGCCCGCGTTGCGCTTGGCGGGTTCGACCACCTTGAGCACGATCACGCGCGGGGTCACATCCACGCCCAGCGCCTCGGGCTTGAAAATCTCGATCGGCTTCTTCTTCGCCTTCATGATGTTCGGCAGCGAGGCGTAGCGCGGCTCGTTCAAGCGCAAATCCACCGTGACGACGGCCGGCAGCCTGGCCTTCACGACCTCGAGTCCGCCATCGACCTCGCGCGTGGCCTCGACGTGATCGGCTTCGACCGCGAGCTTGGAGACGAACGTCGCCTGCCCCCAGCCGAGCAGCGCCGACAACATCTGGCCCGTCTGGTTGCAATCGTTGTCGATCGCCTGCTTGCCCAACAGGATGAGACCCGGCTGTTCCTTCTCGGCGACGGCCTTCAACAGCTTGGCGATGGCGAGCGGTTCGAGCGGCACATCGGTTTCGACGAGCACGCCGCGATCGGCGCCCATCGCGAGGGCGGTGCGGATCGTTTCCTGGCATTGCACGGGGCCGCACGACACCGCGATGATCTCGGTCGCCTTGCCGGCCTCCTTGAGACGCAGCGCTTCCTCGACCGCGATCTCGCAGAAGGGGTTCATCGACATCTTGACGTTCTGCGTCTCGACGCCCGTGCCGTCGGCCTTGACGCGCACCTTGATGTTTGCGTCCACGACGCGCTTGACCGGTACCAGGATCTTCATGGCGTCCCCCACGCACGAATGGCCCCGACGGGCGCGCACCGAACGGGCGTGCCCGCGACTTGGGCGCTCTACCGGGAGCGCCGCGCGGCGCTTTTCGACGGCGCGCAGCGCTTATGGTGCGGCGCACAATAGCAAGGCTTGGGGCACTGTCAACGGAGGGTTCGGGGGCGTCCAGCCGGCTAACGATTCTTTCCCGGGACCCACAGAATGTCCTTCGCGCCGTTGTCGTTGACGTGGCGGGAGAGCACGAAAAGATGGTCGGATAGCCGGTTGATGTACTCGATGGCGGCGGGGTTGGGGGCTTCGGTCGTGGCGAAGGCGGTCATGTCGCGTTCGGCGCGCCGGGTCACGGTGCGCGCGAGGTGCAGATAGGCGGCCAGCGCCGTGCCGCCCGGCAGGATGAAGGAATCGAGCGGCGTGAGGCGCTCGTTCATGGCGTCGATTTCGCGTTCCAGGCGCTCGACCTGGGCCTTCGAGACGCGCAGCGGCGGGTATTTCGGATTCTCCTCGTCGGGCGTGCACAGATCCGCGCCCAGATCGAACAGATCGTTCTGGATGCGCGCCAGCATGGCATCGACCTCGCCGACCGCATGCAGGCGCGCAAGACCGATCGTGGCGTTCGCCTCGTCCACCGTGCCGTAGGCCGAAACGCGCGGATGGTGCTTGGGCACGCGAGCGCCATCGCCGAGCGAGGTTTCGCCCTTGTCGCCGCCGCGGGTGTAGATGCGCGTCAACCGAACCATGCTCGCTAGCCTCCGGTCAGATACATGAACAACAGAAAGATCAGCACGGCGCCGGCCTGCGCCGCGACGCGCAGGCGCATGAGCTTATTGCCGTGCTTGGCGTTGAACCGCCCGCCGCGCGCCATCGCGATCAGCCCGGCGAGGAGCACGAGCACAACGACGCCGAGCGTGCCGGCCATGATCAGGGGAAGAGCGGGAGCCAACCAATCCATCGCCGCGCGAGTCTAGCGGGCGGCGCGCGTCTCGCCCATCGGATTCGCCCGGCCATCGGCTTCGGCCGTTTATCGGGTTCGGCTGCCCTTCGGCTTTGCCCGCTTATCGGATTCGCCCGCCCACCGGATTCGCGGGGGTTTTGCGCGGACCCTAGTTTCGCCCGGCGAGGAGGCCGCGGGCGATGACGTGCGCCTGGATTTCCGCCGTGCCCTCGAAGATGTTGAGGATGCGCGCGTCGCACAGCACGCGCGAAACCGGGAACTCGATGGCATAGCCGTTGCCGCCATGGATCTGCACGGCGTTGTCGGCGTTCGACCAGGCGACGCGCGCGGCCAGAAGCTTGGCCATGCCGGCCTCGATGTCGCAGCGCCGGCCCGAATCCTTCTCGCGCGCGGCGAAATGGGTGAGCTGGCGCGCCGCCATCAGTTCGGCCGCCATCCAGGCGAGCTTGCCCGCGACGCGCGGGAACGCGGCGATCGGGCGGCCGAATTGGACGCGCTGGCGAGCGTAATCCTGGGCCAGCTCAAGCGCGCTGCGCGCGACGCCGACCGCGCGCGCGGCCGTCTGGATGCGCGCCGATTCGAAGGTCGCCATGAGTTGCTTGAAGCCCTGGCCCTCGACGCCGCCCAACAGATCGCGCGCGGGCACCTCGAAGCCGTCGAAGCCGAGTTCGTATTCCTTCATGCCGCGATAGCCGAGCACGCCGATTTCGCCGCCGCTCATGCCGGGGCTGGGGAAGGGAGCGGTATCGGTGCCGCGCGCCTTGCCGGCAAAAAACATCGACAGGCCCTTATAGCCTTGCTCCTTGGGATCCGTGCGCGCGAGCAGCGTCATCACATCGGCGCGCGCGGCATGGGTGATCCAGGTCTTATTTCCCGTCACCCGATAGACATCGCCCTGGCGTTCGGCGCGCGTGCGCAAGCTGCCCAAATCGGAGCCGGTATTGGGTTCGGTGAACACCGCGGTCGGAATGGTCTTGCCCGAGATAATGCCCGGCAGCCAGCGCGCGCGCTGGTCCTCGGTGCCGAAGGCGACCAGCAGCTCCGCCGCGATTTCGGTGCGCGTGCCGAGCGAGCCCACCCCGATATAGCCGCGCGTCAACTCCTCGGTCACGAGACACATGGCGGTCTTCGAGAGGCCAAGGCCGCCGTGCGCGGCCGGCACGGTCAGGCCGAACACGCCCATCTCGCCCAAGCGTTCGAGCAATTCCAGCGGGATGAATTGGTCGCGCACATGCCAGGAATGGGCGTGGGGCAGAATCTCGGCATCGGCGAAGCGGCGAAACTGGTCGCGCACCATGGTCAAGGTTTCGTCCGCCAGGCCGTCCTCGCCCGCATGGCCCTCGGCGATGAGGGCGGCGAGACGCACGCGCGCGGCATTGGAATTGCCGCGCTGGACGAGGCTCGCCACCTCGGGCGCGCCGAACCATTCGGCGGCGTCGAGGTCGAGATCGGCGGGGCGCAGGATTTCGACCTGCGACAGGGGCAGGCCGCCCGAAAGCTGGGCGAGATACTCGCCGAACACCATTTGGAGGATGAGTTGCTCGCGCTCGCCGAATTTACCGGCCTCGGCGAGTCTGTCCGACCAGGACAGCATCTCGGTCAGCGCGGCGACATAGGTCGCGATCCAGGCGAAGCCGTGGGCGGGGAATTGGTGGTCGTCGAGCCGCGCCGCATCGATCCGGCCTTGAACGGTCACGCGCGCCAAGACACGCGCGCGCGCTTGCTCGCGGTAGCGCTCCGCGGCCTTGAGGCCTTCGGCGCAAGACGCGCGAAGATCGGGCAGGATTTCGGCCATCGCCATGTAGCGGGTGTTTCCGTCGCCAGGGTTCGTGCGCTTGCGCGCGATCTTAGCCGAGCGTGGCCGCGCGCAAAACGCGGCCTTCGGGCGACGTGCGCGCCGGTTCGGGTCTTGTCACGATCGTTTGACGTCCGCCATGAAGGCGGCCGCGTCCGCGATCGCGTCCTTGGCGTAGTCGAAGGTGCCGCGGTCCTTGACCTCGCTTGCGGCGCGGACAAAAGCGCCCAATGCCGCTCGGGCAAACGAGCCGCCGACGCTGATGCGCTTAACGCCGGCCGATCGAAGCGCTTCGACCGAGTAGGCCGTGCCCCTCAAGCCCATGACGACATTGACCGGCTTGTCCACGGCTTCGCACACCGCCCGGATCGCCTCCAAATTCGGCAAACCCGGCGCATAGAGCACATCCGCACCCGCCTTCGAGAAGGCTCGAAGGCGGGTGATCGTGTCGTCGAGATCGGGCCGGCCCCATAGGAAATTCTCCGCCCGGGCGGTCAGAACGAACCGCGCGGCTTTTGCCGCCGCGCTTGCCGCCGCAATTCGGTCGGTCGCCCGCGCGATATCGTAGATGGGGCAAGCGCGATCGCCGGTCGCATCTTCCAGGGTGCCGCCGACAAGTCCGCAATCGGCGGCCAAGCGGATGGTTTGGGCGCACGCGTCGGGCGCCTCGCCGAACCCGTCCTCCAAATCCGCCGATACCGGGAGCGGCGTGGCGTCGGCGATTGCGGATGCATTGGCCAAGATCTCGGCCCGAGACAGATTTGCCGCCGAATCGCGTCGGCCGACGGAAAAGGCGAAACCCGCGCTGGTCGTGGCGATGGCGTCGAAGCCGAGCGCCGTCAGGATGCGCGAGGAGCCGGCGTCCCAGGCGTTCGGCAGCACGAAACAGCCCGGCGCTTCGTGCAGGGCCTTGAACCGATGGAACTTCTCGATCCGCGCCGCTTCGTCCATGGGGCACCCCTCGCGCGCCAAGTCGGCGGATCGTGCGCCCATGCCAATGAACTCGCAATCCTGTCCGCGCCATCGGCCCGGCGATAGCGGCTTTGTGCATGCCGCACTTGACGTGCGGCACTTGACCGGCCTCGGGGCCGATCCTAGTTTTCTCGCCATGTTCGAGCGTTCCCGCATCCGGCGAATTAGCCGCCCGGCGCCCCCTGGGGCCCGGGTCATCGGCTATTGCGTCCGCTTGCAGGAGAACGCTCGCCATGGGCACGCTCGCTAATCCCTCCCGTACCGCCTGTTTTTCGATTCACGCCGAAGCCGAGCCCTCGGTCATGCCGCGGGTGTTGGAGCAATTCGCCAAGCGCGGCCTGGTGCCGGACCAATGGCATAGCTCGTGCGCCGAGGGCTGCGGCTCCGAACTCGTCATCGACATCCAGATCTGTGCGCTCGATCCGGCATTGGTGCGCTCCATCGCCGAGGCGATGCGGCGCATCGTCCATGTCGATCAAGTGCTGACCGCCGAGAAATCGCCCTAGCGCCTTGCGGGGCCGGGCGGGCCCGGCTAGACCCGGACGGCCGACGCCAGGGAGACTGCGGGCATTGAGCTATCTCGACCGCATCCGCGAGTGCAACGAACACGATCTCGCGCGCTTTCGTCCCCTTGTGGTCGGGGGTGCGGGAATCGGCTGGGTGCGCCCCGACATGGCGGCGCATCTGGCGCGCCACGCCGACGTGTTCGCGGTCGAGGATTCGCGCGTGACGCTCGACCCCTCGCTCACGGATTTTGCGTCGCGCTCGGCGGCGATCGCGCGCGCGCTTGCCGATTTGCGCGACGGCGGCGCCATTTCGGGCTGGCGGGGCGAGCTCTACCCGGTCAAGACCGCCTTCGCGGCCAAGCCTCTGTTCCAGATGGAACGCGCGGCGGTGCCGCGCTTGGGCGTGCGCGCTTACGGCGTGCACATGAACGGCTATGTGCGCCGGGGCGGCGCGATCGAGATGTGGATCGCCCGGCGGTCGCGCACCAAGCCGACATTTCCGGGCATGCTCGACAACATGGTGGCGGGCGGCCAGCCCATCGGCATCGGCCTTGCCGACAATCTCGTCAAGGAATGCGGCGAGGAAGCGGGCATTCCCCCGGCTCTCGCCCGCCGGGCTGTTCCGGTCGGCGCGATTTCCTATATCAAGGAGGTCGATGAGGGCCTGAAGCCCGATGTGCAGTTTTGCTTCGATCTCGAACTGCCCGCGGATTTCGTGCCGCGCCCGGTCGATGGCGAGATCGAGAGCTTTCACCTCATGCCGCTCGACGAGGTCGCGCGCCTTGTTGCCCAAACGCGCGAGTTCAAGTTCAACTGCAATCTGGTGGCGATCGATTTTCTGATGCGCCACGGCTTCATCTCGCCCGAGGACCCGGACTATCTCGAGATCGCGCTCGGCCTACACCGGGCGGCGCCGACGTGACCGCGCGGGTGGATGCCGATTTTCTCGGCGCGGCGGTCGCCGAGCTTGCCCGGCGCGACGGCGATTTCGCCCGCATGGTGGCGCGTCACGGCCACCCGGCGCTGCGCGTCGAGCCGGGCGGATTTTCGGCTCTTTTGCGCATCATCGTCGAGCAGCAGCTTTCCGTCGCCTCGGCCGCCGCCATCTGGGGCCGCGTGGAATCGGCCATGGCCGAGGCCACGCCCCGGGCCTTCCTCGCGCTCGACGACGCGGCGCTGCGCGCGTGCGGGCTCTCGCGCCCCAAGATCGCCTATGGCCGAAGCCTGGCTGGGACGGTGCTTGCGGGCACGCTCGATGTCGATGGTCTTGTGCATATGGACGACGAGGCGGCGATCGCCGCGCTCGTCCAGATCAAGGGCATCGGGCGGTGGACGGCGGAGATTTACTTGTTGTCCGCGCTGGCGCGCCCGGATATCTGGCCGGCGGGCGATTTGGCGGTAGCGACCGCGGCGGGGCACTTGAAGGGCATGAAGCGCCGGCCGTCGGAGGACGAGCTGCGCGCCATGGGCGAGGCATGGCGGCCCTTTCGCGCGGTCGCGGCGCGCCTGCTGTGGCATTTCTTTCGCGGCGAGAAATTGCGCCCGCTCGCCCCGCCCTTGGCCAAACGCCGCCGCGCCAAAACAAAGGGCAAGGCGAAGACGAAGGCGAAGACAAAGGGCAAGACAAAGGTGAAGATTCGCGCCGCGGCGAAATTCCGCACCAAGGCGAAATCCCGAAAGGTCCAGACAAAGCCCGGCCGGACGCGCGCCAAGACCGCGCGCGCCGCATCCAAGAAACGCAAATCCACGCGAAGAGGAGCACGGCGATGACGGGTCTCTACGATCTCAACGGCCCGGCGATTGCGCCCGCAGCCCAAGGCGCGCCCGATTCGATCGTTGTCTTCCTGCACGGCTACGGCGCGGACGGCGACGATCTGATCGCGCTCACCCCCCATTTTGCGCGCGCCCTGCCGCGCACGCTGTTCGTATCGCCGCACGCGCCCTTTCCGTGCGAGATGGGCTTCGGTCGCCAATGGTTCGGCTTCGGGGATCGCCGGCCCGAGGCCATTCTCTCGGGCGCGGATACCGCCGGGCGCCTGCTCGGCGAGTTCCTCGATACCCTGCTCGCCCGCACCGGTCTCGCCGAGGCGCGCCTCGCCCTCGTCGGCTTTTCGCAGGGCACGATGATGGCGCTCCACGTCGCGCCCAGGCGGGCCGAGCCTTGCGCGGCGATCATCGGATTTTCCGGCCGCCTGCTCGACGGCGGTACCTTCGCGGCCGCGGTTCGCTCGCACCCGCCCGTTCTGCTGGTGCACGGCGAGGCGGATGGCGTGGTGCCCGTCGCGGCTTTGGACGAGGCGGTGGCCGGGCTCAAGGCGGCGGGCATCGCGGTCGAGGCCCATCGCCGGCCGGGCCTCGAACACGCGATCGACGGCGAGGGCATGGCGCTCGCCGCCGCCTTCCTGGAAAAGCGCCTGGGGTAACCGACAAGCGGCGTTTCAACGATCGCCTCGCGGGATTCGGCGTCGCGTCCGGGCGCGTCCCTGGATAACACCGTCGCGGACCGAGGCAAATTTGCCGTGGACCGTTACGGTACCGACATCTTGCCGATATATTGTGTTTTTCGGGTCAAGACGCCAATATCTCGGGCAATGGAAGGGCGTTGCCATATGAGACCAAGAAAACAACGGCGCAGGCGCCGCGCGGCGTCGAGGTAAGGGTACGATGGAATCCCCCGCCCTTGTGCTGAATGCCGATTACCGCCCCCTGAGCTATTTTCCGCTCTCGGTGTGGTCCTGGCAGGAAGCGATCAAGGCGGTCTATCTCGACCGGGTCGCCATCGTCTCGGAATACGACCGCATCATCCGCTCGCCGAGCGTGCAATTCCGGGTGCCGAGCGTCATCGCCTTGAAGCAATACGTGCCGCCCCGCCGCCGGCCCGCCTTCACCCGCTTCAACGTCTTCCTGCGCGACCGCTTCATCTGCCAGTATTGCGGCCAGGCGTTTTACTCGCACGATCTGACCTTCGATCACGTCATCCCGCGCAGCCGCGGCGGCCGGGCGGTGTGGTCGAACGTGGTGACCGCCTGCACCACCTGCAATCTCCAGAAGGGCAACCGCTTGCCGCACGAGGCGGGGATGATCCCGCTCCACTGGCCGCGCCAGCCGGTGACGGGCGAATTGCAGGAAAACGGCCGGTCCTATCCGCCCAACCATTTGCACCAAAGCTGGCGCGACTTTCTATATTGGGACACCGAGCTCGATCCGAGCTAGAGCGCGGTTTGGGCCAAGGCCGGGCCGGTCAAATCCGCGTCGACAACCAGATGGCGAGGCGCGAGCCCGCCTTCACCGCCGCGACAAGCAGGGGATAGCCGGGCGTCTCGGCCGCTTGATGCGCCAAGGCGACATCGCGGTGCGCGATCTCGTCTTGCCGGAAACGCTCGATGGTCGCGCGCAGCGGCGCCTCGTCCTCGCCGAGCGCCTCGGCCTGAGCGGCGTAGTGTTCGTCGATGACGTCCTCGACCGCGACCGTGCACGCCATGGCCGCGCGCTCGCCCAGCATGGCCGTCGCGGCGCCGAGCGCAAAGCCCGCGACGTGCCAAAGCGGCATGAGAACGGTGGGGCGCACGCGGCGGGCGACCATCATCGCATTGAACGCCGCCAAATGTTCCGCTTCCTTCGCCGCCATCTCGCGGATGCGCGCGGCGGTCGCGCCCGGGCGCAGCACGGCCAATTGCCCGGCATAGATGCGCACCGCGCCGAACTCGCCCGCCTGATCGACGCGCACGATTTCCGCGATCGCCTGTTTGCGGTTCGCGTCGCCCGGCAGCGCGCCCCCCCGCAGCGCGTCCCCCGGTAGCGCGTTCATGCCCGTGCGCGTGCGGTGTGCGTTCGGCCCCTCCTGCGTCATGTACGCTCTCCCTTGCACGATGCCCGCACGGCGACGGCCGCAAGCGCCGCGGATGCCAGAACATTGTAGCCCGCGAGCGAGATGCCGAACAAAGTCCAGGCAGGTTCGTCGCAGCGCGGAGCGGGCGGCTTGGCGAGCTCGGATTCGATCTCGGCGAGCGAGCCGGCTTGCGCCCCGCCGCCCGCGCACTCGGCCAAGCCGTGCCACCAGCCCCATTCGACGCCGGCGTGAAAGATTCCGATGGCGGCTCCCGTGGCGAGCGCCAGCGCGGCGAGAAGCAGCACGAGGCGTGCCGCGCGCACCGGCGCGAAGGCGCCGATGAGTCCAAGCGTGATCGCGGCGCCGTGCGGAAAACGTTGCCAAACGCACAAGGGGCACGGCGCCAATCCGCCCCAATGCTGGAAGGCGAAGGCGCCGCCGAGCAGGGCGGCCGAGGCGAGCGCGACCAAGGCGGAGGCGATTTTCAGGCGGAACGGCGATGGGATGGTCATCGGTTCATCGTGGCCCCGGCGCGCCTCTACAGCAATACCTCGACCAGAACGAAGCCGCCGAGGATGGCCGCGAGAAACGCCAGAAAAACAAGAGTCAGGCGCTTTTCGATGAAGTTCCGGATGGGATCGCCGTAAGCGCGCAGCAAGGCCGCGACCAGGAAAAAGCGCGGCGCGCGCGAGACCATCGACGCCGCGAGGAAGGTCAGAGGGTCGAGATGGGCAAGGCCGCTCATGATCGTGATGACCTTGAACGGGAAGGGTGTGAGGCCCTTCGCCGCGACGATCCAGCCGCCATAGTGCTGGAACCAGGCCTGGGCGCGCGCCGCGTTATCGGCGTGGCCGTAAAGCGCGATCAGAAATTGGCCCAGGCTTTCGAACAGGAAATAACCGATGGCATAGCCGAGCATGCCCCCGAGCACCGAGCCGAGCGTGCAGACGAAGGCGAACCACCATGCGCGCTCGCGCCGCGCCAGCACCATGGGCACCAGCATCACATCGGGCGGGATGGGAAAAATCGAGCTTTCCGCGAAGGACACCGCGAACAGGGCGGGGGTCGCGTGCCGATTGCCGGCAAGGCGCATCGTCCAGTCGTAAAGCCGCCTGATCACCCATGGCCTCCCGCGAGGATTTCCGGCGCGCGGCACCGGCGGCCGAGGCCATATCAGGGCGTTCGCGCCCCGGCAAGCAAAGCGCCTAGGACCGGCTCCCCCTCAGATGTCTAAGATGGGCCGATGCTTGGATGGGCCGATGCCGGAATGTGTCGGTATTTGGCTGGGCCGGTGCTTGAATGACGGACGTGCGGATGCCGGGGAGCGGGGATCATGGCTAGGGCGGATGAATACGATTACGTCGTCGTCGGCGGCGGCACTTCGGGCTGCGCGCTGGCCGCGCGCCTGGCCGCGCGCGGGGACGCGCGCGTGCTCCTGCTCGAGGCCGGGCCGCCCGACCGCCATTGGACGATCCAGATTCCGAGCGCCATCGGGCGCAATTACCTGGGCGGGCCGTACAACTGGGCGTTCTGGAGCACGCCGCAAGCGGCCCTCGGCGGGCGCACCACCTTCCAGCCGCGCGGCCACGTTCTCGGCGGCTCGTCCTCGGTCAACGGCATGGTGTTCCTACGCGGCCACGCGCTCGATTACGAGCGCTGGGCAAGGGACGAGGGCGCCACCGGCTGGTCCTATGCCGAGGTCCTGCCCTATTTCCGGCGCCTGGAGCGCTATCTTGGGACGCCCAGCGCCTATCGCGGCGCGGACGGCCCCGTGGTCGTGCGCAAGGGCACGCCCGACCATCCCATCGACGCGGCCTTCCTGCGCGCGGGCGAGCAAGCCGGCTACGCCCTGACCGACGATGTGAACGGCGCGCGGCGCGAGGGCTTCGGCTCTTGGGACATGAACATCGACGCGGGCGTGCGCGCGAACTCGGCGCACGCCTATCTGCGCGGACCAAGGCGCGATTCCCTGACGGTCGTCACCGGCGCGCGGGCGACGCGCATCGTCTTCGACGGCCGGCGCGCACGCGGCATCGAGTACCGCAAGGACGGCGCAAATCATGCGGTCCATGCCGCGCGCGAGGTCGTGCTCGGCGCGGGCGCGTTCCAATCGCCGCAACTGCTCATGCTGTCGGGCATCGGCCCCGCCGATCATTTGCGCGCGCACGGCATAGCCGTGCGGCACGACGCGCCCGATGTTGGCGAAAACCTTCAAGACCACATGTTCTTGTTCCTGCAATACGAATCGAAGGAGAAGATCTCCTTCAACCCACACGCGCGCGGCGCGCGCATGGTGCTTGCGGGTCTGCGCTGGTTCGCGACGCGAAGCGGCCCTGCCGCGAGCAATCACATCGAGGTCGGGGCCTTTTTCCGCAGCCGCGCGGGCGTGGAACATCCCGACATGCAGGTGCATTTCCGCCCGCTGCTGCTCGATGGCTGGCGGCCGAGCAAATCGCACGGCTATAATTTCGGCGTCGGGCCCTTGCGTCCGACGAGCCGGGGCACGGTGCGCCTGGCCTCGGCCGATCCGCTGGCGGCACCCGTCATCGATCCCCGGTATCTCTCGACCGAGCGCGATTGGCGCGACATGCGCGACAATTTCCGCCTGACGCGCGAGGTCGCGCTGCAAAAAGCCTTCGACCGCTTCCGCGGCCGGCAGGTGACGCCCGCGGGCGAGGCCGCCACCGATGCCGAGATCGACGCCCATATCCGCGCCGAGGCGACGAGCGGCTATCACCCGAGCTGCACCTGCCGCATGGGTTCGGACGCGCGCGCGGTGTGCGCGCCCGATCTCCGGGTGCGCGGCGTCGAAAATCTGCGCGTGGTCGATGCCTCGGTCTTCCCGAGCATCCCGTCCGCCAACACCAATGCCTCGGCCTTCATGTTGGGCGAGCGCGCGGCGGATCTCATTCGCGGCGAGACCTTGCCCGCCGATCCCTTGCCCCACGCGCCGTCCGAGGGCTGGCGCGCGGCGCAACGCTGACCGCTCGTGGTCCGCCTCCGACGGACCGTACCCGGTCCGAAAGTCCGGACCGCTAGCTAGCCAGTTGAAATGCGGTGCGGATCGAACACGATGCGCGGGAATCAAGCGTTCGAGGCGCAACGCTGACCGCTACATCGCCCATTCGATGGCGACGATGCCGAAGACGATGACAAGCAGCAGCAGCAGCATCGACAGATAAAGGCGCTTTTCGATGAAACTCTGGATGGGCGCGCCGTAGCGGCGCAGCAGCCATGCGACCACGAAGAATCGCGGCAGACGCGCGGCGATGGACGCCAGGACGAAGGTTGCGATCGGCATGTGCGCCACGCCGCTCGCGATCGTCACGATCTTGTACGGAATGGGCGTCAAGCCCTTGAGCGCGACGATCCACGCGCCCCATTCAATATAGGTCTGCTGGGTGGCGAGGAAGGAATCCATGCCGCCGTAGAATTCGAGCAGCGGCCGGCCCACGACTTCGAACAAGCCATAGCCGATGCAATAGCCCGCGATGCCGCCGAGAATGGAGCTGACCGTGCACACGGTCGCCAGCCACCACGCGCGCGCACGGTCCTTGAGCACCATGGGAATGAGCATGACGTCGGGCGGCACGGGAAAGAACGAGCTTTCCGCGAACGCGATCGCCGCCAGATACCAGACCGCATGGCGATGGCCAGAGGCGCGCATCGTCCAAGCGTAAAAACGTCTTGCCACGAATGGTTCTCTCGGATGGGGCCGCGACCTTAGGGCAAGGGCAGTTCGGGCGCAAAGCGATTCCGGCGCCACCCGCGCGTCTCGCACGCGCGCCAATCCGCGCGGCGGCGCACTCAATCCGCGTCACCGCGCGTGCGGCGCATGGCGCCCCTTAGCGCATGACGTCCCCTAACGCATCACGAAGGGATTCGGCACGTCGGTCGCGGTGCTGATCCACACCGCCTTGGTTTGCAGATAACTCATGATCGCTTCCTGGCCGTTCTCGCGCCCGAGACCCGAGCGCTTATAGCCGCCGAAGGGCGTCATGTAGCTGATCGCCCGGTAGGTGTTCACCCATACCGTGCCCGCCTGAAGGCGTTCGCTCATCGCAAGGGCCCGGCGGATGTTTTGCGTCCAGACGCCGGCGGCCAGGCCGTACATCACGTCGTTGGCGATGTGCAGGGCCTCGTCGTCGTCGCGGAAGGGAATGACCGACAGCACCGGGCCGAAGACCTCTTCCTGGGCGATGCGCATTTTGTTGTCGACGCCGGTGAAGATGGTCGGCTCGACGAACCAGCCATCGCCGCATTCGGGCCGCTTCGCGCGCCCGCCGCCGAGCACGCATGTCGCGCCCTCGCCCTTGGCGATCTCGATGTAGTTCAAGACCTTCTCGTATTGCGGCGGCGTGGTCACGGGACCGACCTGGGTGTCCATGTGGGACGGATCGCCCATCTTCGCCGTCGAGGCCAGGGCGAGCAGGCGATCGACGAATTGGTTGTGGATTTTTTCGTGCAGCAGCAGGCGCGAGCCCGCGACGCAGGTCTGGCCCGTCGCGGCGAAGATGCCGGAAATCGCACCCTTCACCGCGTTGTCGAGATCGGCGTCGTCGAAGACGATGTTCGGCGATTTGCCGCCAAGCTCGAGCGTCACGCGCTTCAATTGCGAGGCGGCGCGTTCGTAAACCTTGGTGCCGGTGCGCTCGCTGCCGGTGAACGCGACCTTGGCGATGCGCGGATGGACGACCAAGGCGTCGCCGATTTCGTTGCCGAAGCCGGTCGCCACGTTGAACACGCCGGGCGGAAACCCCGCCTCCTCGACCAATTTCGCGAATTCAAGCGTCGAGGCGGAGGTGAACTCGGAGGGTTTGCAGATGAAGGTGTTGCCCGCGGCCAAGGCGGGGCCGAGCTTGTAGGCGAGCAAAAGCAGGGGCGAATTCCACGCCGTGATGCCGAGACAGGCGCCCAAGGGTTCATGGCGGGTGAAGTTGAACATCTCCGCTTTATCGGTCGGGATGACCGCGCCCTCGATCTTGTCCGCGAGGCCGCCGAAGTAATGGTACCACTGCGGGATATAGCGAAGCTGTCCGGCCATCTCGGCGATCAGCTTGCCGTTGTCGCGCACCTCGATGTGCGCGATGCGCTCGGCGTCGCGCGCGATGAGATCGGCGAGCTTGCGCAACAGAGCGCCGCGCTGGAAGGCCTTGAGCTTGGGCCAATCGCCGGTGGTGAAGGCCGTGTGCGCGGCCTCGGCGGCGCGGTTGGCGTCCTCGGCCTTGCCGCGCGGAATGAGCGCCCAGGGCTTGCCGGTGAAGGGATTGAAGGACTCGAACACCTCGCCGTCCGCGGCGTCGGTCCATTTTCCGCCGATGAACATCTTGTAGCGCACGAACTCGGCCATGTTTTTCTCCCCGATCACACCCGGCCCCGATCATGCCCGGCCGATTTGGCGATAGTAGAGCGCACCGCGCCCGGCATGGGCAAGCGTAGGCGCGGGGCACCGCCGCGCGCGGGCAAAAATGGCGCGTACTTGGGAATCGACGGGACCGGGGACCGGAGCGGGAGCGGAGAACGGCGCGGCCTGACGCCATGGCGGCCGGACGCTATAACGGTCGCCATGGCGGGGCGCGCATTCGGGGCTTCATGTGCGGCGGCGTTGGCGCGGGCGGCGGCTCTCGCCGTGCTCGCCGCGCTCGCCGGGGGGTGCGCGGGCGGGGAATGGCGCGCGACGCCAGAGGCCGCGCAGAAGGTAAATCGCGGCCATGCGCCGCACACGACGGCCCAGGGCGCGCCCTTGGCGGCTTACGATGCCGCGCGCTCGTTCTTTCCCATCGGCATCTACAATGTCCTCGCCGGCATCCGCCATGGCCGGGATCATCGGGGCGATTTCAAGCTGTTCGCCGCATCGGGCTTCAATACCGGCTTCGCCTGGGTGAATCAGGAGCTCTCCGAGGTTCTGGATTCGGCCGAGGCCGCGGGGCTACAGATCGTCTGGCACCATCCCGATGACGCGCAACTGGCGGTGACGGCGGCTCACGCGCGGGTCCTCGGCTACGATGTCGATCACGACCCCTCGCTCGTCGAACCCGATGAGTGGACGCCCAACCGTCTGGCGGAATTTGCGCGTCAGCGCGCGCGCATTCGTGGTCGCGATGCGCTCCGGCCGGTTTTTGCGGTCGATGCGCCCGCGATCACCGACGGCCGGCGCGAATCCTGGCTAGCCTGGAAGCGCGCGGGCGATGTGGGTGTCGTGTGGAAATATCCCTTCATGCGCCCGCCGGTCGACACGCTATCGGGCCCGCGCGGCGTGCCCGAGATCGTGACCCTCGCGGGCAAAGCCATGGCCGGCCGGCCCATGTGGTACGTGGCCCAGGCCTTCGAAAGCCCGATCCTCGACTGGTACATGCCCGATGCGCGCGAGGTGCGGGCGATGGTTTACGCCGCGCTGGTGCACGGCGCGACCGGCATAATCTGGTTTTCCGCCGACAGTCATGTATCGCGCAACGGCCGCGTCCTCGGCATCTCGCCCGAGCCCGCGCGCGATTACGCCATCGTCGAACGCCCGCCCGGAATCGCCCACCCGCCGCTGGTGGCGGATGAAACCCAGCGCCAATCCTCTCGCCGCCTGTGGGCGGACGTGGTGGCGCTCAATGGCGAGCTCGCGCGCCTCGGCCCCGCCATTCTCTCCGCCACCTCGGCGCGCGATTACGCCGTCGCGGTGCGCGACACGGGTTATCCGTGGACCGCGGCCGTGCCCCGCACGCAGACGCCGGTGCGCGCGCTGCTCAAGGAAATCGACGGCGCCTTCGTCCTGCTCGCGGTCAATCTCGACCGGCGCTCGGTCGAGGCGCGCTTCGATTTCGGCGCGCCGGTGCGCGATCTTGCGCGTCTTTTCGAGGCGCGCGCGGCGCCTGCTCCGGACGGGAATTTCTGGACCGAACGCTTCGAGCCTTTCGGCGTGCGCGTCTATCGCTTTCGCCTGGGCGAGGCGGGCGGCTAGGGGCGCGGGCTTAAATCCGGGCGCCGTGGGCCGCTGAAAACTCGCCGCGCCAATCGGGGCCGGTCGCCGGGCCGATTGCCGGGCCGATCGCCGGAGTCAGTCGCGGGCGCCGGAGTCAGTCGCGGGCGATCGAGGCGAAAATTCCAGATTCCTTGTTGCGCACCGACAGCGAACCGGTCGCGACATCGAAATAGGCGCCGTGGAGCTGCAGGCTTCGGCGCGCCACGCGATCGCCGATCCAGGGAAAGGTCGCGAGATTGTCGAGCGTTTTTGCCACCGACTCCCGTTCGAGCCGCGCCAGATAGTCGTCGAGCGACCGGTCGCCTTGCGGCCCCACCGCGTCCGCGGCCGGTTGGATCAAGGACATCCACTTGCCGATGAAATCGCCGGGCGAGAGCGGCGCGTCCTGTCCCGCATAGGCGCGGATGCCGCCGCAACGCGCGTGTCCCAGCACGACGATGTGCTTGACCTTGAGCGCCTGAACGCCGAATTCGAGCGCCGCCGACACGCCGTGCACCAGCCCCGTCCGGGAAAAGGGCGGCACGAGATTGGCGACATTGCGCACGACGAACAATTCGCCCGGACGGGTGTCGAAGATGACCTCCGGCGACACGCGCGAGTCGCAGCAGCCGATGACCATGACTTCCGGGCGCTGCCCGGTCTCGGCCAAATCCCGGAATCGGTCTTGTTCCACGGTCAGCCGGGTCTTGCGAAAGGCACGGTAGCCGTCGAGAAGCTGGGCGGGAAAATTCATGGCGCTCCTTGGGGGCGGATTGCCGACCGTCTTGGTCGGCCCGTGCGGGATATGACCCGCCGATTCGATGGAATCAAGATGCGTTTAGTCCGCGGTCCGGCCGAAGGGTTCCGGGGGAATCGGCGGCGGCGCTGCCCCGCGCGCGCCGGAACGTGAACCGGAGCGGGGGCGGTTGCGCCCTTCGAGGTACCGGCCGGGCGCCGGCCTCGCCGCGTTGAGCCGGGGGGCGTTCGCCATGATCCGCCGCGCCGTTTCGAGTTCGGCCGGATGCGACGCGCCGGCCGCGTTGACCTGGGGGGGGTGTTCGCTATGATCCGCCGCGCCGTTTCGAATTCGGCCGGATGCGATACGCCGGCCGCGCGCCTCGGGGCCCCTGTGGCGGAATGGCAGACGCGGCGGACTCAAAATCCGTTGCCCGCAAGGGCATGCTGGTTCGACTCCGGCCAGGGGCACCAATCCATTCGCGCGTTCTGCGCGCTTCATGTTTGGCGCGGCATCGGCCGCGCGCGGCGCGATCCGTTATCTCGCCGGACCTCCGGCCATTCGATCCGACCGCGCCCTACCGCGCCTAACGCGAGTGAATGGGGTCATGAAGGAACGACGATCCGAACCGAGAGCACCGGCATCGGACGATTCGGTGTTTTTGCCGCTGCCGTCGCGCGCCGCGCCGCGTGCGAGAGAATCCGCGTAGCCTCCGACTTGACCGCGCGCCAAGGGGATTTAAGTGGCGCACCGTTCTGGCCCGGCGCAGCCCGGTTTGCTAGCCTCCGCCCGCCACCGCGTCATCGGAGCATGTCATGCTTCAAGAATTCAAAGCCTTCATCCTGCGCGGCAATGTCGTCGATCTCGCCGTCGGGATCATCATTGGCGCGGCCTTCACCGCGATCGTGACCTCGCTGGTCGAGGACGTGATCATGCCGCCCATCGGTCTCGTTCTCGGCGGGATCGATTTCTCGAATTTCTTCCTCAACCTCTCCGGCGAGCCGGTGACGACCATCGAGGCCGCGAAGAAGGCGGGGCACCCCGTGCTCGCCTACGGCCTGTTTGCGAACGCGGTGATCAAGTTTCTCATCGTTTCGCTCGCCGTGTTCCTGCTGGTCAAGGGCGTGAACAAGCTCCATCGCGGTCGGAACGAGGCGCCGCCCCCGCCGCCTTCGCCGCCCGAACCTTCGGCCGAGGAACGCCTGCTGACCGAAATCCGCGATATCCTGAAATCGCGCTGAGCGCGCGGCTAGCCGCCGAGCTCGCCCAAGGCGCGCGTGCCGGGCTCGGCATATTCGGCGCCCGCGTCGCCCGTGTTGCCGTAACCCGACCAGATGCGAAAGCCGAGCAAGGCCTTTTCCTCGGGCGTGAGCTCGGCAAGCACCTCGGGCCTGGTGCCGAGGGTATAATTCTCCATCTGGCGGAACTGCGGCCCGCAGAACGAGGTTTGCACGCCGTAGCGCGGGGCGCGCGCGCGGTTTATGCCGGCCGCGTGCCAGGTCCGGCCGTCCCACGCCAAAGCCGTGCCCGCCGGTGCTTCGGCGGCGATGGTCGGCACGGGATGGGGCGTCGCGGGGTCGGCATCCAGGCCTGAAAGATGGCTGCCGGGCACCAGACGCGTCGCGCCGTTTTCCTCGGTGAAATCGACCAGCATCCACATGATGTTGACGTACA
>CAMAPP010000017.1 GCA_945860095.1 Rhizobium sp. Q54 | reverse complement strand
AGGGGCAATCGCAAATCGCGGCGATGGCGGCGATTTGCGCTTCGGCGCCCTTGCGGCCGACGATGAAACTGCCGCTCGTGCACGCCCAGAGCGCCGCATCCGGCTTGAGGTGCGCAAGACGGCGCGCCGAAAATTCCAAGCGCCTCAGCGAGCCTGTCTCGCGCAAGGCCGCGGGTTGATGGTTTTCGTCCCCGCCCGCGAGGTGCGCCGCCAAGACAAGGGGCTGCACGCGCCAATCCAGCGCCTCGGCGAATTGGTAGTACTCGTACTCGCCGCCGCCCTCGGGATAGAGCAGTCCGAGTCTCACCGCTTTGGCCATGCTGCGCACTCCGCCACCATTTCAGCCTCCGTCCTAGCCAACCGGACGCCACGGCGCAACCGTTGACGCCCCGCGCAACCGCGTTGTGGCGATGGACGCGCGCGCTCCGCGTCGGGCTATCGCCGCTCGAACCCAGCCGCCCTAGCAAGATTCACGCGCGGAGGACTATGCTTTCACCCAGAGAGGCCCCCATGCGCTTTCCCTTGCTGTTTTCGCCCTTCTCCATCCGCCACGTCACGTTCAAGAACCGCATCTTCTCGACCGGCCACGGCACGCGTCTCGGCGACAAGGTGGTGACGGACGCGCTCATCGCCTATCACGAAGCCCGCGCGCGCGGCGGCGCCGCGCTCATCGTCACCGAGGCGGTGGGCGTGCACGATACGTCTTATTATGTCGGGCGCACGCTGCGCGCGGACACGGATGACTGCATCCCCGGCTTCAAGCGCCTGGCCGACACGCTGCGCGGCCATGATTGCCGCTTGATCGGCCAACTGTTCCACGCGGGGCGCGAGATGCGGACGTCGCGCGACGGCTCGCTGCCCCTCGCCTATTCGGCGAGCGATCTGCCGAACGAGCGTTTTCGCGTGATTCCGCGCGTCATGAGCCAGGATTTCATCGACGAGTTGACCGAATGCCACGCGACCGCTGCCGCGCGCATGATCGAGGCGGGGCTCGACGGCTGCGAGCTTCTGGCCAGCCACGGCTATTTGCTGTCCCAGTTCCTCAATCCACGCATCAACCGGCGCACGGACCGCTATGGCGGCTCGCCGGAGAACCGCGCGCGCTTTCTCGTCGAGATCGCCAAGGCCGTGCGCGCGCGCATCGGCGAACGGCCTTTGCTCGGCCTGCGTTACTCGGCGTCGGAGCCCGGCGTGCCCGAGGGCATGGACGAGACCGAAAGTCACGCCATCATCGAATATCTGGCGCCGCACTTCGATTACCTCAACGTGACCACCGGTTCGGTCTCGACCTTGCGCAGCGCCCCGCATTCCGTTCCGCCCATGTCGCTGGAGGCTGGCTATGTCGCCCCGCTCGCCGGCGCGGTGCGCGCCAGGACGCAAAAACCCGTGTTCATGTCGGGCCGCGTCAATCGCCCCGACATCGCCGAGCGCCTCTTGGCCGAGGGCAAGGTCGATCTTTGCGCCATGACGCGCGGCCTGCTGGCCGATCCCGAATTGCCGAACAAGGCACGCGCGGGGCGGATCGAGGACATCCGGACCTGCATCGCCTGCAATCAGGCTTGCATCGGTCACAACCAAAACGGCTTTCCCGTGTCGTGCATCCAATTCCCGGAATCGGGGCGCGAGCTCGAATACGGCACGCTCGTTCGCGCCGCGGCGCGCAAGAAGGTGCTCGTCGCCGGCGGCGGACCGGGCGGGCTAAAGGCTGCATCCGTCGCCGCCGCGCGCGGCCACGAGGTCGTGCTGTACGAACGTGCCGCGCGCCTCGGCGGCCAAGTTCGCCTCGCGGAGAAACTTCCCGGGCGCATGGAATTTGGCGGCATCGCTGAAAACCTCGCGCACGAAGCAACATGCGCCGGCGCGCGCATCCATCTCGGCCGCACGGTCGATCTCGCCCTTGTGCGCACGGAAGCGCCCGATCTCGTGATCGTCGCCACCGGCGCGCGCACGCGCGCCCTCGAAGTCGAGGGCGGCACGGAGGGCGCACACGTCGTCGATGCCTGGCAGGTCATCGAGGGCCAGGCCAATCTCGGCGGCTCGATCGTCATCGCCGATTGGCGCTCGGACTGGGTCGGGCTCGGCATCGCGGAGATGCTGGCGCGCGAGGGCCGGCGGGTGCGCCTGTGCGTCCACGGCTACATGGCCGGCGAGACCATCCAGCAATATGTGCGCGATCCTTGGCTTGGCGCGCTGCACAAGCTTGGGGTCGAGATATTTCCCATGGCGCGGCTGGTCGGCGCGGACGGCGACAGCGCTTATTTCGAACACGTCATGAGCGGCGAAGCTGTCGTTCTCGAGGATTGCGACAGCCTGGTCGTCAACATGGCCCGGCAAAGCGACACGGCGCTCGAGGACGAATTGCGCGCTTGCGGCGTGACGTGCGAGGCGATCGGCGACGCGCTTTCCCCGCGCACGGCCGAGGAAGCGGTTCTCGAGGGATTGAAGGCCGTTTGGACCCTCTGATCGCGATGGACGCGCGCTTTCCCAACTTGTTCTCGCCCTTCGCGATCCGGCATCTGGCGCTGAAGCACCGCATGTTCTCGAGCGGGCACGACACCTCGCTCACCCACGGCCGGGTCAACGACGCACTCGTCGCCTATCACCGCGCGCGCGCCGAGGGCGGAGCCGCCCTCATCGTCGTCGAAGTGGCCGCGGTACACGAAAGCGCGCTGTACCATTCGACCACGTTGCGCGCAGACACCGACGATTGCGTCCCCGGCTATCGCCGGCTCGCCGATGCGGTCCGGTCGCACGATTGCCGCATGTTCGGCCAATTGTTCCACGCCGGACGCGAGGTCATGGTCGGGCTCGACGGCACGACCCCGGCGGCGCTGTCCGCATCCGACACGCCGAACGAACGATTTCACCTGATCCCCCGCCCCATGGGCCGCGACCTCGTGGCGGAAATCGTCGCATGTTACGGGCGCGCGGCGGGCCGTCTGGCGGAGGCGGGGCTCGACGGCGTCGAGATCGTGGCCAGCCACGGCTATCTGCCGGCGCAATTCCTCAATCCACGCATCAATGTTCGCACCGACGAGTACGGCGGGAGCATGGAGAATCGCATCCGCTTCCTCGTCGAAATCGCCGCCGCGGCGCGCGCGCGACTGGGCGAGCGCATCTTGGGCTTGCGCATCTCGGGCAGCGAACGCGACACCCCCGACGGCTTGTCGGCGGGAGAAACCGCCGAAATCTGCGCGCGTCTTGCGCCCCATTTCGATTATTTCAACGTGACCGTCGGCTCGGTCACCACGCTCGGAAGCTCGGTGCACAGCGTGCCGCCCATGAGTTTCGAGCCGGGCTACGCGGCGCCGCTCGCCTCAGGCATCAAGGCGCGGGTGGGCAAACCCGTGTTTACCGCTGGGCGCGTGAACCATCCCGCCATCGCCGAGCGCATCCTCGCCTCCGGCATGGCGGACATGGTGGCGATGACGCGCGGCATGATTTCCGACCCTGAGCTTGCGAACAAGGCGCGCGCGGGCAAGGTGGATGAAATCCGTGTCTGCATCGCCTGCGACCAGGCGTGTATCGGCCATATCCACAACAGCGTTTCGATTTCCTGCATCCAATTCCCGGAATCGGGGCGCGAGATCAAATACGGCACGCTCGTCCACGCCGCGTCGCGCAAGAAGGTGCTCGTCGCCGGCGGCGGACCCGCCGGCCTCAAGGCCGCCTCCGTCGCCGCCCGGCGCGGACACGAGGTCGTTCTGTACGAGCGCGAGTCGCGCCTGGGCGGCCAGGTGCGTCTCGCGGAGAAATTGCCGGGCAGGATGGAATTCGGCGGTCTCGCGGAAAATCTCATCGGCGAGGCCCTGCGCGCGGGCGTACGTGTCCAAACCGGCGCCGCCATCGACGGCGCGCGCATCCGGCGCGAGGCGCCGGACATCGCGATTCTGGCGACGGGCGCCCGGGCACGGCCCTTGGGGCTCGAGGGCGGCACCGAAGGCGCGCATGTCGTCGATGCCTGGCAGGTCATACGGGGCGAAGCCAATGTCGGCGGCTCGGTCGTGATCGCCGATTGGCGCTGCGATTGGGTAGGGCTGGGCTTGGCCGAGATGCTGGCGCGCGACGGCCGGCGCGTGCGCTTGTGCGTCAACGGCTACATGCCCGGCCAGATGATCCCCATGTACGTGCGCGATCCCTGGCTCGGCGTCCTCCAGCGCCTGGGGGTCGAGATCGTGCCCCTCGTCCGCCTGGTCGGCGCGGACGGCAACAGCGCCTATTTCCAGCACACCACGAACGGCGACGGCGTGATTTGCGAAAATATGGACACGCTTGTCGCCAATCTCGCGCGCGCCTCCGAGAACGCGCTCGAAGCCGAGCTCGAAGGTTGGGGCGGCAAGGTCGTCGTCATCGGCGACGCGCTTTCCCCGCGCACGGCCGAGGAGGCCGTGCTCGAAGGCCTCAAGGCCGCTTGGGCGATTTGATCCGGCGCAACACGGCATCGAGCGCCCGCCCCCAGGATTTGAGCGCGCCATCTTTCTCGAGCACGGCGAGGCCGCGCTCTGTCAGGCCGCCGGGCGTTGCGAGCGAGCGCAAAATGTCCTCGGTCGATAGGTCCTTGTCGCGCAAGCGCATGAGTCCCGCGCCGCGAAAGGCAAGGCCGACGATCTCGCGCGCGGCGTCGGGCGCGATGCCGTGCTTTTCCGCCCAGCTTTCACCCTCGGCCATCACGCCGAACAACATGGCGTAATAGCCGTACATGACCGTGCCGGATTCAAGGGTTTCCTCGTCCGCCATGGCCAGAACCGGCCCCAATCGTTCGAGCACGGAGCGAACGCGGGCATCCTCGGGCCAGACGACGACCGTGCTTTCCCCCGCGGCGACGGCGGCGGACGCCATCGCGCGCACCACGGTCGCGGGCGCCGCCGAAAAGGCCGCGCGCGACACGCCGCCGCAAAAGCTGACCAACACCTGATCCTTGCGCCAGCGCAGACTCGCAACGATCACGGCGGCATCGTCGGGACGCGTCGCAAGCAGCATGACATCGGCGCGATCGACCGCGTCCTGATTGCTCGCCGCAACCGCGCAGCCATGGCGCGCGGCGAGCGCGGCCGCGCGGCCCGCATTGCGCGGCGACAATACGAGGGGCACCGACCGCGCGCCCCGGCTCAAGCCCTCGACCAAATAGCCGCCGAAATGGCCAACGCCGAGAATGCCGATTCTCTCACTCACGCCGCGCTGTCGCGGCTCATTTGCGCCAGACGATCGAGCATCACGGAGACATCCGGGCAGACGGTCGCGCCGGTCGCCTCGATTTCCTTGCTCACGTCCACCGGCAAGCTCGTGTTCGAGCCGTCGGGCACGCGGTTGAGCTTGCCGCCGACGAAGACCGGCAAGTCGTAGCCGAGTTTCTTCATTTCCGCCTTGAGCTCGGTCACGAAGCCGAGCGCCACGCCGTTATAGGACGACAGCGCGATCAGATCGGCACCGACCGCGCGCGCCACGCGCGCAAGATCGTTGGGATCGGTCGAGGTGCCGCCGTCGAGGATTTCGACGTCCAGCCCCTTGAGCACGGTTTCGACCAGGATCTTGCCGTACTCGTGCACGTCGGTCGTCGCCACGCAGGCCTTGAGCTTGGCCTTGCGCACGCGTTCGCGCGCCGCCGGCGCCATGCGCGCAAGAAAACCCTCACCCGATTCCTCGACCTGCTCGATCGAGGTCGAGCGCACGATGGGCGTGCGTCCGCGAAGTCGTCCCGGCGTCTCGCGGCCGGGTCCGTACAGCTCCTCGAGACGCTTCGAGCCGACCCGGCGGATGGCCAGAAACATCTCGAAGGGATTGCCCGTGTCGATGCCCGCCTCCTCGAAGCCCGCGAGGACATTGGCTTTGAACTGGCGGCCGCCCTCGACGATTTTCTCCGCGACGGGTTCGATTTCCGAATCGTCGTACAGCGACCACAGCGGCTCCTCGAGACTGACGAGCTTGGCCGCGAACAGATTGACGTCGATGACCTCGTCGATATCGGGAATACGGTAAGCCTCGGTCACGGGCACGGCGTTGATCGCGTGGCCCGTGGGCCGGGTCTTCTGGCCATAGGCGTCGAGGCGCAGATAATTGGCGAGTGCTGCGTAGTTCTCGGCGATATTGGGGCCGTACATCGTGGTCGCGCCGTAAACCATGGTGCCGGGCGCGGTCATGACCTTGTGCGCCGCGCGCTGAAAGGCGAGGCGCGTATAGGGCCGCGAAAATGTATTGCCGAAGCAATGCGAGACGTGGCCGCCGAGCAAATTGTCCACGATGTGCTGCTCGATCAGGATGGCGCCGAGCGAGCAAGCAAGATCGGTGAACAACGCGGCAAAGCCGTCGTCGAGATTGGAATGGACGAGGATTTCTGCGGGCTGGGCGGCGGTGTAGGCGATGGCCTTTATCGCCTCGGCCGTCGTGAAAACGTCGTCGTCCCAATGCGGCTGGCGGAAGGTGAAATACTGGCCGAGATTGCCGATGGACGTGGCGCCCGAGGCGACCGCGCACACCGTGTTCTCGAAGCCCGCCGGCGTGCCGATGACGAAATCGCCGTAATGCGGCGCCACGGGCGCGCCGTGGGTCAGGGCGATCCAATCCTCGATCCCGCCCATCACGAGGCCCGTGCCCTGGGGCATGTTCTTGCGATGGCTGGTCGGATAGCCCATCGACCAATCGAGGCAGATGCCGTAGCGGTCGAGGCGGTAACCGCCCTTCTCCATCGCGTCCCACACCTCGTGCCAGGCGCGTTGGCTCTTGGCCGGTTCGCGAAAGCCGATCTGGGCGTGGATCATCACCTTGCCGTCGGCGGAGCGCCGGCGTTTGTAATCCGCCTCGCAAGCGACGCCGTGGGTTTCGAGGAAGGGTGAGCGGCCGAGCGGAATTTCCTTGGCCTTGGCGCGGCCGAGTGCCACGAGTTCCGCCACATCGGGTAGCTTCACCTCGGGAAAGATGACTTTGCGACCGAGCTTGGCGATCATCCGGAAACTCCCATGCCAATCAGGCCTCGCGGCCCATGGTCAACCGGGCCTTGCGGCCCGTGACCATGCGGGCCTTGCGGCCCATGGCCCGGCACATTAAGCCGATTGGCCCACTATGGCGAACTCCGGGCACGCCTGGCAAAGCCCTCCCGGTGCCGCCTGGAACGCGAGGATGACGTGACCGAACTCGCACGCCTCGATGCGACCGCCCAGGCCGCCCTGGTCCGCCGGGGCGAAGCCACCCCGGCCGAATTGATCGCAGCGGCCATCGCGCGCATCGAACGCGTCAATCCCACGCTCAACGCCGTCATCGCCAAGTTTTACGACCGGGCGCAGGGCAATCCGCGCGCGCCCACCATGGGACCGTTCCAGGGCGTGCCCTATCTGGTGAAGGACGTGCTCGCACGCGTGGCCGGCGCGCCCGCCACGGCCGGATCGGCGGCGCTGGCCGACAATATCGACGAGCGCGACAGCGAGCTCGTCGCCCGCATGCGGCGCGCGGGCCTCGTTCTCATCGGCAAGACGAACACGCCCGAATTCGGCCTGTTGCCCACGACCGAGCCTCGCCTTTTCGGCCCGACGCGCAATCCCTGGAATCCCGCGCTCAGCCCCGGCGGCTCCTCCGGCGGGTCGGCGGCGGCGGTCGCGGCACGCCTTGTGCCCTTCGCGCACGCAAACGATGGCGGCGGCTCCATCCGCATCCCCGCTTCGTGCTGCGGCCTGTTCGGCCTCAAGCCCTCGCGCGGCCGCGTGCCACTCGGCCCCGACCGCAACGATCTGTTCGGCATCGTCGCCGAGCACGCGGTGACGATCTCGGTGCGCGACAGCGCGGCCTTGCTCGACGCCACGTCCGGCGCCATGGGCGGCGAGGCCTTTTGGTGCCCGGCGCCCACCCGACCCTTCGCGCTCGAGGTCGGCGCACCCGCAGGGCGCCTGCGCATCGCGTGGACCGCGCGCGCGCCGGCGGGCACGCCCATCCACTCCGATTGCGCGGCGGCGGTCGAGGACGCGGCACGGCTGTGCGAAACGCTCGGCCACGAGGTTTTCGAAGGCGCGCCCGCGCTCGACGGCGAGAAGTTTTATCGCGCCTTCGTCGATTTGTGGGCGGTGTCGTGCGCGACCACGGTCGATGTCGTGTGCGACACGCGCGGCCGCGAGCGGACCCTGGCCGCCATCGAGCCCTTCACGCGCGCGCTGTGGGAACAGGGACGGCGCATGGACGCAGTCGCGCACACGCGCGTGCGTGAAACCCTCGCCAATCTGTCGCGCAAGCTCGACCGCTTCATGGCGGGCGTCGATCTTTGGCTCACCCCGACGCTCGGCCATCCGCCGCCGCCGCTCGGCCATTTCGGGCATTTGGCGGAAAGCGCCGATTTGGCCGAGCGCGTCCTCGCGCGTTCGGCCGAATTCGTGCCGTTCACGCCGCTCGCCAATATAGCGGGATTGCCCGCCATGTCGGTGCCGCTGCATTGGAACGCGCACGGTCTGCCCATCGGCGCGCATTTCATGGCGCGCCTTGGCGAGGAAGCCACTCTGTTCCGCCTCGCGGCCCAGCTCGAACACGCGCGCCCCTGGACCGGGCGCTTGCCGCCCATCGCGGCATGACGACACGCGGGCCGATGATTTCCTCGGCGCTGCACGGTTTCCTGAAATGGGAGGCCGCGGGCGGCATCGTCCTGTTCGGCGCCGCGGCGCTTGCCCTCATTGCCGCCAATACGGCGCTGGCGCCCCATTACGAGGCGTTTCTCGATCTGCGGTTCTCGCTGCGCCTTGGCCCGCTCGGCGTCGCGAAGTCCCTGCTCGTATGGGTCAACGACCTGCTGATGGCCGTGTTCTTTCTGCTGGTGGGACTTGAGATCAAGCGCGAACTCGTCGAGGGCGAGTTGTCGAGCATGCGCCAGGCGCTTCTGCCCCTGCTCGGTGCGGTAGGCGGCATGGCGGTTCCGGCGGCGATCTATCTTTCCTTCAATCTCGACAATCCCGAGCGCGCGAATGGCTGGGCCATTCCAGCCGCCACCGATATCGCGTTTGCGCTGGGCGTGATTGGCCTTTTGGCGCGAAGCGTGCCGCCATCGATCAAGATTTTGCTGACCGCCATCGCGATCTTCGACGATTTGGTCGCGATCGCCATCATCGCGGCGTTCTACACCGGCGATCTGTCCCGGGAAGCCCTGTTGGCCGCCGCAGCCGCGATCACGGCGCTCGGCATTCTGAATGCGCGCGGCGTCGCGGCGAAGACGCCTTATGTCCTCATCGGCGCCGCGCTCTGGCTGGCCGTGCTCAAGTCCGGCGTGCATGCCACGCTCGCGGGCGTCGTTCTGGCGCTCTTCATTCCGCTCAAGACCGCCGGCGGCAAGAGCCCCGGTCCCTTGCACCAGATGGAGCGCGCGCTTCACCCCTGGGTCGCCTTCGCGATCCTGCCGCTGTTCGGCTTCGTCAATGCCGGCGTGTCCTTCGCGAATCTGTCTCTTGACAGCCTGTTCGATCCGGTGACTCTCGGCATTGCTGCGGGCCTGTTCGCGGGCAAGCAGATCGGCGTCTTCGGCGCGCTCGCGCTCGCCATCGGTCTCGGGCTTTCGCGCAGGCCGAACGACGCGAACTGGCTGCACCTATACGGACTCGCGGCCGTTTGCGGCGTCGGGTTCACGATGAGCCTGTTCATCGGCAACCTGGCCTTCGAGGATGACGCATATACCGCGTCCGTGCGCCTCGGCGTCATCGCGGGCTCGCTCGCCTCGATCACCGTCGGCCTCGCGATTTTTGCCCTGGCGCCGCGCGCGCGATAAGCCTTGGGCGACTTGGGCGCGCGCCCTATCATGGCGGGCACAACGCCTCGGGGGGTTAAGCCATGATCCGCAATCCCATTCCCTGGCCGAACGGCGCGCGCTGCGCGGTCGCATTCAGCTTCGACGTCGATGCCGACAGCTTCGTCCATCTGTCTTACCCCGAGGACGCGGACAACCGCCTGCACTCGCTCGCCATCGCCCGCTTCGGCCCGCAAGTCGGCGTGCCGCGACTGATCGACGTCTTCAAGCGCCACGACGTGCCCGTGACCTGGTTCGTGCCGGGCTGGGTCATCGAGCGCTATCCCGCGGCCGTCGAGGCCATGCTCGAATCGAACGGCGAGATCGCCCATCACGGCTATCTGCACCACAATCCCGTGGCCCTGTCGCCGGCCGAGGAGGAAGACGCGATCCTGCGTTCGGTCGAGATCATTCGCCGCGTCACGGGCAAGAAACCGCGCGGCTACCGGGCGCCGTCATGGGGCGTGTCGCGCCGGACATTTCCGCTGCTGCTCGAAGCCGGAATCGCATACGACTCCTCGCTGATGGGCGACGACAATCCGTATTTTTTGACCTATGACGGCCGGCGCACGCTGGTCGAGATTCCAACCGCGCACGGCCTCGACGACTGGCCGCACTATATGAACTGGCGCGATTTCAACTATCTCATGCCGATTTCGGCGCCGGCGCGCGCGCACGAGGTTTACCGGGCCGAGTTCGACGCGGCATGGGAGTACGGCGGCATGTGGGTATGCGTCTGGCACCCGCTGGTTTCGGGCCGCCTCGCGCGCGCCCACGAGATGCACAAGCTCGTCCTGCACATGCGGGAAAAAGGCGGAGTGTGGTTCGCGCGCATGGAGGAAATCGCCGCCCATGTGCGCCACGTCGTCGAAACCAAGCAATGGACGCCGCGCATCGACCGTCTGCCCTATTATCAGGGCCGCATCCCGGAACTCCACGGCTCGGGAAAACCCGTGATGCTGGCCAAGACGGCGCGGCCCAAGGCCAAGACGGCGCCGCCCAAGGCCAAGACGGCGCGGCCCAAGGCCAAGGCGGGCCGGCCCGGCACGGCGCGCGCGCCGCGAAAGCCGCGTTGACCATGACACGTTCCGACGGGGCACGGCTTCAGGAAGTGCTCGATTTCTGGTTCGGACCGCCCGACGGCGCCGGCGCATACCAAGCTCGCCCCATCTGGTTCAAATCGACGCCCGTTTTCGACGCCGAGCTCACGCGACTTTTCCTCGCCGATCACGAACGCGCCGCCGCGGGCGGCTACGACGCCCTCGCGAACACCCCGCACCGTGCGCTCGCGCTGCTCATTCTGCTCGACCAGTTTCCGCGCAACGCCTTTCGCGGCACCGCGCGCATGTACGCGACCGATACCCTGGCGCTCGGCCATGCCGAACGCGCGATCGCGCTCGATTTCGACCAACGGATTCATCACGCGGCGCGCATATTCTTCTTCACGCCCTTCGAGCACGCCGAGGACATGGCCGTGCAGCGCCGTTCGCTCGCCCTCGCCCCGCGCATGTCCGACGCGCCCGGTTTCGAGCGCACGCTGTTCTTCATCCGGCGCCACGCGGAGATCGTCGAGCGCTTTGGCCGCTTTCCGCACCGCAACGAAACGCTCGGCCGGGCGACGACCGCCGAGGAAGCGGAGTTTCTCAAGGAACCCCATTCCTCGTTTTGAAAAGAGCGATCGGTTCGGGAAATGGCGGCGTCCGCCATGGACGACGGCGCGGGACCGGGGATGGCGCACGCGATCGCGGCGCGCGTCTCGGATTCGGTGCGTCAGGCCCGCAGGGCTATGCCCGAATCCGCCTCCAGCATTTGTATGACGGCGAGGCAATCGGCGGCGCCGCCAAAGCGCGCCTCGGCGCGCTCCATATGGCCTTGGACGAACCGCGCGAGGGCAAGCGGCACGCCGGATTTCTCGCCGAGTTCCGTCGTCAGGCGCATGTCCTTGAGCGCGTGAGACAGGGCGAAGGTCGTATTGTAGGTGCCGTCGAAGATCTTCGCGCTATCGGCGGCGGCAACGAAGCTCGCGCCGTAGCTCGATTGGATGGCCTCGACGAATTCGCGGAGATCGAGCCCGGCCTGCTTGCCGATCATGAGGCCCTCGGCGAGCGCCATTTCGTGAATGAAGCACAGCATGTTCGTGACCAGCTTGGCCGTCATCGCGGCGCCGAGGGGGCCGAGATAGAACTGCTTCTCGCTCGTGCCCGCGAGCACGGGACGCGCGCGCTCGAAGGCCGCGCGCTCACCGCCGCAGAAAATCGCGATCTTGCCCTTGTAGGCGTTGCGCACCCCGCCGGTCACGGGACATTCGAGCGTCGCCACCCCGCGCGAGCCAGCCTCGTTCGCCAGACGGCGCAATTGTTCGATATCGGTCGTGCTCATTTCGAGCCAAATGGCGCCGCTCTCCATCGCGGCCAGGAGCCCGCCCTCCATCACCGCGCGCACCTGGGGCGGTCCGGGGAGCGAAGTCATGACGATCTCGGCGCCGCGCGCGGCCTCGGCCGCGCTGTCGGCCCAGCGCGCGCCCTTCGCCAGCAAGGGCTCGGCCTTGGCGCGCGCGAGGTCATGGATGGTCAAATCGTGGCCCGCGGCGACGAGGTTCTGCGCCATGGGAAAGCCGATATTTCCCACGCCGATAAATGCGATTTTCATGGCATTGCTCCTTGGGGGCACTGCTCCTTGGGAGCGTTGCTATTTGCGTTGCTCCTTGGGGGGGGGCCATCAGGCCAGCAATTCGTCCTCGAACGGGAATTTGTCGAGCGGCACGCAGCCCGACTTGGTTACCAGCACCTGGCGTTCGAGTTTCACGCCGATATCGCCGCCCTCCTCGCCGACATAGCTCTCGATGCACAGCGTCATGTTTTCCTCGAGCGTGCCGTCGTAACCGAAGGCGTCGAAATCCTGCCAGGGATAGATGCCCGGCCACTCGTCGCACATGCCGATGCCGTGGGCGATGAAGGGATAGCGCGTGGCGTGATATTTCTTCGGCGTGCGGAACGACTTCTTGACGAAATCGCGGAACGACAACCCCGCGCGCACCAGCGCCATGTTGTGGCCGATTTCCTCGTAGGCGAGCTTGTAGTGATCCTTCTGCGCGCGGCTCGGTTTGCCGGGGCCGCAGAAATAGGTGCGCGAGATATCGGCGCAATAGCCGAGCGGGCCGACCATGTCGGTGTCGAAGGCGACCAGTTCCTGGGCACGGATGAGGCGGTCGGAGGCTTCCTGCTGCCAGGGATTTGCCCTATCGCCCGCCGAAAGCAGGCGCGCGTCGATCCATTCGCCGCCCATTTCGATGTTCGTGCCGTAGAGCACCGACCAGAGTTGGTTTTCCGTGAGCCCCGGCTCCAAGGCCGCCTTCATGCGCGCCATGCCGACCTCGGCGACCGCGATGGAATAGTTCATGCACTCGATTTCCTCGGGCGATTTGATCGCGCGGGCGCGTTCGAGAAAAGACTGACCGCTGACGGTCTTGACGCCGCGCGCCTCGAGACCGAGCGCCATGGGCGCGTCGCACTTGTCGATGGCGAGGCGAAGCGAACCGCCGCCGTGCTTTTTCGCGAGATCGGCGATTTGCTTGGTCCAATTGCGAATCTGCTCGTCGTGGCGCTGGCCGTTGAAGAAGAAACTCAACGGCACCAGCGGGCGCACCTCGTTGATGGTTTCGAGGCCGCCGGCGACGTGGACGTAATCCTTGCCCTCGAACAGAATCACCGGACCCTCGGCGGGCAGGAACAGATAGCGCGAGGGGAAATGCGTGACGAAGACCGAATGGTTCCGGCTGCCGGTCGCGTAGCGGATATTGATGGGGTCGAGCAGGACCGCCGCGCCGACATTGGCCTTGCGCAATTGCGCGCGCACCCGCGCCAGGCGATGGCCGCGCATGGCCGCCATGTCGACCCGCGCCTCGGTATCCGACAGCGTGACCACGGGCGTGCGGCGCACGGCCCGCGCCATGGCAGCCGATGCATCGCCCTTGCCGCGCCCGCCCGCATTGCCGATTTTCGCCACGTCCGCCTCCCCCATGAACCGGACCCCAGCCGGGCCCGCCTGGGCGAATTGTTCACCCGCCCGCCCCCGCGAGGCAATGGGGGTGGGGATTGGCGGATGGGAGGGCGAAGGGGCGCGGCAGGGTCGCGGAAATCGTCGAGGCGATGCACGGTCCGCGCAAGATCGGTGCGGTCCGGCGGCAGCCATTGGAAACTTGCCCTACGCCCGTATGCGCTCGCCCTTGGAGTCGTAGAGGGGCTTCAGCGAAACGCGCGCGGGGAAGCGCTCGGCGGCGATTTCGACCTCGTACGAACCGCTTTCGATAAACGCCGCATCCACGCCCTCCGCGCGCTCGACATAGGCCAGGCCCAACGCGCGGCCAAGCGCGTGGCCGTACGCGCCCGAGGTCACGCGGCCGACGATCCGGCCGTCGCGCAGCAAGGGTTCGGCGTGAAACAGCATGGGCTCGGGCGCCTCAAGCGCGATCTGCACCATGCGGCGCTGCAAGGGCGCTTGGCGGGCGCGTTCGAGCGCGGCGCGGCCGATGAAGTCGCACGGCTTCTTGAACGACACCGCGAAGCCAAGCCCGGCCTCGAGCGGATTGTCGCCGGGCGACACGTCGTGGCCCCAATGGCGGTAGGCTTTCTCCATGCGCAAGGAATCGAGCGCGTGATAGCCGCAAAGCTTCAAATCGAACGCCTTGCCCTCGCGTTCGAGCGCGTCGAACGCCTGGGCCATGAACTCGGTCGGCAGGTAAATCTCCCAGCCGAGCTCGCCCACATAGCTCACGCGAAACGCCAGGGCGCGCGCAAATCCGAACTCGACCTCCCGCGCTGTACCGAACGGGAAGGAAGCGTTCGACAGATCCGCGTCGATCAGGCGCGACAGGAGCGCGCGCGCATTCGGCCCCATGACCGAGAGCACGCCCCAGGCGGACGTGACATCCGCGACCGAGACATGGGCGTCCTTGGCGATCTTGCGGTCGAGCCAGGCCCGGTCGCGGACCTGATCGGCCGCGGCGGTCACCACCATGAAGCGGCGCGCGTCGAGGCGCGTTACGGTCAAATCCGCCTCGATACCACCACGCGCGTTGAGCAGCGGGGTATAAACGATTTTCCCCGGCGCGACCGCGACGTCGTTCGCCGCGATGCGGTTGAGCGCGCGCTCGGCGTCCCGGCCCTCGACGATGTATTTGGCGAAGGACGACAGATCGAACACGCCGACATTCTCGCGCACCGCCATGTGCTCGGCCTTGGCGTGCGGAAACCAATTCTGCCGGCCATAGGAATATTCGTAACCGGGCGTCGTCCCGGGCGCGCCGTACCAATTCGCGCGCTCCCAGCCCGCCGCCTCGCCAAAACACGCCCCGCGCGCGCCCAGGCGGTCATGCAGCGCCGTGCGCCGCACGCGGCGCGCGGAAACCATCTGGCGATGGGGCCAGTGCATGGCGTGCAACAGGCCGAGGGATTCCCGGATGCGGGTATGCAGATACTTCTTGTTGATCTGAAAACGTGCAAAGCGCGCGATGTCGAGTTCCGACAGGTCCGTCTGCGGCTCGTCCGACACCACCCATTCCGCCATCGCCTTGCCGACGCCGGCGCCGGCCAGGATGCCTTGCGAATTGAAGCCGGCGGCGACGTAAAATTTTCGCACCTCCGGCGCCTCGCCCAGGATGAACCGGTTATCGGGGGTGAAACTTTCGGGGCCGTTCATGAAATGACGAATTTGCGCGTGCTCCAGCGCCGGCACCATCTCGATGGCGTTCGCCATCGGCTGCTCGAAATGCTCCCAGTCCTCGGGCAGCTCGCCGAATTCGAAATCGTCCGGCAGCGTGTCCATCGCCAGCGGTTTGCCCTCGGGCTCGAACGAGCCGATCACGAACTTGCCCGCGTCCTCCTTGATATAGACGATGCCGTCGGTGTCGCGGATGACCGGCAAGCCCGAGGCCATGCCTGCAATGGGTTGGGTGGTCACGTACATGTGCTCGGAGGCGTAAAGCGGCACGTTCACGCCGGCGCGCGCGGCCAGATCGCGCGACCAGATGCCGCCGCACAGCACCACCGCCTCGCAGCCGATCCGGCCCTTGTCCGTCGTCACGCCGGCGACCTTGCCGTCCCTGACCTCGATGTCGAGCACGCGCGTGCGCTCGAAAATCTTGACCCCGCCCATTCGCGCGCCCTTGGCCAAGGCCATGGTCGTACCCACGGGATCGGTCTGGCCGTCGCCAGGGATGAACAGCGCGCCGACGAGGCGCGCGGTATCGACCATGGGGTGGTATTTTGGTACCTCGTTGGGCGAGAGAATCTCGGCGGCGATACCGAAATAGCGCCCGAGCGAGGCGATGCGCTTGATTTCGTGAAAGCGCTCGGCGGTACGCGCGACGGGCAGCGAGCCCACGCGCTTGAACCCGGTCGCCTGGCCGGTTTCTTCCTCGAGACGCGCGTACAACTCGGCGCCGTAGCGGCAAAGATCGGTCATCGTCGCCGTGGTGCGCAACTGCATCACCAGACCCGCCGCGTGCCAGCTCGTGCCGCAGGTCAGCGTGCCGCGCTCGAGCAAGACCGTGTCCGACCAGCCGAGCTTCGCCAAATGATAGGCGGTCGAACAGCCGGCGACTCCGCCGCCGATGATGATCACACGTGCATGGGTGGGAAGGGCTTGCGGCATGGCAACGCTCCGGTTTCTAGCTGCCGGCGAGACTAGCCGGGAGGCCCTCTGCCATGGAAGGCTCGATTGGCGGGACGCCGCGAGGTGCTCTAGGATCGCGCCCATTACGCCCCCCCGCCACGGCGCGCGAGCCGGGCGCGCGCGGGGGCCAGGAGGCGGCAATGGACGAGGCGAGATTTCGGGTTGCCAGGTGCGAATACCGCGAGCGGACGTCATGGTTCGATGCCGCCATGCGGCGCCACGCGGCCAATCGCCGCGGCCTGGCGCCATGATCGGCGCCAAGACGCCCGAGACCGATGCCTATTGGCGTCGGGCGCGCGCGGCGCTCGGCCTCGCCGAATCCGGTTATCACGTCTCGACATTCTCGAACCCAACATGGTCGGTCATGGGCGACGCTCTCGTGCCGCTGGCCGTCGGCGGGCAGAAACGCGGGACATGCCATCTCGACATCGAGTTCGAGATCATGGCCGTGCCCCGGCGCAAGGTCGGGGATTATTGGGTGGTGGCCGACAGCAAGAACGCGCCCCATTGCGTGGTGCGCGTCTCGCGCATCGATATGATGGCGATCAAGGATGTGGGCGAGGATTTCGCCCGGCGCGAGGGCGAGGGCGATCTTTCCTTGCGCCATTGGCGCGAGGTACACGAGAAATATTGGCGCCGCCAGCTCGAGTCCTGGAACCGCCCGTTTTCCGACGAACTCGTCGTCGTGTGCGAATATTTCGACAAGCTCTATCCCCAGTAGAGAATCCGCCCCAGCTCGGGAGCAAGACATGATCGGCAGCAAAACGCCCGAAGTCGAAGCGTTCTGGCAAAAGGCTCGCCTGGCCCTTGGCCTGCCCGAAAGCGATTACCACGCCTGCACCTTCGCCGAGCCCCAGTTCACGGAGAAGGTCGATTACATCAGCGATCTTGCCGCCAAGGGCGTCAAACGCGGCACCTGCCATCTCGATCTCGATTTCGAAGTCAACCGCGTGCGCCGGCGCCAAGTCGGCGATCATTGGGTCGTCGTCGATCTCGCCAACAAACCCCTTTGCGTCGTCAAGGTCGTGCGCGTCGATATCCTGCCCTTCGAGAAAATCGGCGAGGACTTCTCCTCGCGCGAGAACGAGGGCGATGGCAGCTTCAAATACTGGTACGACGGCCATCTCGGTTACTTCCAGCGCCAATGCGCATCCTGGGGCCAGGACTGGCGCATGGATCGGACTTGCGTCTGCGAGTATTTCGACAAAGTCTATCCCGCGTGAACATGGCCACCCGACAAGCCCCGCAGGAGATCCAAGCGTGACAGCCTTCGTGACCGACGTGACGCTCGGTGCATTTCTCTCCGCCGATGAACTCGCGGCGTTGCGTCGCCCGACGGGCGAGGCCATCGGCTTGCCGGGCCGGGCATATGGCGAGAAGTTTTTCGAGCTCGAACGTGGAAAATTATTTCCAAAATCCTGGTGCGCCGTCGCTTTCGGCACGGACATCCCCGAGCCCGGCGACGCCATGCCGGTCGATCTCGCCGGTTGGCCGCTCATGGTCGTGCGCGGTCAAGACCGCCGTGTGCGCGCCTTCCACAATATCTGCCGCCACCGGGCGATGCGGCTTATCGGCAAGAAGTGCGAAGCGCTCGGCGTCATCGCTTGTCCGTGGCATTCCTGGACCTACGATCTCGAGGGCCGCCTGATCGCAACGCCGCGCATCGGCGGCGAGACGAAATCGAGCGACAGCGCGTTCGACACCCGCGGCCTCGATCTCAAATCCGTCGCCGTGGGCGAATGGCACGATCTCGTTTTCGTCAATATCGACGGCAAGGCACCGCCCCTCGCCAAACACATGAAGCCGCTCGACGAAATGATGGCCAATTGCGATTTTTCGGATTTGCGCAAGGCGCCGGAGTCGTTCACCCTCGACTATCCCGGCAATTGGAAGGTCTCGGTCGAGGGCGCGATCGAGGATTACCATATCCCCTGGGGCCATCCCCAGTTGAACAAGGGCGCCAAGCGCGGCGGGTTCGCGCTCGATTTCGCGCCCGATTGTTTCTATGCCAATTCCGTCGTGCGCGAATACACCGCGCCCCAAGAGGCCGATCCGGCCAATTTGCAAGACCCGCGCCTGCCGCGCATCCTGAGTCCGGACGTATCGGGTAAGATTCGCACGCTATTCCTGAACGTCTTTCCGACCGGCGGCATTCAATCGCGCGAGAATTTCATTCTGCTCGGCCTCATGCTGCCCGATGGCGGGGCGCGCACTCTTCTGCGCTTCAACGCCTATTTCAAGGGCGCGGCCGCGACCGATCCCGATTTGGCCGCGGCGCGCCAGGCGGCGACGGCCGCGTGGCGCCTTGTGCTCGAACAGGACATCGATTTCGTGCGCGCGGTGCACGACAATTATCAGCGCCGCGATAGCGCCGGCATCGAGGCTCACATGGCGCCGTTCTGGGAATCGAACGTGCTCGAATTCCAGCGCAATGTCGTGAACCTGCTGGACGATCGCACTTGAACAGGATGTCCCCATGACCGCTGCGCGCGCTTCGACCATCGCCGATTTTCTTTCCGCCGAGGATTTGGCGGCGCTCGACCGCCCCGTGGGCCAGGCCCTTGGCCTGCCCGGCCGGGTGTTCGGCGCCGAATTTTACGCCCTCGAGCAGCGCGACTATTTCCCGCGCATCTGGTGCCCGGTGGGATTCGCCTCCGACATCCCCGAACCGGGCGACGCCCATCCCGTCGAGATCGCCGGCTGGCCCATCCTGTTCGTGCGCGGCGCGGACCGAAAAATCCGCGCCTTCCTCAATGTCTGCCGGCATCGGGCGATGCGCGTGGTGACCGAGCCGTGCAAGGGCCGCGCGCATTTCGCCTGCGGCTGGCATTCCTGGACCTACGACCTCGAGGGCAAGCTCATCGCCACGCCCAAAATCGGCGGCGAACGCGCCCATCGCGACCCGGCCTTCGATGCGCGCGACACGGATTTGAAACCGGTGCACGTCGCCCAATGGCTCGACATGCTGTTCGTGAACATCGACGGCAAGGCGCCGCCCTTCGAGGAACATATCGCTCCGCTCGACAGGTTGCTCGAGCCCTATTACGACCTCTCGCCGCTCGTACGCGCAGAAAGCTGGTCGACCGTGTACGAGGGCAATTGGAAGGTCGCGGTCGAGACCGTGCTCGACGAATACCATATTCCCTTCGCCCATCCCCAGCTCATCCAGGGCGTGCGGCAGAACAACCATACCAATGCGTGCGTCGATGGGCTGTACGTCATGACGTCGAACGCGCGCATCTACGGCGACACGCGCGAATCCGGAAAGGCGATGGGCTATCATCACAATTTCCCGCGAATTCTGAAAGCCGACGCCCCCGAGCCGCGCAGCCATTTCGTCACCATCCTGCCGGTGGGCGCCATCCAGACTCGGCCCAATCACGCCCTGATGGGACTGTTCCTGCCCGACGGCCCCGACCGCACGAACATTACGTTCGTTCACTATTATCCTGGTGATTCCGCACACGACCCGGCCCTTGCACAGGCACGCGAGGAGAGCGTGGTAAGCTGGAAGGAGGTTTTCGCCCAGGACGTGCCATTCGCCATCTATGTCCACAAAAACCACCAGATCCGGGACGCGGCAGGCATCGGCACGCGCATGACTCCGGTATGGGAGAACGGTGTTGCATGTTTTTATCGGAGCCTCGTCAACACCATGCGCGCGGCATGAAATCGGCGCTGCGCGTTTGCGAGACGACCGACCCCGTTCGGAGCGCCTCATGAAACGAAGTTCTCGCCGCGCCGGCGCTCTGGGCCTTGCTCTGCTGCTTTCGGCTTGCACCGCCACCGCGCAATACCGGCCCAAGGTGGACATGGCGGGCAAGACGCAGGCGGAATACGATTACGATTTGCTGATCTGCCGCGAGAACGCGCGCCAAGTGGACATCGCGATGGGCGTCGTGATCGGCGTGGTGGCGGGTGCCGCCTTGGGCGCGCTGGGCGGCGCGATCGCGGGCGACGCGGGCACAGGAGCCGCCATCGGCGCGGCGGGCGGCGCGGTTGTAGGCGGGGCGGCCGCGTCCGCCCATGGCGACATCAAGGCCGCAAACGCCGCCGAGGATCCGATGGCCAAGCGCATTCGCGCCTGCATGACCGAGCGCGGCTATACCGTGCTCGACGGTCCGGCCAAACCCGCGCCCTGATTCTCCGCGCCCCCGACGCCTCGGTTCAGCGCTTGAGCTTGTAGCCCGAAGATTCGAGATCCCAGGCGCCGTTGATTTGCTTCGACAATTTTTCCTTTTGCACCCGCTCGGTCGGAGTCTTGGCGAAACCCTCGACGAAGGCGACATAGCGCGGCACTTGGAAATAGGCGAGGCGCGCCTCGCACCATTTGACGATGTCGAGCGGATCGGGCTTGGCGCCCGAGGCCAGCTTCACATAGGCCTTGATGTCCTGCTCGCCCACATCGGTATCGACGCCCACGACGGCGCATTCCTCGACCGCCGGGTGGGTCAGCATGACGCGCTCGACCTCCCAGGCCGAGACGTTTTCGCCGCGCCGGCGCATGCTGTCCTTCTTGCGTCCGAGATAATGAAAGACCCCGTTCGCGTCGCGACTGCCGAGATCGCCCGTGTGCATCCAGCCGTCCTTGAGCGCGCGCTCGGTCGCCTCCCTGTTGCGGAAATAGCCCTTCATGATGAAGCCCGGCGCCTTCTCGCGCACGACGATCTCGCCCATCTCTCCCGGACCGAGCGCCTTGCCCGCGTCGTCGATGATGCGGACCTCGAAATACTCCATGGGCTTGCCCACCCCGCCATCGGGATCGCCGCCCGCGTTGACGGTCGTGATGGAGGAGCATTCGGTCATGCCGTAGGATTCGGTGACGGTAACTTTGAAGCGTTCGGCGAATTGCTGACGGATGCGAGCCGGCGCGCCCGCGCCCCAGGCGACTCGCACGGGATTCTCGGCGTCGTTGGGCTGGGGCGGCTGCTTCATCAGGATCGAGAGTATGCCGCCCAAATGGTGGATGTGGGTTGCCTTGCAGCGGCGCACATCGTCCCAAAACCGCGAGGCGCTGAAGCGCTCGGCCAACGCGATGGTCACGTCGAAAAACACGCCGAGAACGATCACCTCGCTGCCGCCGATATGGAACAAGGGTTCCCAGAGATAGAGCACGTCGCCCGGCTCGATGGCGCCAAGACGCACCGCGCCGAAGGCCGAGGCGCGGAACATGGCGTCCGTGACCATGACGCCCTTGGGCTGACCCGTGGTGCCCGAGGTATAGCTGAGCGACAGCACGTCGTCGGGGCGCGGATATCCGGGCGGCGGCGCCTCATTGCTACTCGCCATCACGTCGTCGAATGCGTGGCCACGAACGCCCGGAACCGCGACAAAACCGCCACGCCAAATCGCCGCCTTGCACTTCGTGCCCGCGAGCGCCGGGACCAGATGCTCGGCGAACACCGCGTCGGCGATCACGAAATGCGGGTCGGCGTGCCGGAACAAAAAATCGAGGCTGGCGCCGCGCAGATTGATGTTCGCGGGCACCTGGACGACGCCCAGTTTGGCGCAAGCGAGGAAGGCGTAAAAATGATCGGGGTGGTTCGCGAGCATGAGCGCGACCCGGTCGCCCGCCGCGACGCCGAGCTTGGCCAGGCCATTGGCCAGGCGATTCACGCACCGGTCGAGCTCGCCAAGCGTGAGCATCCGGCCGTCGAACACCATGTAGGGCCGATCGGGCTGCGCGCGCGCCCGTTCCTCGAGCGTCCGGCGGATCGTCGTGGCTTTGCCGAGCATGGTTACTCCCGAATCAAATGACCCGAACCGAAGAGGGCCGCGGTTTCACAAGGCGCTTCCGGTATGCAAGGCTCGTCCGTCCCACCCGCGTAAGGAACCCGAAGATGAAACTGATTTACGAGACCGATGGCGAGATCGCAACCTTCACGATCGAGAACGGCAAGGTCAACCCGCTCACCCCCGAAATCCACAAACAGCTCCATCGCGCGCTCCAGGATTTCCAGCGCGACCGGAATCTCAAGGTCGGCATCCTGACCGGCGCGGGCGACCGCGCGTTCTCCGCGGGCGACGATTTGAAGACCCCGAGAAAGGCGCTCGAAGGCGAGGACCGGGTGATGCGGCACTATTATCCGCACATCAACGAGGACGAGGAGCCGAACTATCCCGGCTGGGAACGCGAAATCCTGCGCATGAAGCGCTTCAAGCCGATCATCGGCGCGGTGAAGGGCTGGTGCCTGGGCCAAGGCATGATCTACCTGCTGCACCTGACCGATATGCGGATCGCGGGCAAGAGCGCCAAGTTCGGCCTGCCGGAAATCGCCTATGGCATGGGCGGCGCGGCAGGCATGGCGCGTATCTATCGCCATTTGCCGCGCGCGGAGGCGATGAAGCTGGTCATGACCGGCGACCCCATCGACGCAGCCGAGGCCCTGCGCATCCATCTGGTGAACGAGGTGGTGGACGACCAGGACGTCATGGCGCGCGCCCGCGCCCTAGCCGCGCGCATCGCGCGCCACCCACTGATGGCCATTCGCACCGAGATGGAGGTGTTCGTCCGCTGCGAGGATTTGGACAGCGACAATGCCTATGCCCTAACCGATCACATGTTCCGCCTTCAGCGCGTGGTCAGCTCGACGCAGAACTGGGAGGTCGATTTCAAGACCAAGGGCGTGAAGGGCGCCTGACCGGACAGGCTCGACGCATCACTCGGGTACGGGCACCAGGCGATAGCCTTTCGCGCGCATGCAAAAACTCTTGAGCTGCATTTCGCGCATGAATTGCTCGTGGCGGTAAGCCAAGGGATCGGGCGCGATGGCCACAAGCCGGCCGTCCGGCGTCCGCGCGTAGATCGGGTGGAAGAACCACGGATCGTAATATTCGATCCGGCGGGATTCGGCATGGGCATGGAAGGTGCATTCGCGCAAATCGCGCGCCGCATCGTCGAATCCGAGCGATTCGTGCTCCCAACGCTGGGGCGCGCACCCGACGAGCGCCGTGCCCAAGAACAGAAGAAACGCGAGCGCCCTCATTCCGGTCCTCGTCCAAGCCCCCGCGCCTCGATATTTGGGGAGCCCGACCGGCACTGTCGATAGCGGATCCCATCCCTGCCCCGGTGCGTCACGATTTTGCCGTAGATGACAGAGTTTTCATCTCCCGGCCATGCGTGGTGCATGCTCGACGCGCTACATTTCACCCAACGGTGGACATCACGCCCGCCGGGATCGAACCCTCAAGGAGCATTCGAATGATCCGTTCCATGAAGTCCCTCCTGCTCGCCTCGACGATCGCCCTGGTGCCCGCGCTCGCGATGGCGCAGGGCGGTGTTCCCGCGGCTGCGACCACTCCGGCGGCCACCGGTACGCCCGCCCAGGCGAGCGGCGCGGCAAAGCCCGCGACGCCGGCAACTCCCGCGACTTCCGCGACTTCCGCGACGCCGGCCACGCCCGCGGCTCCCGCAGCCAAGGACGCGAAGGCGGACAAGGTCGCGAAGAAAATGAAGAAGGAAGAGAAGAAGGAAGAGAAGAAGGCGGGTTCGGGCACCTAGGCCAAACCCCGAGGTTCCGCTCCGGGCGGCGCCGCTCGACTGCCCCCGCGCGAACCCCGGCACGAATACCAATCACGAAGGCCCGCACGAGATTTCCCTCGCGCGGGCCTTCGCTATTCTTGTTTCGCTCGCTTCTTACCGGTCCTCGGGGGCGAAACCCGAACAATCTGGGCGAACCCATCGGCCTGCGGGAAATTGGGGTGTCCAGACGGGATTGAACCGACGGCCTTCCGGACCACAACCGGACGCTCTAACCAACTGAGCTATGGACACCATACTTGGGCGCGAGATAGTCGGGCGCGAGATAGTCGAGCGCGAAGGGTATTTAAGCGTAAGCGCCCGCCCGCGCAAGCCGCGCGCGGCCCGTGCCGGGCCTTGGCGCCGCCCCCGCAAGCGGTGCAAGATAGGCGATCTTGCGCCGAGGTTCACATGCCCGCCGGTCAGGCCTTTCTCGATATTTTGGCGAACGCCGCCATCGTTTTCGATCCGGCGGCCACGCCCCCGTTCATCGTCGATGAACCACGCCTACGCGCCCTATCCGCGCCCGAGCGGAGCGCCATGGCCGCATCCGGCATGGCCACGCGCCGCGACGAGGGAGTAATGGCGCTTTCGCCCATCGGCGGCGGAGCGGTGCAAAATATTCCCGCCATCGTGATTCTGGGCGCGGACGGCCCGCCGGGCGGCGGCAACGGCGTATCGGCCGGCATGACCGAGCCCGCAAGGCCCGGCGCCATATTGATCGTCGTCGCCGGCAATGGCACGCCTTCGACCACCTCGCGCGCCGATGGCGGCGGCGCGCTGTGCGCGGGCGCGGGCGAAGACGGCCTCGTCGTCGCGTTGGGGGGCCATGGCGCGACCGGCGGCGTGCCCGCCGCGCCGGGCGGCAACGGACAGGACGGCGGCCATGGCGGACAAGCGGTCGCAATCGCTTTCATGGATGGCGCCGTTGTTTTCGCCCATGGCGGCGATGGCCAGGCCTTGAGTTATGGCGGTCCTGGGGCGGCGGGCGTTCGGTTGCTGATTTTTTGGGGACCTTGGATAGCGCCACCCATTCCTCCCGGGGCGGACGGCAATTTCGACGGCAGCGGCGGCTATACCTGGGCCATCGGCGGCAATGATTCCCGCCTTCTTGCCTATGGCGGCGCCGCCTCGCCGACGACCCCGCCACCCCCGCCGATGGGCCCGGCTGGGCTCGGACCGGCCGGCCCGCCGAATTTTCCCTCCCCCGGCCGCGCGACCGTCGTTCACGGCCTGCGCTGCCAAGTGACGGCGAAAAACGGCGACGGCACGCCCGGCGCCGTAAAACAACGGCCGTAGCGGCGCCTAGGTCTTGCCGAAATATTTCGCGAGCCGGCGCGCGGCCTCATCCAGCACCTCGTCGCGCTTGCAGAAAGCAAAACGAATGAGGTGCTGCGGAATATCGCCCTCGTAAAGCGCCGAAAGCGGAATTGCGGCCACTCCGGCCTCGGTCACGAGGCGGGTGCAAAAGCCAAGCGCATCGTCATTCGCGCCAAGCGGACGGAAATCGGCGGTGACGAAATAGGTGCCGTGCGGCTTGAAGGCGAGAAACCCCACCTTCGCCAGCGCCGCCATGAAGCGGTCGCGCTTGCCCTGCAATTCCACGGCGATCGAGGCGAAAAACGCGTCGTCCTTGCCCAAACCATAGGCCACGGCTTTTTGCAGCGAGGGCACCACGCTGAAAATCACCGCCTGATGGGCGCGGAAAATGGGCTGCACCATGTGCTTGGGACCGGTGAGGAAACCGATCTTCCAACCGGTCAGCGAGAAGATCTTGCCCGCCGAGCCGATGCGCACGGTGCGTTCGCGCATGCCGGGCAAGGTCATCAGCGGAATATGGCGCAGGTTATCGAATACCAAGTGTTCGTAAACCTCGTCGCACACCGCGAAGGCGTCGAACTCGCGGCACAGTGCGGCGATATCCTCAAGTTCCGCGCGGTCGAACACCTTGCCGGTCGGATTCATCGGCGAGTTCACGAGCACGAGCTTGGTCTTCGCCGAAAACGCGGCGCGCAAGGCCGCGCGCGGCACGGCCCAATCGGGCGGCGACAGGCGGACCAATTTGGGGATGCCGCCCGCGCGGCGCACCATCGGCAAATACGTGTCGAACACCGGCTCGAACATCACCACTTCGTCGCCCGGCTCGATGAGGCCGAGAAAACACGAGGCGAGCGCATGCGTGCCGCCGCAGGTGATCAGGGTTTCGGTCTGCCAATCGATGTCCAGATCGTAGAACCGCTTGCCATGCGCGGCCACGGCCTGGCGCAATTCGGGCAGGCCCGGAGAAGGCGGATATTGATTGGGCCCCTTGTCGGTCGCCTCGACCGCCACCTGGCGCACATCGTCGGGGCCGTTGGAATCGGGAAAACCCTGACCGAGATTGACCGCGTCGTGCTCGCGCGCCAGACGCGACATAACCTCGAACACCGAAGTCTCGTAAGCCGAGAGAATCGAATTGCCAAGCTTCACGTCGCCTCCGCCCCGTTCCCGTCACGTTATACGGCGAACGCCCGGCCGGTACAGCCGCGCGCGCCTTGCGCCCCTATGACCGAAATCCCAGTTACCGAACTCCCGATGACCAAACTCCGGCCGCCCGATTCCTGGGCGATTGCCCAATTTTTAGGCGCCAGTTCCCCGTCCCCGCTCCACCCATAGCATCTAACTATCTGAAATTCATATTACTCCCTCCACCTTCCGGTTGGCACGGCGGGTGCAATATCAGCTCAGTACTCCCGACTAGTACTCCCGCCCAGTACCCCCCACGCTCCAACCCGGTCCGGCGCATGAAAAAACTCGAAGCCATCATCAAGCCCTTCAAACTCGAAGAGGTGAAAGAAGCCTTGAACGAGATTGGCCTCAAGGGCCTGACCGTAATCGAGGTCAAGGGTTTCGGCCGGCAAAAGGGCCATACCGAGCTCTATCGCGGGGCGGAGTACGTCGTCGATTTTCTGCCCAAGGTCAAAATCGAAGTCGTGGTCGAGGATGCCCTCGTCGAGCGCGCGATCGAGGCGATCCGCAACGCTGCAAATACCGGGCGCATCGGCGACGGCAAGATTTTCGTCATTCCGATCGACGACGTGGTGCGCATTCGCACGGGCGAACGCGGCCCCGACGCGATCTGATATCGCCGGACGGCTTCACGCTCGCCGAGCACAACCCGCAATTCCAGACGACAGGAGAAAGATTGCCATGGCCGACGTGGAAAAAGTGCTGAAGACCATCAAGGACAACCAGGTCAAGTACGTCGATCTGCGCTTCACCGACACGCGCGGCAAGTGGCAGCACACCACCCAGCACGTCGACACCATCGACGAGGCGATCCTAACCGACGGCATCATGTTCGACGGCTCGTCCATCGCCGGCTGGAAGGGCATCAACGAATCCGACATGATCCTCATGCCGGACCTCGCCAGCGCGGTGATGGACCCGTTTGCCGCCCAACCCCAGCTCATCCTCGTCTGCGACGTCGTCGAACCCTCGACCGGCCAAGCCTATAACCGCGACCCGCGCTCGGTCGCCAAGCGCTCGGAGGCCTATCTCAAGGCCAGCGGCATCGGCGACACGGCCTATTTCGGCCCCGAAGCCGAGTTCTTCGTCTTCGACGACGTGCGCTTCGATGTCTCGATGAAGGGTTGCCACGTCAGTTTCGAATCCGACGAATCGCCCTGGTCCTCGGGCAAGGCCTTCGAGATGGGCAATCGCGGCCACCGCCCGCCGGTGAAGGGCGGATATTTCCCTGTGCCACCGGTCGATGGCGGCAACGATCTGCGCGCCGAGATGCTGTCTTTCATGAAGGACATGGGCCTCGAAGTCGAAAAGCACCACCACGAAGTCGCACCCTCCCAGCACGAGCTCGGCATCAAGTTCACAACCCTCGTGAAATGCGCCGATGCGATGCAGATTTACAAGTATTGCGTCCACATGGTCGCCGACAATTACGGCAAATCCGCGACTTTCATGCCGAAGCCCATCAAGGGCGATAACGGCTCGGGCATGCACGTCCACCAGTCGATCTGGAAATCGGGCAAGCCCCTGTTCGCGGGCTCGGGCTATGCCGATTTGTCGGACACGGCGCTGTATTACATCGGCGGCATCATCAAGCACGCCAAGTCGCTGAACGCCTTCACCAATCCCTCGACCAATTCCTACAAACGCCTCATTCCCGGCTTCGAGGCGCCGGTGCTGCTCGCCTATTCGGCGCGCAATCGCTCGGCCTCGTGCCGCATTCCCTATGTCTCGAGCCCCAAGGGCAAGCGCGTCGAGGTGCGCTTTCCCGATCCCGCCGCCAATCCCTATCTCGCCTATGCCGCCATGTTGATGGCCGGTCTCGACGGCATCGAGAACCGCATCCACCCCGGCGATCCGATGGACAAGAATCTTTACGACCTGCCGCCCGAGGAATTGAAGAACGTCCCGCAGGTCTGCGGCTCGCTGCGCGAGGCGCTCGCCAATCTCGACAAGGACCGCGCCTTCCTCAAGAAGGGCGACGTGTTCTCCGATGACCTGATCGACGGCTATCTCGCACTCAAGATGGAGGAGGTGTACGCCTTCGAGCACACCCCGCATCCCATCGAATACCAGATGTATTACAGCGTCTAGGCATCACCTCACCGCCGACGGTGTTGTGGCGAGAGGGGCCGCGTTCGCGCGGCCCCTTTTTTTCCGTGGATATGCGCGAGGATCAGGGAAAATACTCGAGGATCAGGCGAGGTTTTCGTTCGCCCCGCCCGCGTCCCGGCCGGCGAGCCAGCCCATGACGAGGGCCTGGCTGAGCGTGATCCCGCCCGAGGCCATGGGCGCGCCGAACCACGTGGCCGCCGCGTTGCCCGCCGCGTAAAGCCCGGGGATCGGCGCCCCGTCCGCGCGGAGCGCTTGCGCACGCACGTTCGTGCGCACACCGCCCTTGGTCCCCACCCCGCCCAGATGGATGCGAAGCGCGTAGAAGGGCGCGCGCTCGACCGTGCCGAGATTGGGGTACCGCATGCGCGAATCGCCCACATGGGGATCGAAGGCGAACGAGCCGCGCCCGAATTCGGGATCCTTTCCCTCCGCCGCGTGACGGTTGAATCGCGCAAGCGTGTCCGCGAGACCCGCCGGGTCCATTCCCACCTGCCTTGCCAGGCCCTCGACGGTGTCCGCCTTGAACAACCAGGGCGGATCAGGATCGGTTGGCTTTATAGCGAGCAGCACGTCGTATCGGGACCGGTATTGCCGGTCGAACACCGCCCAGGCCGGCTGGTTCAAAAGCTCGCCCGTCGCACCGTCGCGCTCGAAAAGCGCCATCGCCATATTGTGCGCCGCCTCGTTCGTGAAGCGCCGCCCGCGGCGATTGACGATGATCGCGTGGGGCAAGCCGCGTTCCGCATAGACCGCGGTGCCGACTTGGATGTCGTCGAGGTTCTTCTTCACGTCGAGCGAGACGGCCAACCACCAGGCCAAGTCCATCTTGCCGAGCGCCGCCCCCGCCGCTTCGGCCATGAGCTGGCCGTCGCCTTCCATGGCGGGCGGCACCACCGGCGCCTCGATCGGCGCCGTCAAGTACCGCTCTTGCAGGTCCTTGTTCCAGTCGAAGCCGCCGGACGCGATGACCACGCCGCGCCGCGCCGCGATCCGTTCGGCGCCCGTCTCGCCCTCGCCCGCAACGCCCACGACGCGCCCGCCCTCGCGCAACAGCTCGCGCGCGCGCCAGCCCAGCCGGAACTCGACGCCGTGGTCGAGGCATGCCGCGACGAGACCCGTCACGAGACCCAAGCCCATCCCGGCCTGACCGAGTACGATCCGCGAGCCGATGAGGAAGGGGTGGCGCAGCGCCGCGCGCATGGGGCCAAACTTGAAACCCAAGTTGTAAAACTCGCCCAAGGTGACGAGCGAGCTGCGCAGGGGCTTGCGAAGTCGTTTCGCCAGGCGGCCCGCGCGCGCCACGCGCACGACCTTCACCTCGACGTGCCGCCCGAAGGGAATACTTCCAGGCCGGCCCGCGAAGGACTCCGGATAGCGCACGAGCTGGAAACGCAGGGGCGAGACGGCCTCCAGCACCTCAATCACGCGCGGAATGGTCCGGACATGCGCGCGCCACAACGCCTCGTCCTCGGGCTCTCCGAAACACGAGCGCAGGTATTCATGGGCCGCTTCCGGCGAATCGCCGAAGGCGCCCTTCTGCACATGGTTGCATGGTGCCCAGATGAGACCGCCTGACAGCGTGGACGTGCCCCCCACCAAGGTCGATTTCTCGAAAACCGTGACCTTGAGCCCCGCGAGCCGTGCGGCCAGCGCGGCCGCGAGCCCGCCCGCGCCCGAACCGATGACGGCGAGATCGGTTTGGGCACTCTCCGCCATGATCACCCTCCGGCTCCTAGACCCGAACCAAGCCACCATCGATGACGACATTGGACCCGCTCATATAGGTGTTCTCGGGCCCGACGAGCCAGGAGGCAAAGGCGGCGATTTCGCCCGGCTGCGCCATGCGGCCGATGGGGATGCGCGCCTCCAAGGCCGGCACGTCGATATCCGTCGCCGCCGCCACCATGTCGGTATAGATGAAGCCCGGCGCGAGCGTGTTCACCAGGATGCCGTCCCTCGCCACTTCGGGTGCCAGCGCCGCGGTCAGGCCGTCGATGCCGAATTTGGTCGAGGAATAGGGCACGCGTTTTTCGCGGCTGATGATGCCGTATATCGAGCCCACGTTCAGAATCCGCCCCCATTTCGCCCTGCGCATGCCGGGCACGACGGCGCGGCAAAGGATCATGGGAGCCACCAGATTGATGTCGTGGACCTCGCGGAACTCGCTCGTCTTCAATTCCTCGATGCCCTTCTCGATGCCGATGCCGGCATTGTTGACGAGGATGAGCGGCGCGCGGGCGCGGATTTTCTCCGCGAACGCCTCGGTGGCCTCTGCGTCGGTGAAATCCACCGCCATGAACTCGCAGCCGGGCGGCGGCACGCCGTCGGGTTTCGTGCCCGTGGCGATGACACGCGCGCCGTCGTCGCGCAGGCGCTCCGCGATGGCGCGCCCGAGCCCGCGCGTGGCGCCGGTGACGAGCGCAAGCTTGCCGTCGTGTGGCAGGGCCATGTCCTTGGCTCCGGGGGGGCTAGGCGTGCGCCGCGGCCACGAGGCGGCTGCCCGGCAGCGGCGCAATGGGCCGGTAATCGTGGCAGATGGCGGGCCCGCGCACGGTGCCGGTCGCCTTGTTCTCGACGGAATTGAGCGTGAGCGACATGACCGAGCGGTGCCAGGGCGACATGTTCGGGCCCGAGCCATGCACCGTCATCAGGTCCATGAAGATGACGGAACCGGCCTTTCCCTTGGGCGCGACGATGCCCTTGTCGGCCATGAGCGGCTTCACCCAATCGACCTTGGGGTAGCGGCCGTGCGGATAGGGCGTCACGGACGTATCCACGTCGCCGATCCTGACCTTATGTTTCTGTGTGCCGGGCACGATCATGAGCGGTCCGTTGAACTCGCTCACATCGTCCACGAAGATGAACGCGTTGACCGCGCGCGGCTCGGGCATCAGGTCGTCCACCTTGTAGGTGGGATAGTCCTGGTGCCAGGTCCATTGCACGCCGTCGAAGGCGCGCTTCACGTTCATGATGCTCTGGAAGATATAGACCGGACTTTTGACCAGTTGCATGACCGGATGGATCACGCGTTCGCTGCGGCAAAAGGCATCGATTACCTTGTCGTAGAGGTGCGCGTTCAAGACCGAGCGCACTGTCTTACCGTCGTGCTCGTAGATAACGGAATCGCGCGCCTCGGCCACCAGCTTGGCGACTTTCTTGCGGACGACGGTTATCTCGCGCGCCGGAAACAGGCCCGGCACGAACAGATAGCCGTTCCGGCGGTAGGATGCGATCTGGGCAGGCTTGAGCATCTTGGACACTCCCCCCACATTTTCCGTTCGTGAAGGCTAGGCCCCGGACCCAACCGGGTCAACGCGCCCCGGTTCCAATCCGGATTGGTGCCGATCCTGACGGGTCCCGATCCTAAGGGTGCACGCCTTCACGCGCCGTGGGATAACCGGGCCGCCAATCAGGGAGCTTCGCATGACGGTGCGCGAAACCATCGGATTCATCGGCCTGGGACGCATGGGCGGACCCATGGCGCGCAATCTCGCGGCCAAGCAGATGCCGCCCATGGTTTACGATCTGTCGGCCGCGGCCATGGCGCGAATCGAGGCGGTCGGCGGCAAAAGCGCGGCGAACGCGGCCGAGCTCGCGCGCGCATCCACGGTGGTGTTCACCATGCTGCCCGGACCGCCCGAGGTCGATGCTGTTCTGCTCGCGGCGGACGGGGCGATGGCCAACATGAAACCGGGCGGCCTGGTCGTCGACATGTCCACCGTATTGCCCGAAACCACCGACACGCTGGCTAAAGCCGCCGTCGCACGCGGACTCGGCTTCGTCGATGCGCCCGTCGGCCGCTTGGCGAGCCATGCCGAACGCGGCGAAAGCCTGTTCATGGTGGGCGCGTCGGATGGGGATTTCGCTCGGGTCAAGCCCCTGCTCGCCGCCATGGGCACGACTGTTCACCATTGCGGTGGGCCCGGTTCGGGTACGCGCACCAAGCTCATCAACAATCTGCTCGCCATCGTCTCGTGCATGATGAACGCCGAGGCGCTGACGCTCGCCAAGCGCTTCGGCCTCGACATCGCGAAAACGCTCGAGGTCGTCCACGGCACCACCGCGACCAACGGTCAGTTGAAGCTCAATTACGCGACCAAGGTCTTCAAGGGCGATATCGAGCCGGGCTTCGCCATCGATCTCGCGCACAAGGACCTTTCTCTCATCGCCGAATCGGCCAACCGGGCGCGCATGCCCGCGCCCATCGTGGCGATGGCGCGGGAAAGCCTGTCGCTCGCGCGCGCCGCGGGCTGGGGCGGCAAGGATTTCTCGGCCCTGCTCGATTTCTGGTGCGAGCGGGCGGGCGTGGACAAGGTCCGGCTTTGATCGGTCGAACGGTCGGGCGTTAAGCCCGTATTAGCGTGTGTTGGCGTCCAATGGGCGCCCGATGAGCCAAGCCGCCCGCAGCCTTGCGACCGTTGAAGCCGCGCCCCTGATCGCGCCGCCGCTCAAGCTCCATCTCGGCTGCGGCCGCCGGCATATCCCGGGCTTCGTCCATGTCGATATCGCGCCCGGCCCGCCCATCGACTGGGTTACCCGCGTCGAGCGTTTGTCCATGTTCGACGCCGATGTCGCGGACCTCGTGTACGCCAGCCACGTCCTCGAACATTTCAGCCGCCGCGAGGTGCCGAAGGTGCTGGCCGAATGGCACCGGGTGCTGAAGTCCGGCGGCGTGTTGCGCCTTGCCGTGCCCGATTTCGCCGCCTGCGCCAAGCTGTATCACGAAAAAGGCATGGAGGACGGCCTGAACGGTCTCGTCGGCTTGATCAGCGGCGGCCAGCGCGACATTTACGATTTCCACAAATCGATCTTCGACGCGACCTTCCTCTCGAACCTTCTGACCGATGCCGGTTTCGGCGATATCCGGCCTTGGGATTGGCGCGCGACCGAGCACGCCCAAATCGACGATTATTCCCAAGCGCATCTGCCGCACATGGACAAAAACAACGGCATTCTGATGAGCCTCAATCTCGAAGCGACGAAATAGATCCGACGCGCCGATTTCGATTCAATTCACGACCGGCCAAGCGGCGCCGGTCGAGAGACCCGTCTTGGCCATGAGGCGGCGCGCCGAGGCGCGCGCTTGGGCCAGGATCGCGCCCTCGTCCACGCGCGTCGAACGCCCGCCCGCGACGATAACCTTGCCGTCGCAGATGACCGTATCCACCCCCTTCGCGCGCTGGACCAGGACGGCCTCGAAAGCCGGGCTCACCCCCGGCACGGCCTCGGCCAGCTCGGCCTTGCGAATCACGAGATCCGCGCGCTTGCCCGGCTCGAGCGAGCCGATGATGTCCTGCCAGCCGAGCGCGCGCGCGCCGCCCAAGGTCGCCATCTCGAGCACGCTTTCGGCCGAAACAAAGTGGCCGTGATTGCGCGCGATCAAATAGGCGAGGAACGGCAAATCCCCGAAAGCCCAGAGCTTGGCGATATCGTTGCCGAGCGCGATGGATACACCCTTGGCGTGCAATTCGGGCATGCGTTGCGCGCAGCGCGCGCCGAGGCCATAGAACATGAAATTGCCCGGATGCCAGACGATCTTGGTGCCCGATGCGGCGACGACTTCGATTTCATCGTCGTCGAGCGCGTTCATATGCGTGAGCGCGACGTTCGGCCCGAGCAGCCCGAGTTCCGCGAAATGCACGAGCGGGCTTTTGCCGTAGGCTGCTTTTTCGCGCGCCGCCGCCTCGGGCATGAAGGATTGGTGCTGGGTGAACGCCACGTTATTGCGCTCAGCCATGTCCTTCGCCGCGCGGATGAGCTCGACCGAGGCCGAACCCGAGCCGTAAACCCCGATATGGCCGCGAACCAAGGCGTCGGGATCCGCGTTGCGCTTGAGCTCGCCTCCCATGAGCGCGAGCGCCCGCCCTAGATCGCACGGCGCCCGGTCGATCTCGGTCGCCATCTGCATGCCCTCGGCACGGTCCCATAGATAAGGGTCGGCGACCGAGCCGCGCACGCCCAGCGCTTGCGCCGCCTTGGCCACGATGTCGGGCTCGAAGGCCGTGCCAGGTTCGGTGAAACAGGTATAGCCAGCCTTGGCCATCTCGAGGAGCGCGAGCGAGGCGGAGGCATGTTCGTCCGCGTCGTCGATGAAGTTCGTCCATTCGGAATAGATCGCGCGCTGCGTGGCGCCCGCGGCGCCGCCGACCGCCGGCCGGCTCGGATCGTCCGTGATCGCGGCGCGCGTCAGGTGCATGGTCGTGTGGTAGTGCCCCTCGACGAAGCCCGGATGGACGATCGCGCCGCCCGCATCGATGGTGCGCGTGGGCGCAAAGCGCGCCGCCACGTCCCGCGACCGTCCCACGGCCACGATGTCGCGCCCCTGGATCGCGACCGCGCCATCGGCATAGATCGTGCGCGCGCCATCGAGCGTGAGCACGCAGCCATGCGTCACCAGAACATCGCAGCGTTCGGTCATCGGTCCCTCCCTCATCGCGCGCGAGGATGCCCGAGCGCCCCCCGCGCTGTCACGCCCGGTTGGGCGGCTAAACCGGGTGGGCGAGGACATGAGTGGCGGCGGGACGCGGATGTTTGGGACGGGCCTCGTTGCGCCACGGCCAAATCCGATCCGGCCCCCAACCGCCGCGCTTGACGTGATGAGGGTCCGTCACAATGCTGGCATTCCACCCTCACGCGAACCTCGGCGGTGATCGACAGTGACGCAACACCCCATGGAACGGCTCATGCGGCCACGATCGGTTGCGATCATCGGGGCCTCCACGCGCGAGATGTCGGCCGGCTGGCGTGTCCTGCGCAATCTTCGCGCAACCGGATTTAAGGGTGCCGTCTATCCGATCAATCCGCGCTACGACGACATCGCCGGGCTACGCTGCTATCCGTCGGTCGGGCAATTGCCCGAGGTGCCGGACGCCGCGTTCATCGGCATTCCCGCCGAGCAGGTCGCGGGCGTCCTCGAGGAACTCGGCGCGGCCGGCACGAAAGCCGCGGTGTGCAATGCCTCGGGCTTCGCCGATGGCGGTCCGGACGGCATCGAGCGCCAGCGCGCGATGGTCGAGATTTGCACCCGCCACGGCATGAAACTGTGCGGCCCCAACAACACCGGCTTCCTCAATCTCGTCGATAACACCTCGATTTTTACCTGGCCGAGGATGCCGAATCTGCGCCGCGGCGCGGTCGCTCTCCTCACCCACTCGGGCTCGCTCGCCATCGCCTTCGGCCAGGAGGAAAACGATATCGGTCTTGCCTACGTGGTGACCGCCGGAAACGAGGCCGTGTGCGCGGCGGCCGATTATCTCGACTTCATCGTGCGGGATCCGCGCGTGAAGGTCGCCGCGCTTCATCTCGAAACCATCCGCAAGCCCGAATTGTTCGCCGCCGCCTGCGACGAGGCCGCGCGGCGCGGCATCCGCGTCGTTGCCCTCAAGGTGGGGGAATCGGACGCGGCACGCGCATCGATCGCCGCGCATACCGGATCGCTGGTGGGCGACGACCGGGCGACGGATGCCTTCTTGCGCCGGTGCGGCGCCGTCCGCGTGCGCGATCTGGACGAATTCGCCGAAACCACTCGCCTCTTCGCCGAGGTCCACGAACGGCCCCGCACGCGCCATATCGCCGCGATGACGTTTTCCGGCGGGCAGGCCGGGCTCATCGCCGATATCGCCGAGCGCATCGGCCTTTCCGTGCCGCAGTTCAATCCGGCCACCATCGACAAATTGCGCGCGGGCTTTCCACCCTTCGGCACCCCGCGCAATCCCATCGATGCCTGGGGCCTGGGCTGGGACGACGACCGCTTCAAGGCCATGGTCGCGGCGCCGGTCGAGGACGCGGAGATGGCGGCGCTGGCCATTTGCGTCGATCTGCCGCGCGGCGGCGGCGCCGATACCTTTATCTTCGACGGCGCCCTGCCCATCATCGCGCCGCTCGTCGGCCAGGGCGGGCGAATTCTATTCATCAACAACATGACCGGCGCCGGCTTCAACCAAGCCATGTTGGAGAAACTCAAGGCCGCCGGTATCCCCGTGCTGCGCG
>CAMAPP010000016.1 GCA_945860095.1 Rhizobium sp. Q54 | reverse complement strand
GGCACGCTCCGCGCGCTTAGGGAAGACTCGAACGCGGCGGCGCATTAAACTCGCCGCCATTCGTCCCAAAACCCATCCCACGGCGCGCCCCATGTCCGATGAATTGCTGTCCGACGAACCGCTCGAAATCTTGCCCGGCGAATTGCGCGCTCGGCTGAAGGACGTCCAGCTCGTGGACGTGCGCGAGCCGTGGGAAGTCGAAACCGCCAAGATCGAAGGCAGTATCGACATACCGATGCAGCAAATCCCCGCCTCGTTGGACAAACTCGATGCCGGCAGACCCCTGGTCGTGATGTGCCACCATGGCGGGCGCAGCTTGATGGTGACGCAATGGCTACGACAGAACGGCTTCCTACGGGCGCAAAACCTCGTGGGCGGCATCGATGTCTGGGCCCAGGAAATCGACCCGTCGATCGGTCGCTATTGAACGAACGCCAATCGCGACGGAGCCTAATTATCGCCCCTTGATCATCCGGATGATGCCCGAAAAATCGCTCTCGGCGTTTCCGGCATTGCAATACAGCGCGTAAAGCGCCGAGGCCTCGGCACCCAGCGGCGTGGCGGCACCCGAAGTGGCGGCCGCCTCCTGGGCGAGGCGCAAATCCTTGAGCATCATCGCGGCGCTGAATCCCGGACGGTATTCCCGGTTGGACGGCGCCGTCGGCACGAGACCGGGCTCCGGGCAATAGGTGGTGAGTGCCCAACATTGCCCCGAGGATTTCGAGCTGATCTCGAACAGCTTGGCCGGATCGAGACCGAGCTTCTCTCCGAGCGCGAAGCCCTCCGACACCGCGATCATGGAAATGCCGAGTATCATGTTGTTGCAGATCTTCGCGGCCTGCCCCGCGCCGATGGCGCCGGCGTGGACCACGGTCTTGCCCATGGTCTTCAAAACGGGCTCGGCACGCGCGAAGGCGCCCGCGCTGCCGCCGACCATGAAGGTGAGCGTCCCCGCCTCGGCCCCCGCCACGCCGCCCGATACCGGCGCATCGAGCATGTCTAGGCCCGCCGCCCCGGCGGCCGCGCCCACCGCCCGCGCGCTCGCGACATCGACGGTCGAGCAATCGACCAGCAAGGTTCCGGGCGATACGGCGCCGATCACCTCGCCCGTATAAACCGCGCGCACTTGGGCGCCCGCGGGCAACATGGTGATGACGGCGTCACGGCCGCCAGCCGCCTCGGCCGCCGAGCGTGCGCGCGCCGCGCCGTCCTTGGCCGCCTGGTCGAGCCGCGCGGCCGATAGGTCGAACGCCGCAACCGCATGTCCAGCCTTCAAAAGATTGCGCACCATCGGCCCGCCCATATTGCCGAGCCCAATGAATCCGATCTTGGCCATGACCACCCTCCCCTTCGTTCGCGTGACCTGGCGAATAGTTCGACCGGGCGAATACTTCGACCTGGCAAATATTTTGACCTGGCAAATATTTTGACAGGACAAATACTTTGATAGGGCAAATACTTTGCCTATCGAATACCGGGCAATTTGATCGCCGCGACCGCGTCGCCGAAATAAGCTTGGGGCTCCGAACGCTCGACGCCCGACGCGCTCTCAAGCCTCTCGATACAAAGCACGGTCTTGTCGAACAATTCGCGCCAATCCGCCGCCCGGTCGAATTCGCCGAGAAGGCAGCCATCAAAATAGGTGTACTCGCGCCGGAAATCGCACCCGAACGACACCTTCTCGCGCCTAGCCGCGGTCAGGATGATACGGTTGGGACGCTGGGTCGCCTCCCGAAGAAAAGTGCCGGTGTGACAGCCCGACATCACCACGACGGTCGGCGCCTGGCCACAATGGGCGTCGAGCGCGCGCCCCAAGTCCTCGGGATAGAGATTGCGGTTATTGGCCCGGTCGCGCTCGAACACGAGGCCCTGTTCGGTGCCGTGCGAGGTCATGAACACGAGGCAGCCCTCACCCGGACCAACCTTGAGGTCCGCCAGGGCTTTCGCGACATTTTCGGCGGTGGCGATCGATTCGACCGCGCGCACGGCGCGCCGCGAGGTCAGGGCGCGGAGCGCCGCGATGCCCCGCCAATGCAATTTCCCGCCAAGGGTTCGCACTGCGTTGACGAAGGCAGGAATCGAATCGTCGCCCGCAACGAGCAGGGCCTTCCATACGATGGAACCGTGCGGGGCCGTGGGACCACCCTGGGCAATGGGCGGGTCTTGGGCCCGGGCTGACGCAGCAAGGGCGGCAAAAAACACCAGGCCCAGGAGCGCGCGGCAAATCATGCGAACACCAAATCGCCGGCGGCGCCGTTCTCGAAGGGCGCGAACCAAGACTCGACGGCCGCGCCTTCGACCTCGGATAAGCATGCCGGGCGCCATTTGGGTTGGCGATCCTTGTCGATCACCGCCGCGCGCACGCCTTCGTAGAACTCGTGAAAAGCCATCGCGCGTTGGACCAGGCGGAATTCCATCATCATGCAGTCCTCGAACGAAAGATTCACCCCGCGCGCAATCGCGGCCCGCGCCACCTTTTGCAGGAACGGCGATTTCTCCGCCATGGCCTTGAGCGTCGCCTCGGCCCATGCCCCGCCCTCGGCGCGCAATGCTGCTTCGATATCCTCGACCCCGCCGGCGCCAAAACACCGGTCGATGGCATCGCGCCGGCCCGCCAATTCGGACGCGCCCGACGCTTCGGCCAAATCCGCCAGCACCCGATCGACATGGCTCCTTGCGTCGCCCGCGCTTGCCCCGCCGGCGAAAGCGGCAAGCGCCTCGTCGATGCGCGCCGTGTCCAGATGATGGGTGGCGATGCCCGCATGGCGGCAATCGGCCGAGGCGAGGCGCGCGCCCGTAAGGCCGAGATAAAGCCCGATGCGTCCCGGACAGCGCGGCAAGAAATAGCTGCCGCCGACATCGGGAAAAAGTCCGATGCCCGTTTCCGGCATGGCGAACACGGTGCGCCCGGTCGCCACGCGATGGGAGCCATGAACCGAAATTCCAACCCCGCCGCCCATCGTCACTCCGTCCATGAAGGCGACATAGGGTTTGGGAAAGCGCTTGATGCGCCGGTTAAGACGATATTCGTGCCAATAGAAATCGCGCGTGAGGGTATTGGCGCGCGTCGTGCCCGATTCGTAGAGCGCGCGGACGTCCCCGCCCGCGCAAAAGGCCCGGTCGCCCGCGCCCCGCACCGCGACGATGCGAACCGCGTCGTCCTCCGCCCAGCGCGCGAGCGCGCCGTCGAGCGCGAGCGCCATGTCGAGGGTGAGCGCGTTCAACGCCCGCGGCCGGTTGAGCGTGACCCGCGCCACGCCGCCCACGACGTTGAACAGAATATCGTCCATCGTTTTTCCAGTCCGCGCTTCGTCAGTCCGCCAGCAGCCGGCGCGCGATGATCACGCGCATGATTTCGTTCGTGCCCTCGAGAATCCGGTGGACGCGCAAATCGCGCAAAAATCGCTCGATGGGAAAATCGCGGAGATAGCCGTAACCGCCGTGAAGCTGGAGCGCCTCGTCGCAGATGGCGTAGCCCACATCGGTGGCGAAGCGCTTGGCCATGGCGCAATACATCGTCGCCTCGCCATCGCCCGCATCGAGCGCCACGGCCGCGCGCCGCACCATGAGGCGAGCCGCCTCAAGCTCGGTCGCCATGTCGGCGAGACGGAATTGCAGCGCCTGGAATTCGGCGAGCGCCCTGCCGAATTGTCGGCGGGACTTCACATGATCGAGCGCGCGTTCGAGGCATTCGCGCGCGCCGCCGAGCGAGCATGCGGCGATATTCACCCGCCCGCCATCGAGCCCGGCCATGGCGATCTTGAAGCCCTGCCCCTCCTCGCCGATGCGATTGGTCGCGGGCACGCGGCAATTCTCAAAAATGACCGCCGCCGTGGGCTGGCTGTTCCAACCGAGCTTCGTCTCGCGTTTGCCGAAGGACAGGCCCGGCCTATCCTTCTCGACGACGAACGCCGTGATGCCGCCCGGCCCCTCGCCGCCCGTGCGCGCCATGCAGACATAAACATCGCTGGTGGAACCGCCCGAGATGAACGCCTTGCTGCCGTCGAGAACGTAGTGATCGCCGTCGCGCACCGCCCGCGTCCGCAGCGCCGCCGCGTCGGAACCCGAGTCGGATTCCGTCAGGCAGTAACTGGCGAAATGCGCCATCGAGGCAAGGCGCGGCAGGACGCGCCGGCGCAACTCCGGCGCGCCGTAGGCGTCGATCATCCAAGCGGCCATGTTGTGGATCGAGATGTAGGCGGCGGTCGAGGGGCAAGAAGCGGCCAATTCCTCGAAGACGATCGCCGCGTCGAGCCGGCCGAGGCCCGATCCGCCCACGTCCTCACGGACATAGATGGCACCGAAGCCAAGCGCCGCCGCCTTGCGCAGGGCTTCGACGGGGAACAGGGCGCGCGCGTCCCAATCGGCCGCATGCGGCGCCATTTCGGTCGCCGCGAAATCGTGCGCGACTTCGCGGATCGCATTCCGGGCCTCGTCGAGTTCGAAGTTCATGGCCCGAGGATAGCCCCCTGCCAGCCGGCGCCATACCCGAAATTTTTTCCCGCCGGCCGCTCCGTCCGGTTACCGTGACCCGCGATTTTCGCTAGACTTGCATCATCTTGGCGATGGCCGCGCGGCACCGTCCGGCGCGGTTCGACGAGGAGGAGTTCGAATGGCCCCACGCAAACCCAGCGCCACCCCGGCCCTCGGCATGTATCCGCGCGTGCGCATGCGCCGAAACCGCATCGACACATGGACGCGCCGTCTGGTCGCCGAAAACACCCTTACGGCAAGCGATCTCATCTGGCCGGTCTTCGTGCGCGAGGGCAAAGGGGTGCGCGAGCCCGTCGCCTCGATGCCCGGCGTCGACCGCCTGAGCATCGATCTGCTCGGCGAGGCGATCGGCGAGGCCAAGACCCTCGGCATTCCGGTGATCGCCCTGTTTCCGGCGATCGACCAGGCGCAAAAAACCGAGGACGGCGACGAGGCGACGCGGCCGGGCAATCTCGTGTGCCGGGCGATCGCGGAAATCAAGCGCACCGTGCCCGATATCGGCGTGATGGTGGACGTGGCGCTCGATCCCTTCACGACGCACGGCCATGACGGCTTGCTGCGCGACGGCTATGTGGTGAACGACGAAACGGTGGAAGTGCTGTGCCGGCAGGTTTTGGTGCAGGCGCGCGCGGGCTGCGACATCATCTCGCCCTCCGACATGATGGACGGGCGCGTCGGCGCGATCCGCACGGCGCTAGACGAGGCGGGCTTCCAGCATGTCCGCATCATGTCCTATGCCGCGAAATACAATTCGGGCTTCTACGGCCCGTTCCGCGACGCCCTCGGCTCCAAGGGCACGCTTGGCGGCAAGGACAAGGGGAGCTATCAGATGGATCCGGCCAATTCCGACGAGGCCTTGCGCGAGGTCGCGCTCGATCTCGAGGAGGGCGCCGACATGGTCATGGTCAAACCCGGCATGCCCTATCTCGACATCGTGCGACGGGTGAAGGACGGCTTCGGCGTTCCCACCTTCGCCTATCAGGTGTCGGGCGAATATTCGATGCTCAAGGGCGCCATCGAGCGCGGCTGGCTTGCCGAGCGCGTCGTGCTCGAAGCCATGATGGCGTTCAAGCGCGCGGGTGCCGACGGCGTGCTGAGCTATTTCGCGGTCGAGGTCGCCAAGCGTCTGAAATCGGGCTGAGAGCCCCGCGCGAGCGCGTTCACGGCCACGCGCGGACAAATCCGCGTCGAACAGAGAGAAAAATCATCATGACCTTCGCGGGCAAGGCCGTGCTGGTGACGGGCGGCAATTCGGGCATCGGCGCCGCCACGGTGCGCGCCTTCGCGCGCGAAGGCGCCGCCGTGCTGTTCACCGGGCGCGACCGCGCGCGCGGCACGGCCCTCCAGGCGGAACTCGCGGGCACAACCGCATTCGTCGCGGGCGATCTGACCGACCGCGCGTTCGCCGAAACCCTCGTACCCGAAGCGGTCAAACGCTTCGGACGGTTGGACGTGCTGGTGAACAATGCCGGCACCCTCCATCGCTCCGCGCCCGCCGAAACCACCGACGAACAATGGGACGTCATGATGGCCGTCAATCTCGACGCCCCCTTCATCCTGTCGCGCGCGGCCGTGCGGCAGATGCGCGTGCAAGGCGGCGGCACGATCGTCAATGTCGCGTCCGAACTTGGTCTCGTCGGCGGCAAGGGCATCGGCGCCTATTGTGCGACCAAGGGCGCGCTCGTGCTGCTGACTAAGGCCATGGCGCTCGACCATGCCGACCAGAACATCCGGATAAACGCGGTTTGTCCGGGAGAAATCCACACGCCGCTGCTCGAAGGCGCGATCCGCGCGCGCCTCATGACCGTCGATGACGGCCTCGCTTTTCTCGGCGGCCAAGTTCCCATGAAGCGCGTGGCGGAGCCGTCGGAGATCGCCAGCACCATCCTGTTCCTCGCCTCGCCCGCCGCCAGTTTCATGACCGGCGCCACGTTGTCCGCCGATGGCGGCTCGACCGCGGGTTGATGGCGCCCTCAGCGTCCGATCTTGTCGGGCGTGGGCAAGCCGATCAAATCGACCGTGCGTGCGCCAGCGGCGATCTTGGCGACCATATCTTCTTCCTTCGCCATGCGCGCGCGGCAGCGTTCGAGCAAGCCGGACAATTGATCGCTCCGGATGACGGCGATGCCGTCGTCGTCGCCGATGACGAGATCGCCCGCGGACACCACCACGCCGCCGCACTGAACCGGCGCATTGATCGCTCCGCCCCAACCCTTGTGTGGCCCTGCGGGCGTTACGCCGCGCGCGTAAATCGGCACCGGCGAGCGGCGCAGTTCCGCGACATCGCGCACCGCGCCATCGATGACCACCCCGGCGAAGCCCGCCTTGGCGCCCGCGCCGTGAAGGATCGAACCCCAAATCGCCGTGCCGAGGAATCCGCCCGCATCCGCCACCAGGATCGCGCCCGGCCAGGCGACCGTGAGCGCGACGTGCAACGGCCCGTTATCGCCGACCATGCATTTCACGGTCAGGGCTTGGCCGAGCACGGTCCAGCCGGGCGCCACCGGCTTGATGCCCGCGTCCATGGCGCCCGCGCGATTCAACTCATCGGATACGATCGCCGGCGGCACGCCGCGCCAGGACGCAAGATCGTTCGCGGACAGCAAATTCGGCGCGGCGGCGATCTGCACGGGCATGAAAATTCTCCCAATCGGGTCGTCGCGCGAGTGTGCTAGCCTTGCGCCCGCGAAGCAATGTTGTCGTCAAGAGAAGCAACGCGGTCGTCAAGAAGATAGGGAGAACCGCGATGTCGCGCCGGATTGCGTGCGCCGCTTGGGCGATTCTTGCGAGTCTGATGTTTTCGGCGCCCGCGCGCGCGCAATCGGATTGCGCCGCGGTCGACAATACAAACCGGATCTCAGGGCGCGATCTGTGTTTCGTCATCAAGAGCCATGCCGGCAAGCTCGCCAATTCGAACCCGGCATTGGTCGTCTTCCTGCACGGCGACACCTCGTCGGGGGGGCCTTCGGACTATTTTTACGCCTACGCCGAGCGTTTTGCCGACGAGTCCACGGTCGCGGTGGCCATGATCCGGCCCGGCTATTACGACGGCGCGCGCAACCAATCCGGCGGCAGCGATCTCGGGCGGCGCGACAATTATTTGCCGGAATACATGGACGCGACGGCTTCGGCTCTGGAAGCGCTCAAAGCCCACCACAAGGCCAAACGTCTGATCATGGTCGGCCATTCGGGCGGCGCCGCCACCACGGCCAATATCCTCGGCCGCCATCCGGGACTCGTCGATGCCGCCGTGCTGCTCGGCTGCCCGTGCAACATCGTCGCGTGGCGCAACCGCAGGGCCAGTCCAGGAAGCTCCCCCTGGTCGCGCTCGATGTCGCCCGACACGGTGATCGACCGCATCGCGCCCACGTCATCGGTCGTCGCCGCGGTCGGCGAACGCGATACCAATACCTTCCCGGCCCTCTCGCGCGAATACGTCGAGGCGTTGACGGCGCGCGGCATCAAGGCGCGGCTCTTGGTCATTCCGGGAGCGGGTCACGATTTCGACCGGTCGGTGCGCGAGAATCCCGAATTCATCGCCGCGATCCGCGAAGCCATCGCCGGCGCGCCCTGAACCAGGCGCGTGTCTAGTAAATGCCGGTCTCGAGCACGGGCTCGCCCTTGAGTATCCGCTCGACCCCGAAGCGCGACAAATCCAGCGTGCGGTAGCCGCCATGGACGACGAGCTCCATCATCGCCCTGCCCGAGGCGGGCGATTGCATGACGCCGTGCCCGGAATACCCGGTCGCGACGTAGAAATTGGCGAACCCCGGCCAACGCCCGATGATCGCGTTCTGATCGAGGGTGTTGTAGTCGTAATGCCCGGCATAGGACCGCTCGACCTTGAGCGCCTCGAACACCTTCGAGCGGCCGGCCAGGGTTGGCCAGATCACGTCCTCGAACAAATAATGATCGACGTCGAAATCGGTCCGCGCGGGATCGTGCTCGAGCTCGGGCGTGGCACCGCATAGCAGGCCCTGACCCTCCGGCCGCGACCACACGCCGTTGGGCTCGAAGCGCAGCGGCGAAGGCGGCAGCGGTTGCGGCCCCTTGACGAGGAACGCGCAGCGTTTGCGCGGCTCGACGGGCAACAAAACCCCGGCCCATCGCGCCACGCGCGCCGCGTCGCGCGCGCCCGCCGCATTGACCACCGCGCCCGCCTCGATTCGCGAGCCCGAAGACAGCACCACGCCCGTGACACGGTCGCCCGCGAGTTCGAGGTTCGAGGCCTCGTCCTGGATGTACGTGACGCCCAGCGCGCGCGCCTTGCGCCGGAAGGCCATGAGCAGGCTATAGGGATCATACCAGCCCTCATTGCGTGCGCCGAAGAACGCGCCCGCCACGTCGTCAACGACGAGCCAGGGAAAGCGCGCGGCCAAGGCTGCGCGATCGAGCCAGCGAATCTCCGCGCCCAGCGCCACCTGGCACGCATGGTTTTCGCGCATGATATCGAGCGCGCCCTCGGTCGCGAGCAGCAAATAGCCGTGTTCCTTGAAACCGATATCGGCGCGCTCGCCATCGACGGCAAGGCGTTCGGGCAGCTCACGGAAAAACTGCGCGCCGTACAGCCCGATCTCGACGTTCTCGGGCGTGGAAAATTGCTGGCGGATGCCGCCCGTGGCCCGCGGCGTGGAGGCTGTCGCGTAGGTTGGATCGCGCTCGACGACCGCGACCGTTCCCCCGTATCCCGGTTCGGCCGCAAGAAAATAGGCGATCGCACTGCCGATGCAGCCGCCGCCGATGATGACCAGGTCGTAGCGAGCCATTCAGATATTCCTCTCCCTACCTGGCCTCTACTCGACCTTTGTTTTCGCCAGCCAATCGCGCACGAGCGCGATCTGATCGTCCGCCATCAGCGCGGGCGCGTGCCCGATGCCCGGCAAGGACACGATCTCGGCCTTGGGGCCGGTTTCGGCCATGCGTCGCGCGGTGCCTTCGAGAAACAAATCCGATTCCGCGCCGCGAATGGCGAGCACGGGGCACGCTATCGGATCCCAGAACGGCCATAATTCGATATCGAAGAGCGGACCCTTAAACGCGTTGCCGATCGCGGGATCGTAGCGCAAGCGGTAACCGCCGCGCTCCGCCGGCTCGATGCCGTGATCGACCACATGCGCCCAATGGCCGTCGTCGAGCGGGCCGAAGGTCGCCATCACGCGGCGGAAATACGCCTCGGCCTCGGTGCGATAGGCAAAGCGCGGATCGCACCCCACATATCCCGCCAGGCGCTCGAGCCCGGCCCGCGCGACACTCGCGCCAATATCGTTGAGAATCAGACGGCGGATCGGATTGTTCGGCCGCGCGGCGATCATCATGCCGATGAGTCCGCCCATGGACGTGCCCAGCCAGTCGAGCTCGGATGCGTCCAGGCGTGCGATCAGTGCCGCCATGTCGGCGCAGTACTGGGGATAGCCGTATTGGCTCTTGTCCGTCAGCCGGTCGCTATCGCCCCGGCCGACGATATCCGGACAGACGACGCGGTGGGTAGCCGATAAAACCCGCGCAAGCGCGTCGAAATCGCGCCCATTGCGCGTCAGCCCATGGACGCACAAAAGGACTCGTGGATTCTTGGGGTCGCCCCACTGCGTATAGGCCACGCGGTGAAATCCGCCGAGGCCGAGCGACAGGACGTGACGTTGCTCCATCATGGGCAAGTCTTTATATGATCGAGGCCCCGCAAGCGAGAAGGCCCAGTCATGAAATCGCCGCCCGCAGGATCGACGATCGCCCCGCCCCTGCCCGCCGACAAGGCCGGCTGGCGCGTGCTGTATAACGGCTACGCCGCGTTCTACAAGGTGCCGATGAACGACGAGATCGCCAGCACCGTGTGGGGTTGGATTCACGATCCCAAGCACGAGGTCGAATGTCTCGTCGCCAAGACCGCCGATGGTCGCTTGGTGGGGCTTGCGCATTTTCGCGCGATGGCCCGGCCGCTCGCGGGCCGCGTGGGCGGATTTCTCGACGATCTGTTCGTCGCGCCCGAGATGCGCGGCACGGGCATCGCGGAGGCACTTCTTGCCCGCCTGACCGAGATCGCCAAGTCGCGCAATTGGCAAGTCGTGCGTTGGATCACGGCCGAGAACAATTACCGCGGTCGGTCCTTCTACGACCGCATCGCGACCAAAACGCAATGGCTCACCTACGAGATCAAGCCCTAGGCATGGACGGCAATCTTTACGCCGCGTTCGAGGCGCGCTTTCCCGCCGATCGCGCGCGGCATTTCATCGAATTCGCGGACGGCGCGCTTCACTGCACCTACGGCGATCTCGATGCGGTCACGGCGCGATATGCGCGCCTGTTGCGCGATCTCGGCGTTCGAGCGGGCGACCGCGTCGTGGCGCAGACGGAAAAATCGCCCGAAGCCTTGATGCTCTATCTCGCGTGCCTGCGCGCGGGTGCCGTGTACGTGCCGCTGAATACCGCCTATCGCCCGGCGGAGGTCGATTACTTCCTGTCCGATTCCAAGCCGCGCGTCGCGGTCTGCGACCCGGACGCGCACGCCGCGCTCCTGCCGCTCGCCGCCAAGGCCGGCGTCGCGCATTTGCTCACGCTCGGCGCGGATGGCGCCGGCACGTTCGCCGAGCTTGCCCGAGCCCTCGAACCCTCGTTCCCCACGACCGCGTGCGCGCGCAACGATCTCGCGGCCATTCTCTACACCTCGGGAACGACGGGGCGCTCGAAGGGCGCGATGCTGACCCATGGAAATCTTGCTTCCAACGCCCTGACCCTTCACCGGATTTGGGGCTTTGCGCCCGGCGACGTGCTGCTGCACGCCCTGCCGATCTATCATACGCACGGACTGTTCGTGGCCTGCAATTGCGTGTTGTTGAACGGCTCGACAATGATCTTCCTGCCGAAATTCGACGGCGCGGAGGTCGCGCGCCTGCTCGGCCGCGCGACCGTGTTCATGGGCGTGCCGACCTATTACACGCGCCTGTTGTCTCTTCCCCGATTCGGGCGCGATGCGTGCCGGACCATGCGGCTTTTCATTTCCGGCTCCGCCCCGCTGCTCGAGGACACTTTCCGGGAATTCGAAGCGCGCACTGGACATACGATTCTCGAACGCTACGGCATGACGGAAGCGGGCATGATCACCTCGAACCCGCTGATCGGCGCACGCATCGCGGGCAGCGTCGGGCCGCCCCTACCGGGCGTTGAAGCGCGCATCGCCGACGAGACTGGACGCGAGCTCGAAGCGGGGAAGGTGGGCGTGCTCGAAATCAAGGGCCCGAACGTCTTCAAGGGTTATTGGTGCAATGCCGAAAAGACGCGCGAGGAATTCCGCGCCGACGGCTATTTCATCACCGGCGATGTCGCACGCATCGATGCGAAGGGCTATGTCTCGATCGTCGGGCGCGCGAAGGATCTCATCATTTCGGGCGGTCTCAACGTCTATCCCAAAGAGATAGAACTCGCCCTCGATGCCCTGGACGGCGTCGCCGAATCGGCCGTCATCGGCCTGCCGCACGCGGATTTCGGCGAGGCGGTCGCGGGCGTGGTCGCGGTGAAGCCGGGCGCCACGCCCTCGTCCGAGGCAATGATCGCCGCGCTCAAGGAGACCATGGCCGCCTTCAAGGTGCCGAAGGTGATGTTCTTCGTCGACGATCTGCCGCGCAACGCCATGGGCAAGGTCCAGAAGAACGTGCTGCGCGAGCGCTACAAGGCGACGTTCTCAAGGTGATCCGGGCCAGGGTCTGGCTCCGGCGCTTGCTCCGATGGCTCCTGTGGGCCGCATGCGGCATCGGCACGTCGGCGGCACTGCTCGGGGCGCTTTGCTATATGTGGCTGCGCACGGGTTTACCGGACATCGCGGGAGAAGTGCGCCTCGCGGGCCTCGAACGCCCGGCCGAGATCGCGCGCGACGCGTTCGGCGTGCCGCTCATCGTCGCCCATTCCGCACACGACGCCTATTTCGCCCTCGGCTTTGCCCATGCACAGGACCGCTTGTGGCAGATGGAGGCGATGCGGCGCATCGGTGCGGGACGATTGGCCGAAGTTGTCGGCACGCGCGCGCTAGACCTTGATCGCTTCATGCGCACGCTCGGAATCCATCGCCTGGCGGAGGCCTCGTTCGCCAGTCTCGCGCCCGAAACGCAAGCGGCACTCGAAGCCTATGCCGCGGGCGTGAACGCGTTCCTCGTCGCGCGGCGGGGCGCGCTGCCGCCCGAATTCATCTTGCTCAACGTGGAGCCCGAGCCGTGGCGCCCGGCGGACTCGCTCGTCTGGGGCAAGTTGATGGCGATGCAGCTATCCGTCGATTGGCGCCAGGAAATGCTGCGCGCACGCCTGGCCCAACGGCTTGAGCGCGGCACCGTCGAATCGCTGTGGCCGTCCGACGGCGCGGCGGGTCCCACGACCATCGGAGCCGCTCTCCCTCCTGGCTTCGATGCCGCCCTGCGGGCACCGGCGCTCCTCGACGACATCCTCGGCCACGGCGCATCGAACGCCTGGGCAATTTCCGTGGCGCGCAGCGCCACCGGCCGGCCGATCGTCGCGACCGACCCGCATTTGGGCGCGGCCTTGCCGAACCAATGGTATCTCGCGCGCATCAAAGCGCCCGGCCTCGACCTCGCCGGCGCCACGGCCCCGGGCGTGCCATTTGTCATCATCGGACAGAACGCGCACACCGCCTGGGCCTTCACTTCGAGCCAGGCGGATGTCGAAGACCTGGTCGTCGAACGCGAAATGCCGGGCGACGCCGGGCGCTATGCCAGCGCTTCGAATTTCCTGCCCTTCGAAACGCGCGTCGAGAAAATCGCGGTTTCCCGCGGAGATCCCGTGACGCTTCGGATCCGCGCGACGCAAAACGGACCCGTGATTTCCGACATCCTGGCCGGCAAGGACGCGTTGACCCTGGACCACGGCGCAGCACTTGCCCTCAGCGCACCCTATCTCGAACCCCGCGACCGCTCGGCCGATGCGCTGTTCCTGCTCAATAGCGCAGGCACCAAGGCCGAAACGCTTAAGGCGCTCGAACGCTTCAACGCCCTGCAGCAATTCGTGACCTACGCCGATCGCTCGGGCATCGGCTTTGCGGCGCCCGGGCGCGTTCCCTTGCGCCGCGCGGGCGACGGCTTCTGGCCATCGGACGGTGCGGCCGGAAGAATTTGGCGTGGCTTCGTGCCCCATGCCGAGTTGCCGCGCGGCGAAATTCCGGCAAAGGGCTATCTCGTCAACGCGAACAACCGGCCCATCGATAGCAAGTACCCCCACACGCTGGCGCGCAGCTGGGAGGAGCCCTATCGCGCGCGCCGCGCCGAGACCGTGCTCGGCGCACAGACCAAACACGCGCCCGCCGATTCCGCGGCACTGCAAGCGGACACGATATCCTTGGCCGCGCTCGACATCGTGCCCGTTCTGCTCCAGCTCGCGGGCGAGCCCCGTTCCGATTTGGCGCGCCGAACCCTGTCGGCGCTCGACGCATGGAACGGCGCGATGACGCCCGATAAGGCCGAGCCGCTCGTCTATACCGCCTGGGTGCGCGCCGTCATGGCGCGCCTGTTCGCCGGCAAGCTCGGCGTGGATTTCTCTGCCTATTGGGACAGCCGCCCCCGGGTCATGCTGGCGACGCTTGCCGGCGAAGGCGGTTGGTGCGATGCGCGCGGCACGGCCGCTTCCGAAGGAAGCTGCGCGCATGCGGTCGGCCTGGCGCTCGACGATGCGCTCGGCGATTTGCAAAAACGCTTTGGCTCCGATCCCGCACGCTGGCGTTGGGGCAAGGCGCACCGCGTACAACTGCGCCACGCGATCTTTGGGCGCGTTCCCGTGCTCGGGCGGCTCTGGGGCACTGATCTCGAGATCGGCGGCGACGCTCACACCCTCATGCGCGGCGGGGTTCGCTTTGCCGATTCGGCGGAGCCCTATCGCGCGGTGCACATCGCCAGCCTGCGCGCGATCCTCGACGTCGGCGAGCCGGACGGTTCGCTGTTCGTGCTGCCGACGGGGCAATCGGGCCACCCGTTATCGCCGCATTATCTCGATCAGGCTTTACGCTGGCGCGATTTCGCCTATCTTCGCCTGCCCCAGCAGGGCGAAAACGAGCGCCGCGTCTTGCGCCTCGTGCCCGCACAATGACGACGAGCCGGAGAGCGAGGGCGCCATGGCCGTGAGCCTCGACGACATTCGCGCCGCCCACGGGTTGATTGCCGGCGCCGTCGAGCGCACGCCGTGCGCCCATTCGCGCACCCTGTCGCGAATCGCCGGGTGCGAGGTCTATCTCAAGCTCGAGAACGAGCAATACACGGCGTCGTTCAAGGATCGCGGAGCGCTCGTCAAGCTCCTGAGCCTTACGCCCGCCGAGCGCGCGCGCGGCGTCATCGCCGCATCGGCCGGCAATCACGCCCAAGGCGTCGCTTACCACGCGGAACGTCTGGGCATTCCGGCGACCATCGTCATGCCCAAGGGCACGCCCTTCACAAAGGTCATCCATACCCGCGCCTTCGGGGCCGAAGTCGTGCTGGTCGGCGAGGACCTTTCCCAGGCGCGCGTGAAGGCCGAGGCGCTGTGCGCCGAACGCAATCTCGTCTTCGTCCATCCTTATGACGACGAGCGCATCATCGCGGGCCAGGGAACGGTCGCGCTGGAAATGCTCGAGGACCGGCCCGAGCTCGACAGCCTGCTCGTGCCCATCGGCGGCGGCGGCCTCATGGCCGGCATGGCGCTGGCCGCCAAGGCCCTGAAACCGGCGATCGAGATCTACGGCGTCCAGACCGAGCTATATCCCTCGATGTTTGGGGCACTGCGCGGCGGCCCCGCCCCCACGGGCGGGCAAACCATCGCCGAGGGCATCGCGGTCAAAGAGCCGGGCCGGTTGACCACGGAAATCATCGGCCGCTTGGCAACCGATGTGTTCCTCGTCGGCGAAAGCGCGATCGAGGAAGCCGTGCTCATGCTGCTGGAGATCGAAAAAACCGTGGCCGAGGGCGCGGGCGCCGCGCCGCTCGCGGCCTTGCTCGCGAACAAGACGCGCTTTGCAGGCCGCAAGGTCGGCCTGGTCGTCTCGGGCGGCAATATCGACACGCGGATTCTGGCGTCCATCCTGATGCGCGGCCTGGTGCGCCAGGGCAGGCTGGTGCGCTTGCGGGTGAAGATCAGCGACAAGCCGGGCACCCTGGCCCAGGTCGCGGAAATCGTCGGCGAGCTCGGCGGCAATATCGTCGAAATCTACCACCAGCGCCTGTTCTACGACGTGCCGGTCAAGCTGGCCGAGCTCGACGTCGTGGCCGAAACCCGCGACATGACGCACGCCCGTGAAATCCAAGCGCGCCTGTCCCAGGCAGGGTTCCAGACACGGATTCTCGGCGGCACGACGGTCGAGGACGGCACCTGACGCCAGGCCGCCGTTTCCCCGTCCACCCGTTTCCCCATCCACCTCGCTGCCGTCCACCTGCGCCCGCGGGCCCCAGCCGCCGGTTCAATATCTTCTTAACCAAGATCGGGGATGCTTGGTGTTCAAGTGCCCGGAAGAACGGGAGACGCGGGACAATCCATGCTTGTCATCATCGGTCTGATCGTGGTCGTTGCCAGCGTGTTCGGCGGCTATATGGCCCAGGGCGGCAGCATGGCCATCATGTTTCAGCCCTTCGAGCTCTTGATCATCGGCGGCGCGGCGCTCGGCGCCTTCATCGCGGCCAACCCCAAGGTAGTCGTGAAGCGCACCTTTGGCGCGTTTGGCGCCCTGTTCAAGGGTTCGCGCTACGAAAAAAAGCACTATCTCGAACTCTTGGGCTTGTTGTTCACGGTGCTAAAGCTGCTGCGCACGAAGGGTGCGCTGGCGATCGAACAGCACATCGACAATCCGGAAGACAGCGCGCTGTTCCAGCAATTTCCGAATTTTCACAAGGACCACCACGCGGTGGAGTTCCTGTGCGACTATCTGCGCCTCATGACCTTGGGCACGGATTCGCCCCACGTCATGGACGAATTGATGACCCAGGAAATCGAAACCCACCACGAGGAACAGCACCAGATTTGCCACGCCATGCAGACCGTCGCCGACGGCTTGCCCGCGCTGGGCATCGTCGCGGCGGTCATGGGCGTCATCAAGACCATGACCCACATCACCGAGGGGCCGGAAGTCCTTGGCGGTCTCATCGCCGCGGCGCTCGTCGGCACATTCCTTGGCGTGCTCATGGCCTACGGCTTCGTCGGCCCGACCACGAACGCGCTTAAGGCGACCTACGAGGCGGAAGGCAAATATCTCGGCTGCATCAAGGCCGGGCTGCTCGCGCACATGCACGGCTACGCCCCTCAGGTTTCGGTTGAGTTCGCCCGCAAGGCGCTGTTGACCAATGTCCGCCCCGACTTCGCCGAGCTCGAGCAGGCGTGCGCCGAGTTGCCGACGGCCATGGCCTAGCGGGCAGCGGCCATGGCCGGAAAGCCGAACCAGCCGATCATCATCAAGCGGGTCAAGAAAGGCGGCGGTGGCGGTCATCACGGCGGCGCGTGGAAAGTCGCCTATGCCGATTTCGTGACGGCGATGATGGCGTTCTTTCTCTTGCTGTGGCTCCTGTCCTCGACAAGCGAAGAGCAGCGTAAGGGCATCGCCGACTATTTCGCCCATGCTTCCATTACGCGCGTGATGGCGGGCGGCGGCGGCATGTTCGGCGGCCAAAGCATCGCCTCGAGCGAATCGCTGAATGGGCAGGCCGGCGCCACGGTGCAGATCTCGATGGCCAACCAGCCATCGGAGGCCGCCGACGAAACCGATCGGGAATCGGCCGATTCGAACCGGGCCCCGAGCGAGGCGGAAATCGAAAAGAAACTGGGCGAGCGCGAGGAACAGCAGTTCAAGCAGGCCGAGGACGAACTGCGCCAGGCCATCCAATCCGTGCCCGAGCTGCAAAAATTGGCGCAGAACCTGATGATCGACCGCACGGCCGAGGGCTTGCGCATCCAAATCGTCGATCAGGACGGGCTGTCCATGTTTCCCTTGGGCAGTGCGGACATGCCCGCCTATACCCGCAATCTCATGGGCCAGATCGCCAAGGTGGTGCAGAAACTGCCGAACAAGGTCGCGGTCTCGGGTCACACGGATTCGAAACCCTATGCCAGCGTCAAGGGCTATACCAATTGGGAGCTTTCCGCCGATCGCGCCAATTCGAGCCGGCGCGCGCTCATGGAATCGGGCCTGCCCGGCGAGCGGATCGCGCGCGTGGTCGGCAAGGCCGAGACCGATCCCCTGACGGTTTCCGACCCCACGAACCCGCGCAATCGGCGCATCAGCGTCGTTCTGCTCCGCGACCACCTCTCCCCCACCGAAGGGGCCGGAGGCCCCGCACTCGGGCAAAAGCGCGCCGAAGCGCCGGCAGGGGCGAAGACGAACTAACCGCCGGGCACCGCGCGGGCCCTGTGGCGTACGCCCTTGGTGCGGCGTAAACTCGCGCCTTCGCTCGCAAAGCCCGGGCCGAAAGCGCGCATGAACCAAACGACCAACCAGATACCGCGATTCTTCTTCCGCACGTCGCCCCAATCCTGCCCGTATCTCGCGGGCCGGATCGAGCGGAATATCTTCACCGAGCTTGCCGGTCCCGACGCCGCCACGGTGTATGGCGCGCTCGTGCACGGCGGTTTCCGGCGCAGCCACCGCATCGTCTATCGGCCAGATTGCTCGTATTGCCAATCCTGCACGCCCGTGCGCGTGCGCGTGGGAGAGTTTTCCGCGACGCGTTCCCAGAAACGCGTGGAACGGCGCAACCGTGACCTCCTGATCGAGGAATGCCCGCCCCGCGCCACGCGCGAGCAGTACGAACTTTTTCGTGCTTACGTCTCGAGCCGGCACGGCGAAGGCGAGATGGCGAACATGGCTTTCGACGACTATCGCGGTATGATCGACGACACGCCCGTCGATACCCGCGTGGTCGAATTCCGCGCGCCCGGAGGCGGCCTCGTGGGCATCGTCCTGATCGACCGCATCGATGACGGATTGTCGGCGGTTTACAGCTTCTTCGACATTGCCGCCGGCGCGCGCAGCCTCGGCACGCACATGGTGCTCTGGACGATAGCGCGCGCGCGTGCGCTCGGGCTGCACCACGCCTATCTCGGCTATTGGATCGGGCAAAGCCGGAAGATGGCCTACAAGGCCAATTTCCGACCGCTGGAAGCCTTGGGCCCTGAAGGCTGGCGCGATTTCGACGAAACCCGCTTGACCTGACCGGCCGACCGTCCGGATTGACCGCCGTTGCCGTCCCGCCAGCCGCGAAACAACGCCATGAAACGCCGCGAGATTCTCATAGCCGCCGCGAGCGCCGCAGCCGGCGCCGTCGCGGGCGCGAGCGCCGCAAGCACATTGGCCACCCCAACCGAACCGAACGCCGCGCGCCGCACGCTGCGCATGGTCACGACCTGGCCCCGCGATTTCCCCGGCCTGGCGGCGAGCGCCGATCGCCTCGCCAGCCGGATCGCGGCGGGTTCGGCGGGGCGATCCGCGGTGGACGTCTTCCATGCCGGAGAAATCGTCCCGCCCTACGAAGCCTTCGACGCCGTATCGACCGGCACGGCCGAACTTTATCACGGCGCCGAATCGTTCTGGCGCGCGAAGAACAAGGCGTATCACTTTTTCGCCTCGATCCCGTTCGGCCTTTCCGCCGGGGAGCTTTCGGCGTGGCTCGCGCACGGCGGCGGCCAGGCGCACTGGGACGAGTTGTCGGCGCCCTTCAACGTCAAGCCGTTTTTCGCGGGCCATACCGGCATGCATATCGGGGGCTGGTTCACGCGGGAAATTCGCACGCCGAAGGATCTCGTCGGCTTGCGCGTGCGCATGCCCGATTTGGCGGGCCATGTCCTCGAGCGTTTGGGCGCGGTCATCGTATCGCTGCCGATCGGCGAGGCTCTCGGCGCGCTTAAGTCCGGCGATTTGGACGGCGTCGCGTGGTACGGACCCTGGATCGACCGGGATTTCGGATTTCCGGCGGTTGCGCCCCATTATTATCTGCCCGATTACCGCGAACCGGGCCTGGCGCTGTCCTGCGGCATCAATCTGGCGTTCTGGAACGAACTCGACGATTTTTCGCGCGCGGCGATCGCGTCCGCGTGCGCCGCCGAAGCGGCGGCGATCCAGGCGCAATTCCAAGCGGAAAATTCTCGCGCCTTGGAAGAGCTGATCGAAACCATGCACCGTTCGCCCAAGCGCTTGGCCGACCCCGTGCTGGCGGCCTTCGCCGCCGCGTCCGAGGACGTGGTGCGGGATTTGGCGGCATCGAGCGAGGCCGCCGGGCGCGTCGCGGACAGTTACCGGATATTTCGACGGCGAGCCGTCGTTTGGGCCAGAGCCGCCGACGCACCCTATCTTGCGGGGCGAAGCGCGCCCATTTAGGGACCCGCATCGCCGCCATCCCTCACCCCGCTGGCAGGCCCGCCGCCTTGTGCTAGGCTTGCGGCGGCAAAACGGTTTTTTCCAAGGGGTTCCACCCAAATATCGGATCGCGCGCATGGAGCCGGATCTGGCGGACTCAGCTAAGCCCACCCAACCGGTAAGCCCACCCAACCGGTCGACTCAAAGGGAGAAGACAGCCATGGATCGTCGTAAATTCATCAAGGGCGCCGGCATCGGCATCGCGGCCGGTGCATTGGCGGCCCCCGCCATCGTTCACGCACAGCAGCCCGAAATCAAATGGCGCTGCGCGTCCAGCTTTCCCAAAGCCCTCGACACCATTTTCGGCGCCGCCGAGGTCATCGCCAAAAAGGTCTCCGCGGCGACCAACGGCAAATTCGAGATTCGCGTGTTCGCGGGCGGCGAAATCGTTCCGGGCCTGCAGGTGACCGATGCGGTGCAGGCCGGCACGGTCGAGTGCGGCCACACGGCGAACTACTATTACATCGGCAAGGATCCGACATTCGCCTTCGATACCGCCGTGCCCTTCGGCCTGAACGCGCGCCAGCAAACGGCGTGGATGATCCATGGCGGCGGCCTCGAACTGATGCGCGAGTTCCTCAAGGACTACAACATCATCAATTTCGTCGCGGGCAACACGAACGCCCAGATGGGCGGCTGGTTTCGCAAGGAAATCAAGTCGCTCAAGGATCTCCAGGGCGTGAAGTTCCGCATCGGCGGCTGGGGCGGCACGGTGTTCTCGAAGCTCGGCATCGTCCCGCAGCAGATCGCGGGCGGCGAAATCTATTCCGCGCTCGAGAAGGGCACGATCGACGGCGCCGAATGGGTCGGCCCCTACGACGACGAGAAGCTCGGCTTCAACAAGATCGCCAAGTTCTACTATTACCCCGGCTGGTGGGAAGGCGGTCCGCAACTCTCGCTGAACGTCAATATCAAGGCCTACGAGGCGCTGCCGAAGGATTACCAAGCCATCCTCGAGGCCGCGTGCTACGAGGCCCATGCCTGGATGATGGCCAAGTACGACGCCCAGAACCCGGCGGCGCTGCGCCGCCTGATCCAGGGCGGCACTCAGCTTCGCCTGTATCCCAAGGAAGTGATGGAAGCCGCGCACACCGCGGCATTCGCGCTCTACGAGGAAACCGCGGCGAAAAACGAGAAGTTCAAGAAGGTTTACGAATCCTGGAAGAAGTTCCGCGAGGAGCAGCTTCTGTGGTTCCGCGTGGCGGAACAGGGCTTCGATGCCTTCCAGTTCGCTCAGTCGGCAAAAGGCCAGACGACGAAAAAGAAGACCTGACCGTTTCACCTGTTCGCATATGACAAAGGGCCGGCCCCCGCGGGGCCGGCCCTTTTCGTACGCGCATCGGTTCGTATTCGCGCCAAGGCGCATTTGCGACGGCGGCGCGCCCGCTAGATTCCGCCCTTGAGTTGTTTTTGGAGCTGTTCCTCCATCCGCTTGGCGGCGTCGTTCTCGCTCTCCCGATTCTCCTGCCCCTCGCCGCCCTCGCCTTCGAGCGTGGGAATAACGATCTCGACATTCGCCGGATCGCCCGTAAGCGGGGCATCCAGCATGCCCGTTACCAAGATCGGCAAAGTGACCACCAAGCCAACCATGATGATTTGGAGGCCAACCCACGGCAAGGCGCCCAAATAGATGTCCTTGGTGGGGATCGATTTCGGCACGACGCTGCGAAGATAAAACAGGGCGAAACCGAACGGCGGATGCATGAACGATGTCTGCAAGTTCACGCACAAGATGACGCCGAACCAAATGAGAGCCGCATCCGGACCGACGACGGGCGTCAGAACCACCTGCGCGACCGGAGCGAGCATCGGCACGATGATGAAGGCTATCTCGAAGAAATCGAGGAAAAACGCGAGAAAAAATACAAACAAATTGACGAACAGCAGAAAGCCCCAGACCCCGCCCGGCAGGCTCGTCAGCATGTGCTCGACCCATCGATTGCCATCGACCCCCAGAAAGACAATGGAAAAACAGGTCGAGCCGATGAGGATGAAGATGACCATGGCGGTGATGCGCATGGTTGATTCGAAGGCCTGCTTGATGAGGTTGCGCAGCTCCGCGATTTGGGCCGCGCGGATGCACAGCCAAACGACCCCCGCATACATGACCGCGGCCACGAACTTGAACGCCACGGTTTTGGCCTCGAATACATGGAGCACGGCAGCCACGCCGAGCCCCCCGACCGCGGCGACCAGCGCGATCCGCGCCGAAAGGCCACGCGAGGGATGGTGAATGACCGCCAGCACGATGGCGCCCACGGCGCCCATGGCGCCAGCCTCGGTCGGCGTCGCCAAGCCCAGCATCATGGTGCCGAGCACGAGAAAAATCAGAACCCCCGAGGGCACGATGCCCCTGAGGCATTTGCGCCAAAGCGCCCAGCCGGTCAGGGTGCGCGCCGTCTTCGGCACCGCCGGCACCCAGTGCGGCTTGAGCGCACCGATGGCGAAGGTATAAAGGGCGAACAGGGCGATCTGAACCAGCGACGGTCCCCAGGCACCGAGATACATGTCGCCGACCGACCGGCCGAGCTGATCGGCCAGCACCACCAGGACCAGGGAGGGCGGCACGAGCTGGGTGATGGTGCCCGAGGCGGCGAGCACGCCGGTCGCATAGCGCGTGTTGTACTTGTAGCGCATCATCACGGGCAGCGAGATCGTCGCCATGGCGATCACCTGCGCCGCGACGGTGCCGGTGATCGCGCCGAGTATGAAACCCACGAGGATGACTGAATAGCCGAGCCCGCCCCGAACCGGTCCGAACAATTGGCCCATGGAATCGAGCATGTCTTCCGCAAGGCCGCAGCGCTCGAGAATCGTCCCCATGAAAGTAAAAAACGGAATCGCCAGCAGCAATTCGTTCGCCAGCACGCTGCCGAAAATCCGCCCGGGAATCGCCTGTAGGAAGTGGAGTTCGAAAAACCCGAGCTCGATGGAGACGAGACCGAAAAACAGCCCGACCGCCGCGAGCGAAAACGAGACGGGATAGCCGATCAGCATGAAGACCACGAGCCCGCCGAACATGAGCGGCGGCATCAGCTCGAGAGGAATCACTGCATCGGCCTTTCGTACTTGGCCTCGATTTTCACGTACCCCTTCAACGCGCCGATGCGCTTCACGATCTCCGACAGGCCCTGTAGGAAGAGCAGGAAAAATCCGAGCGGCACGATGAACTTGATCGGCCAGCGCACGAGCCCTCCAGCATTGCTCGACACCTCGCGCACCGCGAAGGACTGCGCGAAATAGGGCCACGAAAGCCAGCCGAGGAGCGCGCACATCGGCAGCAGGAAAAATACCCCGCCCAGAAGATCGATCCAATGCTGCGAGCGGGTGGACATTCCCATATAGACGATATCGACCCGAACATGCTCGTTGCGCTGCAACGTGTAGGACGCACCCAGCATCACCAGTACGGCGAACATGTACCACTGGACTTCAAGCCAGCCATTGGAGCTGAGATCGAAGGCATACCGAAACATGGCGTTTCCGGCGCTTACGAGGCAAGCCAGCAGGACGAGCCAGTTCGCGATCGTACCCAGTCGCGCATTGAGCGCATCGATGGCTTGGCTAAAGGCCAACAGATAACGCAATCGCCGGGTCCCCCCTTGCCGGGCGCCAAACCCGGGACCGCGCGAGCGATCCCGGATACGCCGGAAGGCGAAGCGAAATTAACGCGAAATCGCGCTTAACGACAGCTATCGCCGGAACCGCTCCACCAGACGCCACGCAACCGGGAATAGGCAGGCAGCCAGCGCCAATTTCAGGGCGTCGCCCAATAGGAACGGATAAAGCCCCTTGGCGAGCGCGGCGCCGAGCGCACTTTGCGCACCCGTCTTGGCGATGGCGCCATCGGGAAGGCCGGCGAAGAACAGGGCGAGCCAAGCCACGCCCGGCAGCCAAATCGAAAGATTGCCGAGTACCATGGCCAGGGCCGTGCGCGCCGGCGTGCGGCTCCAACCGCGCTCGGCCAGCCAGCCGACGATGAAGGCCGCCAGGACGAAGCCCGCGATGTATCCGCCGGTCGCGCCCGACAGCACCCCCGCTCCCGCGCTCCATTTGGCGAAGACCGGCAAGCCCATCGCGCCCTCGAAGACGTACAGCGCCGTCGTCGCCGCTCCCAGGCGCGCGCCATACGCCATGCCGATCACGAGCACCGCGAAGGTCTGCCCGGTTATCGGCACCGGCCAAAGCGGAACCTGGATTTGAGCCGACAGCACGATGAACAACGAGCCGAGCGCCATCAAGGCGGCCAGACGCAATGCGCGCGGCCAGGCCGCCGCGGGCGCGAGCGCGCCCAGGATCGTGGTATGGGTTGTTGCTGTCATGTTGGTCCCCTCTTGGTCGCCGAATACGCGGCGTCTGCAATGCCCGGACGTTATACCGGTTGAGCGCGAGCCGCACTAGCCCATGCGACGCTGGAGCCGCGCTAGCCGAGCCTGTTGTGGCGCGGGAATCCCAAAGGCGGCAATCGCCCCGCCTGGGCGCGCTTGCCGAGCCAATCGCGAAGCTCGGAGAAATTCCGAACTTTGTCGCCCGACTTCACGTTCAGCCCCGCGACCAGGGTGAAGGTAACCGCGTCGGCAAGACCCCCCGTTTGATATTTCTGCAAGATCACGCCCCGACCGCGCACCATCTCGGGCACGTCGGCGAGCGCGAACAGCAGCAATTTCCGATTCTCGCCCAAGACCGCGACATGATCGCCCAAAACCGAAACAGCCGCGCGCAAGCGCGCGCCCTCGGCGAGGTTGAGAACCTGGCGCCCCGCGCGGGTCTGGGCCAGCGCGTCCTCGCCCTTGACGACGAAGCCGTGGCCTTGCGAGGACGCCACGAGATATTTGCGTTCGGGCGCATGCACGAACAGCGCGACGATTTCGTGATCCTGTTCGAGCTCGACCATGAGCTTCACCGGCTCGCCATGGCCGCGCCCGCCGGGCAGGCGATCGGCGCCGAGCGTGTAGCACCGGCCGTTCGATGCGAAGGCGAGGATCTTGTCGGTGGTTTCGGCGCGCAGGACAAAGCGCGGGCCATCACCCTCCTTGTAGCGAATTTCGTCAACGTCCTCGACATGGCCCTTGAGCGCGCGAATCCAGCCCATCGCCGAGCAGACCACGGTCACGGGCTCGCGCTCGATCAGATCCTCGATGGCGACGATCTCCGCCGAAGGCGCCTCGGCGAAGACGGTCCGGCGCTTTCCGAGCGCGGTTTTCTGCCCGAAGCGCTCGCGGATCGCGCGGATCTGGTCGGCGATGGTCGCCCAGCGCGCCTTTTCGTCCTTGAGCAGCTTATCGAGCGCGCGCTTCTCCGCCGAAAGCGCGTCGTGCTCGCGCTTGATCTCGATCTCCTCGAGTCGGCGCAAGGCCCGCAAGCGCATATTCAGGATCGCCTCGGTCTGCGTCTCCGTAAGGCCCCAACGCTTCATCATTTTGGGTTTGGGATCGTCTTCCTGGCGGATCAGCTTGATGACCGCGTCGATGTTCAGATAGGCGATCAGATAGCCTTCGAGAATCTCGAGGCGCCGCGCGATCGCCGCCAGGCGGTGCTTGGAGCGGCGCACCAGGACCACGTGGCGGTGATCGAGGAAGGCCTGCAGAACCTCGCGCAGATTCATCACACGCGGGGTGTGCTCGGCGTCGAGCACGTTCATGTTGAGCGGCACGCGCACTTCGAGGTCGGTCTGGCGGAACAGCGTTTCCATCAGCGCCTCGGGCTCGACATTGCGGCTCTTGGGCTCGAGGATCAGGCGGACATCGTCCGCCGATTCATCGCGCACATCCGCCACGGCCGGCAGCTTCTTGTCGTTGATGAGTTCGGCGATGCGCTCGATCAGGCGCGATTTCTGCACCTGATAGGGCATCTCGACCACGACGATCCAGTACGTTCCGCCCTTGTTGCGCTCGACTTCGTATTTTGCGCGCAGGCGAAAACCGCCGCGTCCGGAGGCGTAGGCCTCGCGGATGGCGTCGCGCCCCTCCACCACCACCCCGCCCGTGGGAAAATCCGGACCCGGCACGAATTCCAGGAGCTTGGCGATGGTCGCGTTCGGAAACTTGACGAGGTGCAACAGCGCATCGCACAGCTCGCCCGCGTTGTGAGGCGGGATGCTGGTCGCCATGCCGACCGCGATGCCGGTCGCGCCATTGGCCAGAAGATTGGGAAAATCCGCGGGCAGAACGAGCGGCTCCTCGCCCTCGCCGTCGTACGTCGGACGGAAATCGACCGCGTCCTCGTCGAGGCCGTCGAGCAACGCGGTCGCGACCGCGGTCAGGCGCGCCTCGGTGTAGCGCATGGCGGCCGCGTTATCGCCGTCGAGATTGCCGAAATTGCCCTGGCCCTCGACCAGCGGGTAGCGCTGGGCGAAGTCCTGCGCCAGGCGAACCATGGCGTCGTAAACCGCCACGTCGCCGTGCGGGTGATATTTGCCGATCACCTCGCCGACGACGCGCGCGCATTTCTTGAACCCGGTTTCGGGATCAAGGCGCATGAGGCGCATGGCGTAAAGCAGACGCCGATGCACGGGCTTCAAGCCGTCGCGCACATCCGGCAAGGACCGCGACATGATGGTCGAGAGCGCGTACGACAAATAGCGCTCGCCGAGGGCTTCGGCGAGCGGCTGGGGGCGCACTTCGCCGATGGGAGAAGTCTTGATCATGGGGCGTTTTAGGCCCAGGTCTAGGGGTTATGCAACGCCAATCTCACAATATATTGTAGTTTCAAGATATTGTAGTTTCAAGAAATGCTGAAGATCACCGGCCTCTCCATCCTGGCGACCATGGCGGCCCTGTTGGCCATGCTGATATTGTTGGAGCCGGCCGACATCGACGTCGCAACGCTGCAAAAGATGACATTCGAATGTCCCTTGCGGAGTACGGGGACGGCTGGCGAGGAATTGCCCGGCCATCGGCGGCCCTGGCGACCGTTCGTCAGCAATCCCGAGTTGGCCCCGCAGATCAAGATCGGCGAGTCCAAGTCCGGCTGCCAGTTCAAGATCGCCAAGGAACCCGTCGCCCCCTATTCCGCAGTCGATTGGCGGATCGGTCAAGTCTTCGCCGATCCAACGCCGTTTCTCGGTCGCAAGATCGACGCGGGATTGATTCTGTCGGCCGACGCGCCGATCACCCTGACGACCGGGTCCTTCTATGTCTATGACGGGCTCCAGGTCCACGAGGTCGGCGTCAAGGCGCTGGATTCCCAAAAAGCGAACCCTCGCCTCGCCTTCACCATTCCGCCCGGCGCGAAAACGCTGGAAGTCTGGCTGCGCCTGACGCTCCATGGCGGCATCCAAGGCAAGGGGACAATCCTGCTCAAGGATGCAACCCTGCCCGTCTCGAATCGAGGGAAATGGACATGACGCCGCAATCGCCGACACGCCGCGTCCGAGCGATCGGACTGGGGCTGATGATCGTCTTTGGTCTCTCGGTTGGCGCATTGCTATCGGAACTGGCGCTGCGGGGATATCTGGTAGTCATGGACGCCCAGCGCATGAGGACGATCATGCAGGCGGCGACAAGCTATCCGAATATCGGCGTGTACGGTGCGTCGCATTGGGAATTCGACAAGGAATTCGGCTTCGTTTACCCGGCGGGACGCAATATCCCGCAATCCAATATCGCGGGGGACCGCATCGTCAGCTGCGATGTGATTCGTTCCATCGACGAGCGCGGCAACATCGGGCATCATCCCGGTTCTTGGGAAACGGTCGAGATCAGGATTCTGGTGTTCGGCGATTCCTTTCCGGCCTTTTATGCGAATGGCCAGACCTTTCCCATAAAGCTGCAGGCGGAGTTGGAACAGCGAACGGGAAAGCGTGTTCATATCCTCAATTTCGGTCGCGACGGCACCGGCGTTCTGCAGCATTGGCGTTTGGCCGCCGCCATGATCGAGCAATGGCAACCGGATCTGGCGATTTTTTACCTTCACAACCGACGATCTCGATCGCGCCCGCATCTGGCGGACGGTCACCAGGATCGATGGCGAACCACGCATCCTGACCTCGGTGACCCCCGATCCCGATCCGCCGATCGAGGTTGCGCAAGACACCTTTGTATACGAGCCGCGCGCGACCTATGAATGGTGCCAAGCCGCGCTGAAGAACGACGGCCGCGATCCCTTGGTCGCCGATCTTGTGTTCAAGCAGCGGCGCATGATTCGCGAGAACGGCTACGACATTTCCGGGCCTTATTCCCTGACCCACTCCTTTCTCCTCGCGGCGCTGCGTCACGGCAATCCCTATGCGAGCGGACACCGCGAGACCTTTACCATCCCTCGATTCATCGACAGCGACTACGGCAACGATCCTGACTTCGCGGCGTATCTGCGGCGCGTGAAGGCGACCGGCATTCCATACGTGATCGCCCATCTGCCGATCTACACCGAAGTGGTCCAGGGGATCCCGATCGAATTCATCGCCAGGCGCCAGCAATTGTGGGAAAGTCTGGAACGCCACTCCGGTCGGAAAATCCACCCGCTCTATCATCACTTCCCCAAACCGCTCGATCGACCCGAACGGATGAATGCGGCACCCGACAATTTCCATCCCTCGCACTTCGGCATGGAGCTCTATGCCAAGGCGATCGCCGACGTCCTCGGCGAGGAAGGGTTGCTTGCATCGGCGACGGGACCAAGGAACGCCGGGAAAGGGCAATGAACATGCTGAAAATAGCGGGCGCTATTGCGCTGACCACGGTCGCGACCCTGCTCGGCCTCTTGGTATTCATCGACCCCACGGCGGTCGATGACGAGACCTTGCGGTAGATGCGCTTCGACTGTCCATTGCGGATCGTCGGAGCGAACGCGCAAGAACCGCCCGACATTCGGCGGCCATCGAGCGTGAGCGTCAGCAATCCCGAGCAATTGGGACCGCGAATCAAAGCGAGCGAATCAAAGGCCGGATGTCATTTCCGAATCCTCAAAGAGCCGGTCGCTCCCTTTACCAGGGTCGATTGGCGTATCGGTCATGCCATCACCGATATCCAATCCTTCTTGGGACGCAAGGTCGACGTCGAAATGCGACTCTCCGCCGATCAGGCGATGGCGCTCGATGCCGGGTCCTTCTATGTCTATGACGGCATCCAGGTGCGCGAGGTCGGAGTCCGGACTAGGAATCCGCGCTCAGGCGATCAAGGAGGCGCAGCCGCGCCGGCGGCAGGGTGCGGCCATGGGGCGCGAGCACGTGGCTGTCGAGGAAATGCCCCGATAGCAGCAGGCCGGCGGCAAGTTCGCTCCGGACCGGCGCTTCGTCGGCTATGAGCAGAAATCCGGGCAAGCGCAGAAGTCGATCCTTGTAAGGCTCGCCCGCCGCGGCGGACACCGCGCGGCCAGTGCGCGGTGACACGTAGATGAGATTTTCCTCCGAACCGGTCGCGCCACAGCGCGTGAGATCGAGGCCGAAGCCAAGATCGGCAAGCAACGATATCTCCCAGCGGACATAGGCGGCCAGCGCCGCACCTTCATCGGCCGCCTCGAGCGCCGCAAGCAGCGCGCAGGTATCCGCATGAATGTTGCCGTGCGGCTCGCGTTCGGGCAGCGCCGCCTCGGTAACGGCGCAAGCCGAGGACAAGGCGGCCAGACGGCTGCGATCCTCGAATATGGCGGCAGCGGTCGCGCGCACGAGTTCGCAGCGATAGCCCCCGAGGTGATCCTCGAGCCGCGCTTGCCAGTGCGCGCGCACCAGATTGCCCGGCTGCAGCGTGCCGCGCTGCGCGCGCCCCGCCCCGCCGCGCACCAGGCCCACATGGCGGCCGCGCTCGGCGGTCAGCAACTGGACGATGGCGGACGATTCGCCGTGTTTGCGCGCCGAGAGCACGATGGCGTCGTCGGTCCAGTCCATGGCGCGCTAGGCGTCGAACTCGAGACCCATGGCGCGGAAGCGGCGTGGGTCGTCGGCCCAATCCTCCCGGACCTTGACGGTGAGGAACAGATGGATCCGCCGGCCGAGCACGCGTTCGATTTCGGCGCGCGCGGCCGCGCCCACGGACTTGATTTGGTGCCCGCCCTCGCCGATGACGATGGGCTTCTGGCGCTCGCGCTGGACATAGACGATCTGCTCGACCCGGGCGCTGCCGTCCTCGCGCTCCTGCCATTCCTCGGTTTCGACCGTGAGGGCATAGGGTAATTCCTGGCGCAGCTTCATGAAAAGCTGCTCGCGCGTGATTTCGGCGGCGAGCAGGCGAACCGGAATATCCGCCGTCTGGTCGGCGGGGTAGAGCCACGGCCCTTCGGGCAGGCGCTGAACGAGATAACGCGCCAAATCCTCGACCCCGTCGCCGGTGAGCGCGGAGATCATGAAGGTTTCGACGAAGGGGCACGCGGCGTTGAGCCGTTCGGCCGCGACCAGCAAGGCGCCCTTGTCCGCCGCATCGGTCTTGTTCAGGGCGAGGATCGCGCTTTTTCCCGCGCGGCCGAGCGATTCGGCGATCCGCATCGCCTCGCCCGCGCGGCCCTTGGCGAATTCGACGGCATCGACCAGCAGCACCCGCAGATCCGCATCCGCCGAGCCCTGCCAGGCCGCGCGCACCATGGCGCGGTCGAGCCGACGGCGCGGCGCGAAGATGCCGGGCGTATCGACGCACATCATTTGCGCCGGTCCGCGCAAGGCGATGCCGAGCACGCGAAAGCGCGTCGTCTGGACCTTGGGCGTGACGATGCTGACCTTCTGTCCGACCAGCGCGTTGACAAGCGTCGATTTACCCGCGTTGGGCGCGCCGAGAAAGGCGACATAGCCGCAGCGCGTCGGCTCAGACATCGACGCCCATCCGGACCAGCAATAGCCGCGCCGCTGCCTCGCTCGCCGCCTGTTTGGACGCGCCTTCCGCCTCGGCCGATGCCTCGCCTTCGATCGCGACCGACATGACAAAGCGGGGCGCGTGATCCGGCCCCTCGGTGCGCGCGACCGTATAGCGCGGCAGGGGCAGGCCGCGCGCCTGGACGAGTTCCTGCAAGGCGGTGCGCGCGTCCTTGGACGGCATGGCCTGATCCTCGACGAGCGGTGCCCAAAGGCGCGCGACGACGCCCTCGGCCGCCTCGATACCCCCGTCCAAGTACACGGCGCCCAAAAGCGCCTCGCAGGCATCGGCCAAAAGACCCGGATTTTCACGCCCGCCGCTCGCCTCCTCGCCGCGCGACAGGCGAAGGTCGGCACCCAATTCGAGCGCGCGTGCAACGCGAGCCAGCGCCTCGCGGCGCACGAGGCTGGCGAGGCGCCGCGACAGATCGCCTTCGTTCTCGGTTGGAAAACGGCGGTAGAGAAAATGTGCGACGGCGAGCGACAGAACCCGGTCGCCGAGAAATTCGAGCCGCTCGTTGGCGGCGAGGCCGGGGCGCAAGGCGCTGCGATGGGTGAGCGCGATCTCAAGCAAGGCCGTGTCGCGGAAGCGGTGGCCGAGGCGGCCTTCCAGCACGTCCAGGCTTGCCACTACTCCACCGCGTCGAGCAGGCGCTCGAAGCGGATCGCCTTGGGCCAGTTCCAGAACTCCCAAATATGCGCCGCGCCATTGGTCGAGAAGAACAAAAACTCGGCGCGGCCGATGAGGTTTTCCGCCGGAATGAAGCCGACGCCGCCTGCGGCGCGCGAATCGAGGGAATTGTCCCGGTTGTCGCCGAGCGCGAAATAATGCCCCTGCGGCACCACGAATACCGGCGTGTCGTCGAGGCTACCGTCCTCGACGAGTTTCAGGATGCGAAACTCGCGCCCACCGGGCAGGCTCTCGATGAATTGCGGCAAGGGATGGCTGGCCCCGGAAGGCGAAGCGCCGGTGAAGCCGTCCATTTGGCGCCGCGGCACGGCTTCGTCATTGAGATAAAATACGCCCTTGCGCATCTGCACCCGGTCGCCCGGCAGGCCGACGATGCGCTTGATGTAATCCGTCTGCCCATCGCGCGGCAGTTTGAACACCGCGACATCGCCGCGCTTGGGCTCGGAGGCGAACACCCGGCCCGAGAACAGATTCAGCGATAGCGGCAGGGAATGGCGGCTATAGCCGTACGAAAATTTGGAAACGAACAGATAATCGCCGACCAGCAGCGTCGGGATCATGGAGCCGGAAGGAATGTTGAACGGCTCGTAGAAGAACGTGCGGATTCCGAGCGCGATGAGCACGGCATACACAACCGTCTTCACCGTCTCCCAAATGCCGCCGGTTTTTGGACGCGCCATGAAACCCTTTATCCACTCGACGGTAATCACGCGATTTTCGGGCTTTGCCGCGGCGCGGGAGGGCGGATCAAGACAGTCGCGTTCCGCACTGTCAAGTCGTGGCGCCGCTCAACCTTCGAGGCCCGTGCGCGCCCTGGCGCCGGCGGCGCCCGCCACCCATGCCGCGCCCCATGCGCCGCCTGCCATCGCCGCTAAAAAAACCGGCACTTGCCAGATCGCGTAGGCAAGCGACGCGATCGCCGGCCCGGGACACAAGCCGACCAGTCCCCAACCCACGCCGAATAGCGCCGCGCCCGAGACAAGGCGCAGATTGATCGACTTGGCCTTGGGCGTCTCGAAACTCATGGCGAGCGCCGGTGCCGCGCGACGCCGGGCCAACTGGAATCCGGGCAATGCGACGGCGAGCGCGCCGGTCATCACCAGGGCCAGGCTTGGATCCCAGGCGCCCGCGAGATCGAGGAAGGCCAGCACCTTGCCCGCATCGACCATGGCCGAGACGGCCAAGCCGAGGCCGAAGACGACACCTGCGGCCAGAGCGACGACGAGGCGCGCCATCAAGCGACCCACGCTACGTGACGGACGAGGTAAACGGTGGCGAATGCCGCCGCCATGAAAACGAGGGTCGCAACGAGCGAGCGCCGCGAGAGCCGCGCCAGGCCGCACACGCCGTGTCCGCTGGTGCAGCCTCCACCCACGCGCGTGCCGAATCCGACCAGCAAGCCACCCGCGAGCAGGACGGCCACGTCGTCCGTCACGTGGAGGACCGGAGGCGCCACGCCAAACGCCTTCGCGAGGATCACGCCGATCACCAGGCCGGCAAGGAAGCACGCGCGCCATGCCGTCTCGCCCGCCGCCGGACGCAGCAGGCCGGCCGCGATACCGCTCACGCCCGCGAGGCGGCCGTTGAGCCAGTACAGCAGCACGGCCGCCGCGCCGATGAGGGCGCCGCCGGCCAAAGCCGCGGCTGGCGAGAAGGCGCCCCAATCGACCGTCATCGCCCCAGGTCCGCGGGCAATCAGCGAATCACGCGCACAGCGATGCCGTGGAAATCGCTGCTCTCGTTCCCCGCCGCGGGCTGGACGATGCGAACCAGCTTCCTGTCCGCCACGCCGATCACGGCGAAGCCGGGTGTCGTGCCCTTGGCCACGTGCGGCGCCGAGATGGGCTTGGGGCCGCGCGTCGTGACAAACGCGTACTTGCCGTCCGGCGACATGGCCATGATGTCGGGCGTGGGGCCGACCTCGTCGAGCTTGGCGACCACGTTCAAGGTTTTGGCATCCAGCACGATGCCGTTGCTCGAAACGCGGTTCACCATCCAGATTTCGCGACCGTCCACCGTGCCCCAGACGCCGTGCGCGTCCTTGCCGCCGCTATCGCCGCTATTGACAACCTTGTTCGTCGTCGTATCGACCACGTACCACTTGCCGACATCGCCGCTGCCGCCATTGAGCATCATGTGCTTCCTGTCCGGCATCAAATAGGTTCCGCAATTGACCGGCAGTTCGTCCGGCGGAATGGCGTGCGTCAGCCGGAAATTCTCGGTATCGAGGACGACAAGACCGCCGTCCTTTAGGCCGGGCCCAAGCGTCGCATAGGCAAGCCGGCCACCCGCCGCATAGGCGTGGCAGATCGGGTTCGAATCGTTGAAGCGCGCGCCTAGCGCCTTGAACACCGGATCGTCGGCCACCACGAGGCTGCGGCCGAGCTTGAAATTGCCACCCGCCTTGTCGACCACGATTTCGACAAACTTCCCATCGCGCGCGATCTTGGGGTCGCCGATGACGTCCACGATCACCGCCTTGTCGTCCGGGCGCACGGCCGCCATGTGCGTGTTGGGACCGGTCTTGAGATTAGCGACGATCGCGCGATCCTTGGCGCGGATCACCGTCACGTCGCCCGAGCCGGTGCTGGCAACGAAGGCGTAAGAATGATCTTGCGTGAAATCCACCATGTGCGGGTTGCGCACGCCCGTCGCGCCGAGGTCGATCTTCGCCGTTTCCTTGAGGCTGGAATCGTAGATGTGGATGACGTGCGTACCCTGATCGAGCGCCCAAATCTCGTAGTCGGCGGGCGCCAAGCTCGCGCACGACGCAAGAACGCCCATGGCGAGCGCGGCGGCGGCGGTTCGGAGCTGACGATCAAACATGGAATCCTCCCGATCTCGGTCGCTTAAATGCGTTTATAGAATACCGCGGCTAGATGGTTTTGGCTTGCGGACAAGTCAATGGGACGGCACGGCGGTGATGATGACGATGGCCTGGGCAAGGGGATGATCGTCGGTGATCGACAGATCGATCTGCGCCGTTTTGCCCGCCGGCGTGATGCGTTGCAAGCACAGAAGCGCCCCGCCGGTCAGAGCCATCGTCGGTTTGCCCGAAGCCAAATTGACGACCCCCATATCACGCCAAAATACGCCTTGGCGAAAGCCCGTGCCGAGCGCCTTCGAGCACGCCTCCTTGGCCGCGAAGCGCCGCGCGTAACTGGCGCCGCGATCGGCGCGCCGCTCCGAGCGCCTGCGTTCCTCGGAGGTAAATATCCGGTCGAGAAATCGCTCGCCGAAGCGCCCAAGCGTCTTCTCGATGCGCCGGATGTCCACCAGGTCGCTGCCGATGCCGATGATCACGGCTAGACCGCGCGCGCCTTGTCCAAGAGCGCGCGCATGCGCCGGATGGCGTTCTCGAGGCCGCTGAAAATTGCCTCGCCGATCAGAAAATGCCCGATATTGAGTTCGACGATCGAGCGAATGGCGGCAACCGGAACGACCGAATCGTAGGCTAGGCCGTGGCCTGCGTGACATTCGAGGCCGATCGCCTCGGCGTGCGCGGCCGCCGCGGCGATGCGCGCGAAATGTCGGTCGCGTTCGACCCCTTCCGCCTCGCAATAGGCCCCCGTATGAAGCTCGACGACGACGGCGCCGAGTTTCTTTGCGGCATCGAGCTGCTTGAGAGCGGGTTCGACGAACAAAGACACGCGGATGCCCGCGCCGGCGAGCCTGCCCACGATGGGCGCCAGCGCCGCAAGCCCGCCCGCGGCATCAAGGCCGCCCTCGGTCGTGCGCTCCTCGCGCCGCTCGGGCACGATGCACGCGGCGTGCGGCCGGTGACGCAGGGCGATCGACAGCATTTCCTCGGTCGCGGCCATTTCGAAATTCAGCGGCCGGTCGATTTCGGTCGCAAGGCGCGCGATGTCCCGGTCGGAAATATGCCGACGATCCTCGCGCAAATGGGCGGTGATGCCGTCGGCCCCCGCCTCGACCGCGAGGCGCGCCGCGCGCACCGGATCGGGGTGCAGCCCGCCGCGCGCGTTGCGGATCGTGGCGACGTGATCGATGTTCACGCCCAATCTCAATTTTTCCATCTTGAGGACTCCGCGAGCCGGTCTCAGCCCCGCGCCCGCTCGACGGAATTGACCGCCGGCATGGCGCGCAGGGCCGCCAGGATATCGAGCAATTGGCGCAGGTCCGCAACCTCGATGTCGATGGTCATTTCGAAGAAATCGGATTGCCGGTTGGTGAAGCGCAGATTCTGGATATTGCCATCATGGCCGCCGATGGTGGTGCACACATTGCCGAGGCTGCCGGGCTTGTTCTCGACCACGACGGCGATGCGTGCGAGCTGGATCTTGCGCTCGTCGTCGGCGTCCCAGGACAAATCGATCCAACGCTCGGGCGCGGTGGAGAAGCTCTCGAGCGCGTCGCAATCGATGGTGTGAACGGTCACGCCCTTGCCCGGCGTCAGGATGCCGACGATGCGGTCGCCGCGAACGGGCGTGCAACATCCGGAATAATGCACCGCCATGCCGGGAATCAGGCCGCGAATCGAGATGGCTTGGTCCTTCTCCTTTTTTTGGAACACGCGGCGGATGGGTACGATGTTCGCCCACATGCTTTCCGCCTTGGGGAAGGCGGCCAGGACCACCTCCTCGGCGGCGCGCTTGGCGGCGCCGATCTGGGCGTACAATTCGTCGAGGTTTTCAGCGTGAAAGCGCTCGATCACCGACATGAGGCGTTTCTCGTCCGGCTCGACGTCGCGCTGACGCAATTCGCGCTCGAGCAAGGAGCGGCCCAGGCCGATATATTGGTCGTGCTGCTGGGTGCGCACAAACCGGCGCACCCGCGCGCGCGCCTTGCCGGTGACCACGAAATTTTCCCAGGCGGGCGAGGGCTGGGCCGAGTGCGAGGTCACGATCTCGACCTGATCGCCGTTTTGCAGATGGGTGCGCAGCGGCACGAGCCGGCCATTGACCTTGGCGCCGACGCACCTGTCGCCGATCTCGGAATGGATGGCGTAGGCGAAATCGACCGGCGTCCCGCGCTGGGGCAACGCGATCAATTCACCCTTTGGCGTGAAGCAAAACACCTGATCGGCAAACATCTCGAGCTTGGTGTGCTCGAGAAAATCCTCGGGTCCCGCCGCCTGTTCTAGAATGTCGAGCAATTCGCGCAGCCAGCGGTACCGCATCGGATCGACCTTGGATTCGCCCTGCTTGAAGGCCCAGTGCGCGGCCAGGCCGTATTCCGCGATCTGGTGCATGTCCTCCGTGCGAATCTGGATTTCAATGCGCTGGCGCTCGGGGCCGATGACGACGGTATGCAACGAGCGATAGTCGTTGGGCTTGGGCGTCGAAATATAATCGTGAAAGCGCTCGGGCACGACCCGATGGGCCTGATGGATGACCCCAAGCGCGCGGTAGCACTCCGTCGCGTCGCCGACCATGACGCGGAACGCCATGATGTCGGCGAGCTGCTCGTAGGTCACGTTCTTGCGCTGCATCTTGCGCCAGATCGAATAGGGCTGCTTTTCCCGCCCCATGACGCGCGCCTTGACCCCGCCGGCGGCCAGGGTGCGCTCCAGCGCGTCCACGATGCGCGGCATGAGCGCCCCGCCCTGCTCGCGCAAAAACGCCTGGCGCTTGACGATCGAATCGCGGGCATCGGGATTGATTTCGCGGAACGCCAAATCCTGGAGCTCGTCCTTGATCGCGTGCATGCCGATGCGCTCGGCCAGGGGCGCGTAGATTTCCATCGTCTCGCGCGCCGTGCGCCGGCGGCGTTCGGCGTCGGCCACGTGGTGCAGGGTGCGCATGTTGTGCAAGCGGTCCGCGAGCTTGACGAGCAGGACGCGCAAATCCTCCGACATCGCCAGGACGAGCTTGCGGAAGTTTTCGGCCTGCTTGGTGTGGTCCGATTGCAGCTCGATGCGCGAGAGCTTGGTGACGCCGTCGACCAGCCTCGCGACCTCGGGACCGAACATGGCCTCGATCTCGTCGAGCGTCGCGAGCGTATCCTCGACCGTATCGTGCAGCAGCGCGGTCGCGATGGAGGCGGCGTCGAGCTTGTACTGGGCGAGGATGGCGGCGACTTCGAGCGGATGGGAAAAATACGGATCGCCCGAATCCCGCAGCTGCGCGCCGTGCGCCTTCATCGAGAACACATAAGCGCGGTTCAGCAGGTCCTCGTCGGCCTGCGGATCGTAGGCTTTGATCTTTTCGACCAGTTGATGCTGGCGGATCATGTCGCCTCGCCGCCCAGGCGCCGCGCCCATGCCGCACGTGCGGCCGGTGCCCGTGTGTTCGGTGTCTCGACCGGGAGGTCGGTTACGCCGCGGACGGCTCTTCCTCCGCCGCCGCTTCCTCGACCGTTTCCTCTTGCGCCTCGCCCGCTTCGGGCTCGTCCTCTTCGTCCTCTTCGTCCTCTTCGTCCTCTTCGTCCTCTTCGTCCTCTTCGTCCTCGGCATCGTTGACGATCTGGCCCAAATCCTCGGCAACCGTCTGCGC
>CAMAPP010000015.1 GCA_945860095.1 Rhizobium sp. Q54 | reverse complement strand
GGGTACGCCAAGCCGCGTCAGAATCCGAATCTCGCGCGCCTCCATGTCGTCCGCCGCCTTGGCGCGCGCGTGATCGAAGCCCAAGAGATGCAGCACGCCGTGGACGACCAAATGGCTCAGATGGTCGGCCGCCTTCAGACGCGCGGCGCGCGCCTCGGCGCGCACGGTTTGGCGCGCGAGCACCACGTCGCCGAGCACCCGCGCGCGTCCGGTGCCCGCATCGTCCGCGGGAAACGCCAAGACATTGGTCGGGCGATCTTTACCCCGGAACCGGCGGTTGAGCGCGCGCGCATGCGCGTCGGAGGTCAGCACCACCGTCACCGTTCCCGGATTGCCCCCGGACCCGGCGAGTGCCGCGCGCGCCGCGCGGCGGCAGTGCCGCGCGAGGGCCGGCGCGTCGCCCCATGCCTTGTCGAGCACCGCCACCTCGACGCGCGGCAGCGAGCGGCCGCGCCGCGTTCCGCCGGTCATCGGCCCGGGTCGGGCGCCGCAAGTTCGCCGCCCCTGGATCGTGCGTCATAGGCCCGAACGATGCGCATGACCAAGGGATGGCGCACCACGTCGGCGTCGGTGAACGTGATCGTGGTCACGCCTTCGACGCCGCAAAGCGTGGTCATGGCATCGACCATGCCCGAAGGCACGCCCGGGGGCAGATCGACTTGGCTGATATCGCCGGTGACGACCATGCGCGAATTCTCGCCGAGCCGCGTGAGGAACATTTTCATTTGCCCGGCGGTGCAGTTCTGCGCCTCGTCCAAAATCACGAAGGCGTTGGACAGCGTGCGGCCGCGCATGAAGGCGAGCGGGGCGATCTCGATTTCGCCGTTCTCGAGCTTGTGGGCGACCTGCTCGGCGGGCAGCATGTCGTAGAGCGCGTCGTACAGCGGGCGCAGATAGGGATCGACCTTTTCCTTGAGGTCGCCCGGCAGAAAGCCGAGGCGCTCGCCGGCTTCGACGGCGGGGCGCGAAAGAACGATGCGGTCGAATTTACCGCGCAGCATGAGAGAGGCCGCGGTGGCCACGGCGAGATAGGTCTTGCCGGTGCCCGCAGGCCCTTGCGCAAAGACCAGATCCGACGTTTGCAACACCCGAAGATAGGCCGCCTGAACCGGCGTGCGCGCGGCGACCTGGCGCTTGCGCGTTTGAATGTTCTCGCGCGCCACCTCGCCCGCCGCCCCGCCATTGGCCGCGTGGGCCGCCAGGCGCACCGCCGCATCGACCTCGCCCGTATCCACGGGCATGCCGCGTTTGAGGCGGTTGTAAAGCTCGGCGAGCGCGCGGCGCGCCACCTCGATACCCTGCTCGGGTCCGGCGATGGCCACGCGATTGCCGCGCGTGGCGACCGAGACGCCGAGCTGTTTCTCGATGCGCGCGAGGAATTCGTCGTGCTGTCCGAACAACGCCGACAATAGGCGGTTGTCGTCGAACTGAAGGTGAATGGGCTTGCCGCTCGGGGACGCGGATGCGTGGTTCAACCGGTGTATCCTCCCATAGTTTTATCGGTTCGGGCCAGATCGGAGCGCGCCGCCGATGGCTCGACGCGCTGATTTACGCGCTTTGCGCCGTTATCGACAAGCGCGCCGGCAAGGCTGTTGGCGTGGGCGGAAAGCACATGCACCGGCACGACCGTGCCGAACAACTCCGCCGGCGCCGCGACGTGAACGGCCTGCATGTACGGACTGCGGCCGATGAGCTGGCCGGGATGGGCGCCGCGGCGGTCGAGCAATACCTCGACCGTGCCACCGACGAATCCGCGGTTGTAGGCGAGCTGTTGTTCGACGAGCAAATCCTGCAGGCGCCGCAGGCGCTCGGTCTTCGCCGCCTCTTCGACCCGCTCGGATTTGTCGGCGGCGGGCGTGCCGGGGCGCGGGCTGTATTTGAACGAATAGGCCTGGGCAAAGCCGATCTCGCGCACGAGCGCGAGGGTCGCTTCGAAATCCGCGTCGGTTTCGCCGGGGAAACCGACGATGAAATCGCTCGACACCGCGATATCGGGTCGCGCGCGGCGCACGCGCGCGACGGTTTCGCGGTACTCGTCCGCCGTATGGCGCCGGTTCATGGCGGCGAGCACGCGATCGGAACCCGACTGAACCGGCAGATGCAGATGCGGCATGAGCGCGGCGACATCGCGGTGGGCGGCGATCTGATCGGCGGCGACATCGCCCGGATGGGACGTGGTGTAGCGCAAGCGCGCGAGTCCCGCGAGGCGCGCAAGACGCGCGATCAGCGCGCCAAGACCCACAGGGCCGTCCGCGCCGGCGCCGCGATAGGCATTGACGTTCTGGCCGAGCAAGGTGAGTTCGCGCGCGCCCAGACCGACCAGCCGGCGTGCCTCTTCCTCGATGTCGGCGGGCGGGCGGGAAAACTCCGCGCCGCGCGTATATGGCACCACGCAGAAGCTGCAGAACTTGTCGCAGCCTTCCTGGATCGTGAGAAAAGCGGCGGGGCCGCGCGCGGCACTCTCGGCCGGCAGAGCCGCGAATTTCGATTCGGCGGGAAAATCGGTGTCCAGGCGCGCGGCATTGGGCGCCACGCCCTTGCCCCGCGCCGGCCCCCCCGCCTCGGCCGCGGCGATCATGTCGGCGAGGCGGTGATAGGCTTGCGGCCCCACGACTACATCCACGACCGGCGCGCGGCGCAAAATCTCCGCGCCCTCGGCTTGGGCAACGCAGCCAGCGACACCCACCATCAAAGTCCGACCCTCGGCCGCTCGCTCGCGCTTTGCCCGCGCCAGGCGCCCAAGCTCGGAAAACACCTTTTCCGAAGCCTTCTCCCGGATATGGCAGGTGTTGAGGAGCACCAAATCGGCAGCCGCCGCCGAATCGGCTTGCTCATAGCCAAGCGGCGCCAGGACATCCGCCATGCGCGCGGAGTCGTAGACGTTCATTTGGCAGCCATAGGTCTTGATGAAGAGCTTTTTGGTCACGCGCCGTTCACGGCCCGCGCTCCGTTCCCGGTTCGACCCGCCATTCGTAGGCAAAATCAAAGCTCTAACGTGGTATGCGCCACGGCTTCGACACTAGCATCGGCACCCCTCATGTCAAGTTATCCACGCCGCGCATGACCGCATTGTGAACCCGCCCATGAAGCCGCCCGAAAAACCACCAATTAGGCCGCCGGCGCAACCTCTTGCAGGTTCGGGGCGGGCTGCCTCCTGCCCGAGAGCGCCGCGGACAGCCCGCCAGCCACGAGATTGCGGCAATGCAAGGCCAAGGCCTTGCGGCTGCCGAATGCGGCCAGGGTTGCGGTCGGATGGAATTCGACCACCACCGTGACGGTACCGAGAGCGGCCACCCCCCACATGTGAGAGGCCATGTCCATATCGCCATACCAGGCGTAATACGGCCGGAGATTGCGCCCAATGGGCATGCCGTCCAGGCGCGTGAAGGCGATCGACACCGGCTGGACCACGAGCGGGGGGAAGCCCTCGGAGCGCTCGGCCACCGCAAAGAGCGCGCTCTTGAACGGCAGGATCCGGTTGCCGTCGCTGCTTGTGCCTTCGGGGAACAAGATCAGATCGTCGCCCGCCTCGAGCCGCGCCGCGATCTCGTCGCGCTGGCCCTTGGCCGCGCGCGCGCGGCGATCGACGAATACGGTGCGTTGGAGTTTTGCCAAAACACCGAACAGCGGCCAGCCCGCGACCTCGGATTTGGCGACAAAGCAGCCCTCGATCAGCGCGCCAAGCACGCTGATGTCGAGATAGGAGGTGTGATTGCAGACGAACAAGACCGGGTGATCGCGGCACGGCTGCCCGCGCGTCTCGATCTTGATGCCGAGGATGCGGCAGCACGTCCGGTGATAGAACTGCGGCAGATGCTTGGCCGCGCGCGCCCCGAGCGCTACGAGGACGATTTGCAGCGGAACGAGGGCGAGCGTCCAAGCGAAATACGCCGACAGCCGGCAAGCCGCGCGGATGGGCGAACCCATGGCGTCAGGCCGACTCGCCCGCGCGCGGATCGTCGCGCGTGTAGTGCTTCATGTAGCGTTCGGTCACGTTGAACGTCTTGACCACAACACAGATGTCGATGGTGTTGAACTGCGGGTCGATCACCGCGCCGTCGCCGATGAAAGCGCCCAAGCGCAGATAGCCCTTGATGAGCGGCGGCAGGGCCGAGAGCGCGCGCTTGACGTCGATGCTGGCCGGCGCCAATCGCCGCATGTCGAGATAGCGCGATTCGATCGCGCGCGGGCGCAACTCGGGCGGCGCCAGGTGGTGGAAGTACAGATACGCCAGCTGCTCGGAAATTTCGGCCGGGTCGGTTCCCGGCAGGCTCGCGCAGCCGAACATGAGCTCGATGCGGTGGTGGAACACGTAATCGGCGATGCCGCGCCACAGCAATTGCATGGTCACCCGGTTGCGGTAATCGGCGGCCACGCACGACCGGCCAAGTTCGAGCACCTGGCCCGCATGCGCGAGGATGGGCGCGATATCGTATTCGTCCGCCGTGTAGAAGCCGCCATGGGATTCGGCGACGGCGCGGCGGATGAGCCGATAGGTGCCGACGACCTTGCCTGTCCGGCCTGGGCCTGCCTTCTCGTCGATGACCAGGAGATGATCGCAGACCTCGTCGAAGCGATCGAAGTCCTGCCGGCGCGCGGCCATTTCGGCCGTGGGCTTCGCCGCGCGCTCTTCGTAGAAAACCTGGTAGCGCAAATCCAGCGAGGCGTCGATTTCGGCGCGCGTTTCGGCCAGGCGCACACTGAGGCTGCCCGCACGCGCTTCGACGATGCGCGCGCCGGAGGCGCCGGGACTTTTCCGCCCGCCCGATTGCAAGTCGGTCATTTCGCCTCGCCCGCCGCGCGGCGGCCGGTCAGGCGGCCCTTGCCCTTCAGCGGCACGCCATACAGCGCCAAGCGGTGATCGACGAGCCGGTATCCGAGTTTCTTGGCGACGCCGCGCTGCAAGCGCTCGATTTCCTCGCTGTGGAATTCGAAGACCGCGCCCGACGTCATATCGATCAGGTGGTCGTGGTGGGAATCGGGCACGACTTCGTAGCGCGCGCGCCCTTGGCCGAATTCGTGGCGTTCGAGGATTTTTGCCTCCTCGAACAGGCGGACGGTGCGGTAAACGGTTGCAAGGCTAATTCTCCGGTCGATTTCGGCCGCGCGGCGGTGGACTCGCTCGACATCCGGATGATCGATCGCCTCGGATAGAACCCGCGCTATGACCCGGCGCTGGCCGGTCATTTTGAGGCCCTTTTCGGCACACCGTCGCTCGATGCGCGACTGAACGATGGAACGACTAGGCATTTTCACTCGCCGTACTATACCCCAAACCGAAGCGGCGCGGCGAATCGGCCCGCATCCGAGCCCCCCAAACCGACCGACAGCGCCAAAGCATCGACGGCCGTCCGGCCGGGCATGGCATAGTAACCCTTCCGGCGTCCGGTCTGAACGAAACCCAGTGCCGCGTAGAGCGCGCGCGCGGGGGCGTTGTCCTCGGCGACCTCCAGATAGACGCGAGCGACCCCTTGCTCATGCAGGCGTGCCAAGGCTTCGGTTAGAACCGCACGGCCGGCGCCCCGACGGCGCGCGTTCGGCAGAGTGCCCATGGTCAGGATTTCCGCTTCGTCGGCAACGACGCGGCACAACACGAAGGCGCGCGGCTCGCGCGCGTCATCGAGCACCGCGAAGGTGCCGGGCAAGAAAAGAAGCGCGCGGAAGGCGTGCTCGTCCCAAATCTCGTCGAAGCACCGCCCGTGCAGCGCGGCCAACGGGGATGCCGCGGCGGGGCCCGCGAGCATCGGCGGCGGCGCGGTCATGCAACGCCTTCGGCGCGCGTGACGTCAGGCGCGCGGAGATAGATCGGACGGGGCGCGAGCAAGTTCTCGCCGGCGCCAAGACGGCGCGCGGCGAGCGCGGCGAGCGCGGCGGCATCCGGCAAATCCGCGCCGTCGAGTTCGCGCGCGAAGCGGCCGGCCGAAGCGAAAGCGCGCAGAAGCCGTCCCCGCCCGTCGCCCGCGACGGCATCCGCCGCGTGGCTAGCGGCGAGCGCCTCGGGCGCGCGCAAGACCGGTTCGTCGAGCGGCGCGCCGGATGCGTCGTAGCGCTGGGCCGCCAATTCATGCCGCTTGCACTCGAGCACGACCAGGAGGCTTTCCGCGCCGCGCAGCCATTCGCGCGCCACCTCGGCAATCGCATCCGTGGTGCGCATACCCCAGACCGGAACCGCATGTGCCAAGCCAAAACCGCGGGCGGCGGCGAGGCCGATTCGCACGCCGGTGAAGCTGCCGGGCCCGGCCGTGGCGACGATGACATCGAGATTGCCAAACGACAGCCCGGCCTCGGACATGACCGCCAGCGCCATCGGCACGATGGCCTCGGACTGGCCGGTCGCCATGGCGGCCCGCCGCCGCCCGCGCACCGCGCCATCGGCCCACGCGGCCGCGGAACAGCAGGAGACGGCGCAATCGAGGGCCAGAAGACGCATCGGACGATCAGATTACGGCACAGGCCTCGTCGAATACCAGGCGCGCATTGCGCGCATCGAGCGTGGCGCGGTCGCCATGGCCGAGATTGCAGAGAAAATTGGACCGCACCCGGCCACCCGGGAAGAAGGCCGCGTCCACCATCGCGTTGTCGAATCCGGACATGGGCCCGCAATCCAGTCCCAACGAGCGCGCGGCCAGGATGAGATAGGCGCCTTGCATGGAACCGTTGCGAAACGCGGTGATTTCCGCGGCCTTGGGATCGCCCGCGAACCACGCGCGCGCGTCGGCCTGGCGGTAAAGGCGGGGCAGGAACTCGAAGAAAAACAGATCGTGGCCGATGATCGCGGTCACCGGCGCGGCCATGGTTTGCTCGACATTGCCGGGCGCAAGACAAGGCCTTAGCCGCGCCTTCGCCTCGGCGCTACGGACGAAAACGATGCGCGCCGGGCTGCAATTGGCCGAGGTCGGCGCCAAGCACGCCAAATCGTAAAGCGCGCGCAGCGTCTCGTCGCCGATTTCGCGTTCTTGCCAGCGGTGAAACGTCCGCGCCTCGCGAAATACGAGGTCGAGCGCGCGGTCGTCGAGGCGGCTATCGGATGTGTCCGGCGGCATGGTCGCATTCCCCCGGTCCGGCGACGTCGCGCCGCCGAACCCGCAAGCGCAAAACTAGATCAAGCCGAGCGCCGTCTTCAGCCCGGCCGGCGGCCACGGGGGGCCGCTGGAGAAACGGGCATCGTCGAGCGCGCCTAAGTCGTTCGTTTTGATCAGGCCGCGCACGTCCTTGATGTAGTCACGGCCACGCTCGGAATAGCGTTTGATATATCCCGCCAGATACCAGCCGTCGAGCGCCTTGCCGCGCGCGCGCGCATCCGCCCGCCGTTCGCGGAACTCGCGATAGGCCGGATGGGTGTTCAGGTTGTGGATATAGGCCTTCACCGTCGAGGGCAGGCTGTCGAAGGTGCGCATGATCAGATCGTCGCCGCCCGGTATCGCCGGCGCGATACCCGTGCGCACGGCAGCGCCGGCATCCGGGCGCTGCACCTTCTGCCCAAACAGCGAATGACCCTGCTGGGCGAGACGCGAGGTGCCCCAACCGCTTTCGAGCGCCGCCTGCGCGATGGCGAGGGACGGCGGCACCGCATCGACCCGCCGGCGCAGCTCGGCCAAATTCACCCCGTCCATCTCGAAGCGTCCGGCGAGGCGTTCGAGCCAGGCGCGTTCGCGCGCGTCGAGCGCCTTGCCCGAGGCGTCCTTATCGTACAGTTCCTCGAGGCGCGCGCGATCCTTGAGGATCGACATATTGGTTTCGAGCACGATCGGCAGCACCGTCTTAGCGAACAGAAGCTTGCGCTCCTCGGGCGAATCCATGGCCTCGAAATCGGCGGGAATACGATCGATGATTACGCGCGGGACGGCCGCACCTTCGCGCACGTCGTCGAGGCGGTAGTCCAGCTCCGTGAACAGGCTGCTGAGCGCGGCGGCGCTGGGAACCGCGCGAACGAACTGAACGGAGGCGAAGGCCGCGCCCTCTTTCAGCGTGACGCTTGCGGTACGGGCCAAGATCACGACGACTTCGCGCGCGCGGGTTTGCATGCCGAGCACGAGCCATGCGGCAACGATCAAGGACACCGCCATGCCGACGGCGAAAACCGTGCGATCGAGCCGGATCAAGCGGCGGAAGCCATCGGTACCCCTAAAGACGGGGAAACTTCGAAAGACGATCGGCACCGCTTCCATATGGTTTAATGCGCTCATCTTATATCCGGAATTGGGCGCGCGCCCAGGCGGCGCACGCGTGTGGAATTGCGGCCGCATCCGAGGGGATGAAGCCGAATTGCCGGGCGCACCAAATCAAACGGCGCGGACCTCGGAAACTTCCGGAATGTAGTGGCGGAGCATGTTTTCCACTCCGCTCTTGAGCGTCGCCATGGAACTCGGGCAACCCGAGCACGAGCCCCGCATCTCGAGATAGACGACCCCGTCCTCGAACCGGTCGAACAAAATATCTCCGCCGTCCTGGGCCACCGCGGGCCGCACCCGGCTGTCGAGCAGTTCCTTGATTTGACGAACGATGTCGTTCTCGCCCTCGGCATGACCATCCGCGGTGGCGCTGTCCGCGTCGAGCACGGGCAGGCGCGCGGTGAAATGTTCCATGATCGCGCCGAGAACCGCCGGCTTCATCACATGCCATTCCTGGGCTTGCGTCTTCGTCACGGTGATGAAGTCGGAGCCAAAGAACACCCGCGCCACGCCCGCGACAGCGAACAAGCGGCGCGCCAGCGGCGACCGCTCCGCCGCATCGGGCGACGCAAAATCTATCGTGCCCGAAGGCATGACCGTCTCGCCCGGCACGAATTTGAGCGTGGCTGGATTTGGGGTGTCTTCCGTTTGTATGAACACGTGCGGCACCTCTTGTCGCAAATCGCGAAAATCTCGACCGACAGACGATAAGATAAGATGAGGGGGGAAGGCGGCGATTTCAAGGCGCACGGCCCCGAACCGGGCGCGGGTCCGAGATACGCGCCCAATTGGCGCGCGGGGCTCTATAGGCGGCGCTCTATATATTGACCGAATCTTATCAGGGGGTTAAAGGGCGCAGATGGCCACGGACGACGATTCGGGCAAAACACCGGCCGCACGCTTGCTGAACTGGCTTTACACCGAGGGTCGGCGCTTGGCCGACCCGCAAGCGCTGCTCGATCAATTTTGCCAACGCGCCAAGATCTCCGGTCTGCCGGTCGCGCGCGCGGCGATGCATGTGCAGACGCTGCACCCCTTGGTTCTCGGTCATAGCTATACCTGGGAACGCGAAACGCCCGCGATGCGCGAAATCGGCTGGAAGCATGGCGCGCGCGAAGAGCCGATCTATACCCAAAGCCCGCTGCGCGTCGTGTTCGAGGAAGGCAAGGCCGTGCGTCGCCGGCTCGATACACCCGCTCCGATCTTGGACTTCTCGATTCTGGCGGAGCTGCGCGAGAAGGGCATGACCGATTACATCATCATGCCGGCGCCCGCGATCGATAACCGGCGAAACGCCGTATCGCTGGCAACCGACCGGCCGGGCGGGTTCACCGAGGCGGACATCGCGACCATCGACGCGGTCATGCCGGCCTTGAGCCTCGTCGTCGAATTGCAATCGAACGTGCGCATCGCGCGGACCCTGCTCGACACCTATGTTGGGCGCGCCGCGGGCCGCCGGGTGCTCGATGGCACCATTCAGCGCGGCAGCGGCGAGGTCATCGACGCGATCGTCTGGTTCTGCGACATGCGCGATTCGACATCGCTGTCGGAACGCCTGACGAGCGAACGCATGATCGCGACGCTCAACGCATATTTCGAAACCATGGCCGAACCCGTCCAGCGCCACGGCGGCGAGATCCTGAAATTCATCGGCGACGGCTTTCTCGCCATCTTCCGCACCGACGCGGATGGCGCGCCCGCCAATTCGTGCCGCGCCTATACCGCCGCGCGCGAGGCCGTGCGCGCGATGGCGGCGCTGAACCAAGCGCGCGCCAAGCGCGGCGACGACGCGATCGGCTACGGCCTGTCGCTCCATGTCGGCCCGGTCATGTACGGCAATATCGGCGCGCCCGACCGCCTCGACTTCACCGTCATCGGACCGGCGGTCAACCTGGCCGCGCGCCTGGAGCAACTGACCAAGACGCTCGGCGAGACACTGATCATGTCGACGGAATTCGCGGCCATCTGTCCCATGCCCAAGCGCCCGCTCGGCCGCCACGCGCTCAGGGGCCTGGCCGAACCCGTCGCGGTGTTCGGCGTGCCGGAGGAATTGACGGCGTTCTGAAGATCGGCGGTTCGACGAATCAGGCGAGCGCGTCGATTTGCGCGTCGCCGAGCGCGCCCGGAACGATCGTCAGGGGCACGTGCAGGCGCGCCGAAAATTTCCCGGTCAACGCCGAGATCAGGGGCCCTGGTCCGCGCGCGCCGGTCGCCGCGCCGAGAACCAGAGCCGAAATCGTCGCATCCTCGTCCATGAGTTTCAGCAATTCGTCGCGCCGCAAGCCCTTGCGGATGTGCAAAATCGGCATGTCGCCGGTCCATTCCATGACCTTGGACGCCATGGACTGCAGCTGCTGCTCGGCTTGGGCGCGCTGCTCTTCCTCGCGCAGGCGCTCGGCCGAGGACCAGTGCAAAAAGCCTTCGTGTTCGATGACATAGAGCAGCGCCACGCGTCCGCCCGTGCGCACCGCGCGCCGGCAGGCATAACGCAGCGCCACGTTCAACTCCTCGGTTTCGTCGACGACGACGAGAAACACATGCCGTGCGGCTTTTTCCTGTGTTTCGGCCATGAAGCTCTCTCCGTACTCGACTTGCCGCTTGCGCGCTATCCGCGCCGGAATGCCGCCGACGCCGCCCAGCCCGCGAGCAGCGCGAGCAAAACGGCAAAGACGCCATACAGCGCGGCGTGTCCGTGGGCAAAAAAATGAACGTCCGCGCCCACGCCCACATTGCTGACGACCAAGGGCGTGGTTTGCGCGCTCGCCACATCACCATCGCGAATCAAATAAACCTCGACCGTATAGGCCCCGGTCGGCACATTCGCCGGGAAAGACAAATCGGCGCGGAACAGGCCGCCCGCGAGCACGGCGATCTTGGCGACTTCGCGCGCGTACAATCCCTCGCCCTGTTTGTTGCGCACCAGGCCGAGCCGGAACTCGGCCACCTCGCCCTCCGTCGCGGCGCCGCGCTCTTCCAGGCGCAAATGCTCGACGCCGATCCCCTGGCGCTGCAGAAGCGCGAGCGGCACGAATTCGGCAAGCGGTCGCGTGGCCGCAACCGAATAGAAGGTCGGCGCGCGCACGAACGTGAGCGAATCGCGGTTGAGCCACATGCCCGCCACGCGCGACTTTTTGCGCACAATGAGGTCCTTGGCCGGTCCCTTGACCACGACCACGATATCGCCGGGCCCCGATATCGCACCGAAGACCAGAACATCGGTGCCGACAAAGCCGGCGGTGATCTTGACCAGATGGTCGCTGAGATCGACAAGCAGCGGCTCCGCGCGCGCCGAAGGGAGCGACAGCGAGCCCACGCCAAGACAGGCGAGCGCGCCCAACATAGCCACGCACGCGCCCGCGCGTCTCATGGCAGGCCCTCTTCGACCGAGATCGAATAGACATCGGCGGGTGTCGCGACCAGATCGAAGAACAGCTTCGTGCAGACCCCAAGCACCAGGACGGCGAGAACGATGCGCATCTGCTCGCCCGGCAAGCGCGCGCTGTAGCGGGCGCCGTATTGCGCGCCAACCACGCCGCCCGCCAGCAACAGAACGGCGAGCACGATGTCCACCGTCTGCAAGCTGATCGATTGCAGCAGCGTGACATTGGCGGACACGAAGATGATCTGGAACAGCGAAGTGCCCGCCACCACCGTCGTCGGCATGCCGATGAGATAGATCATCGCGGGCACGAGAATGAAGCCGCCGCCGACGCCCATGATCGCCGCGAGCACGCCGACGAGCAGGCCCACGGCGAGGGGTAGGAACGCGCTGACGTACAGGCGCGATTTGTGGAAGCGGACCTTGAGCGGCAGCCGGCGCACCCAATCGGGGTAGCGTTGCCGGGCGCCATCGCTCCGATGGCCGCGCCGGCGCAGGATCGCGCGCGCGCTTTCGACCAGCATCAACAAACCGATCGAGCCGAGAAACAGGACGTAACAGACCGAAATCGCGAAATCGATCTGGCCGATGCCCTTGAGCACGCCGAACAACCAGACGCCGAGGCTTGAGCCCAAAAGCCCGCCCGCGAGCAGGAAGGCGCCCATCTTGAAGTCGACCGTCCGCCGCCGCCAATGCGCGATCATGCCCGAGACGGATGCGGCGATCAGTTCGTTCGCGACCGAAGCGACCGCGACCGGCGGCGGCACGCCGAGGAAAATCAACATCGGCGTGAGGAGAAACCCGCCACCCGCACCGAACAATCCGGAAAGAAAGCCGATCGCACCGCCAAGTCCGAGGACGACGAACACATCCACGGACATTTCGGCGATCGGAAGATAGATTTGCATTGGCGGCCCTGCGGCGACCCAAACGCCACCCAGGCGGTGGCCGCCGCGCGTCGCCGGCAGGCGCCACGTTACTGCGACACCGCCGCCGGCAAAAGCCCCTGCCGGGCCTAAGGCCTCAAAAAGCCGACCAAATCCTGAATTTCCCGCAGATGCGGCGCGGCCATCGCCTGGGCGCGTTCGGCGCCTCGGCGCAAGATCCGGTCGATTTCCGCCGGGTCCTGCATCAAGCGGCGCATTTCGTCAGCCATCGGGCCGAGCGAAGCGATGGCCAGCGCCGCAAGAACGTCCTTGAACACGGAAAACGACTTGCCGCCGAACTCAGCGAGCACCGCCTCGCGCGTCTTGTCCGCCAAAGCGGCGAAGATGCCGACGAGATTGTCGGCCTCGGGACGGGATTCGAGCTCCGCGACCGTCTCGGGCAGGGGTAGGGGGTCGGTCTTGGCCTTGCGGAGCTTCTGCGCGATCTGGTCGGGGGTGTCGGTCAGGTTGATGCGTGAAAACTCCGAGGGCTCGGACTTGCTCATTTTGCGCATGCCGTCGCGCAGGCTCATCACCCGCGTCGCTTCGCCGAAAATCAGCGGTTCGACCAGCGGGAAGTATTCGGTGCCGTAGTCGTGGTTGAACTTCTGCGCGATGTCGCGGGCAAGTTCGAGATGCTGCTTCTGATCCTCGCCTACGGGAACATGGGTCGCCTTGTAGGCGAGGATGTCGGCCGCCATCAGGTTCGGATAGACGTAAAGCCCGGCGGACACGTTCTCGCGGTCCTTGCCTGCCTTCTCCTTGAACTGCGTCATGCGGTTGAGCCAACCAAGCCGGGCCACGCAATTGAAGATCCACGCGAGTTCGGCGTGGGCGGGCACCTGGCTCTGGTTGAAGAGGATACTGGTGTTCGGATCGATCCCCGCGGCCAGCAAGCCCGCGGCCACTTCGCGCGTGGTCGCGCGCAGTTGCTGGGGCTCCTGCCATACGGTGATGGCGTGCAGATCGACGATGCAATAGATGCACTCGAAGTCGTTCTGCAGACGCACCCAGTTGCGGATGGCGCCGAGATAATTGCCGAGGTGCAGATTGCCCGTCGGCTGAACGCCCGAGAAAATACGGCCCTTGGCCATGGGGACTCCGAATGTGGCGCCGGTTATGGCGGCCGGTTATGGCGACTCGGGTGCCCGGCGGTCAACCCGTCGCGGCGGACATCGGCCGGGGCCCGGTTACCCGTTGCGCGCCAGCATCGCGCGCAATTCGCCAAGGCGCGTGGCGCCGAACGCGAGGGCCAGCACGGCGTAGAGCGCGCCGCCGCCAACGACCAGGACCGAGAGCGCGAGCACCTGCAGCCAAAGCGGCCCCGCGAACGCCGTCGTCAGCGCGCCAGCCGCGGCGTAAAGCGCGCAACCGGTCAGGACCGCCGCGGCCGCGATGCGCGCGGTGCGCGCCTTCAGGCGCGCATCGGCGCTGAAATGCCCCCGACGGAGCAGGATGAAAGCCAACCCCGCCGCGTTGAGCCAGGACGAAGCGGCGGTCGCGATGGCGATGCCGACCGTTCCCAACGGCCAGACAAGCGCGATCGACAAGGCGCCGTTCGCGATCAGGGCGACGACCGCGACGCGCACGGGGGTGGCGATGTCCTGGCGCGCGTAGAACGCGGGCAGCAAGACCTTGACCAGCACATAGGCCGGCAAGCCGGCGGCAAAGGCGGCCAAGACTTCGGCGGTCGCCCGCGATTCCTCGTACCCGAACCGGCCGTGCTCGAACAATACGGCGACGATGGGCAAGGGAATGGCGATCAAGGCCGCCGTCGCGGGTAGGGTCAGCAGAGCGGTGAATTCGACCGCGCGGTTCTGGCTTTGCGCGGCGCCCGCGAAATCCCCCGCCTTGATCTGGCGCGACAACAACGGCAGCAGCGCCACCCCCACGGCGACGCCGATGACGGCGAGCGGCAATTGGTTGATGCGGTCGGCGTAATAGAGCGTCGAGACCGCGCCGTCGCGAAACGAGGCGATGATCGTGCTGACGAACAGGTTCAATTGCTGCACGCCCGCGCCCAGAATGCCCGGCAGCATCAGTACGAACAGCCTTCGCACGCCCGGCGTCAGGCGCGGAACCGGCAAGCGCAGCGACACGCCCGCCCGCGCCGCACAATGAACGAGCCAGACGAGCTGCACCACGCCCGCGACGGCGACGGCCCAGGACAGCGCGTGGCCCACGGTTTCGAGCGCCTGGCCGAAGAACGCGATGGCCCCGATCATGACGAGATTCATGAGAATCGGCGCGGCGGCGGCGGCGGCGAAGCGATCGAGCGCGTTGAGCACCGAGCCCAAGAGCGCGACCACCGCCATGCACAGAAGATAGGGGAAGGTGAGGCGCGAAAACTCCACGCTCAGGCGGAAGCGGTCGGGGTCGTCGGCAAAGCCGGGCGCGATCGCCGAAACCAGCCAGGGCATGGCAAGCTCGGCGAGGATCAACGCGGCAAACATGACCGCCAACATGACCGCGAGGACATCCCCGGCGAAGCGCAGGGCGGCGCGCCGACCTTCGGATTCGAGCCGCCGCGAGAACAGCGGCACGAAGGCGGCCGAGAACGCGCCCTCGGCGGCCAAGCTGCGGAACATGTTTGGCAGGCGAAGGGCGACGAAAAAGGCGTCGGCCACGGGGCCCGCGGCAAGGGTCGCCGCGATCAGCGCATCGCGCGCAAAGCCCACGACCCGGCTGACCATGGTCCAGCCGCCCACCGTGGTGGCATGACGCACCAGGCCCATGCGCGCCCGTTATTCCGCCGCCGCCGAGGCCCGCTCGGGCGGGTCGGCCAAAACCGCGAGCAGCGCCGCGCGAATCGCCGCGATCGGCTTGGGATGGCTGACTTTGAAGCCAAAGCCGTCCTTCACGTAGAACACGTCGACCACGCGTTCGCCGTAGGTCGAAATCTTGGCCGAAGACACCTGCAATTTATGTTCGGCGAGCGTGCGGGTCACATCGTACAGCAGGCCCGGGCGGTCCCGGCCGTTGAGTTCGATGACGGTGTGCGTGGCGCTCGCCTTGTCGTCGATCAGCACCCGCGAAGGCACCTCGAACGCCCGCGCGCGGCTCGGAAGCCCGCGGCGCCGGGCGAGCACGGCTGCAAGATCGATATCGCCCGCCAGGCCGCGTTCGATCGTGTCGCGCAGCTGACGCTGGCGGCGCGGATCGGCGAACGCGCCGCCGGCAGCACCACCCGGCGCGGGCGGTTCCTGAATCCAGAAGGTATCGAGCGCCATGCCGTCGGCCGTCGTCGCGATGCGGGCATCGACGATATCGGCGCCAGCGGCCGAGAGCGCGCCGGCCAGACGCGAGAACAGCCCCGGACGATCGGGTGCGCCGACGATGACTTCGGTCGCCGCGCGCGCGCTATCGACGCGGATGCCGCAGACGAACGCATCGGCGGAAAAATCGGCCTCGCGCAGCAGGCGCGCGTGGCGGGCCAGCGTGTCGGGTTCGAGCGACAGAACGTAGGACGGCGGCAACCGCGCCAAATGGGCGTCGATATCCGAAGCGGTCCAACCCGCAAGCGCCCCTTCGAGCGCGCGGCGTGCCGCCGCGAGACGCGGCGCCTCGGCCGCCCCGGTCATGCCGCCCATCATCCGCGGCTCGGCGCGGTGATACAGCTCGCGCAGCAGCGCCGCCTTCCAGCCGTTCCACACCGCGGGCCCGACCGCACGGATATCGCAGACAGTGAGCACCAGCAGCATGCGCAGGCGTTCGGGCGACTGCACCGCCGCAACGAAATCCTCGAGCGCCTTATCGTCGGACAGATCGCGCTTGAAGGCGGTCTCGCTCATCACGAGGTGGTAGCGCACGAGCCAGGCGACGTTCTCCGTCTCCTCGGCTTCGAGACCGAGGCGTGGGCAGAGGCGTTCGGCGATCTGGCCGCCCAATTCCGGATGATTGCCGCCGCGACCCTTGGCGATGTCGTGCAGCAGAACCGCCACGTACAGCGCGCGGCGCGACTGCACCTTGTGAACCACGGCGCTCGCCAGGGGGTGATCCGCGCGCAACAGACCGCGTTCGATGCGCGACAGAATGCCGATGGCGCGGATGGTGTGCTCGTCGACGGTATACACATGGTACATGTCGTGCTGCATTTGGGCGACAATACGGTCGAAATCGGGCACAAATCGGCCGAGCACGCCCGCCTCGTTGAGCCGACGCAGCGCGCCCTCGGGGCCCTTGGGCGAAGTCAGAATTTCCAGGAACAGCCGATTGGCCTCTTTATCGGCGCGCAGCGCCGGGTCGATCAGGCGCAGGCTGCGCGTGACGAGCTTCAGCGCCTTGGGATGGATATCGAGATTGCGCTCGTGCGCGAGGTGGAACAGGCGCAGAAGATCGACCGGAGCACGCACGAACGCGCCCTCGTCCGAGACCGCGAGGCGGTCGCCCTCGAGCACGAATCCGGTGCTGCCCGCGACGTCATCGAGTTCGACGAAGGGCCGGCGCTTGTGCTCGGCCTCGATCGCGGCGCAGAAGATTCGCGTCAAATCGCCGACCGTCTTGGCCGTGAGGAAATAGTGCTTCATGAAACGCTCGACGCCGAGCGTGCCGGCATGCGCGGTGTAGCCGAGCTTGCGTCCGATCGTCGTCTGCACGTCGAAGGTCAACAGATCCCCCGCTCGGCCGGTCAGGAAATGCAGATGACAGCGCAGGGTCCAAAGGAAGTTCTGCGCTTTTTCGAACCGGCGCACTTCTTTTTCCGTCAGCACGCCCAGGCGCGCCAAATCGTCCATCGACTGGATGCGGTAAAGGTGCTTGGCGATCCAGAGCAGAGTGTGAAGGTCGCGCAACCCCCCCTTGCCGTCCTTGACGTTCGGCTCGAGCACGTAGCGCGAATCGCCCAGACGCGCGTGGCGAGCGTCGCGCTCGCCGAGCTTGGCCTCGAGAAAGGCGATTTCCGTGCCCGCCGCCACTTCCGAAACGAAGCGCCGGCGTAATTCGTTGAACAGGCGGCGGTCGCCCGCGACGCAGCGGATTTCGAGCAAGGAGGTGGCGATCACGTGATCGCCGCGCGCAAGGCGCAGACATTCGTCGATCGAGCGCACCGCATGGCCGACCTTGAGACCCAAGTCCCAGAGAAAATAGAGAATGGATTCGACGATCTGTTCGGTGCGTGGCGCGGGCTTGTAGACGTGCAGGAACAGGAGGTCCACATCCGAGTGAGGCGCCAATTCCCCGCGCCCATAGCCGCCGACCGCAACCACCGCGAGACGCTCGCCCTCGGTCGGGTTCGCTCCGGGATAGGAAGCGAGCGCGTGGACGTGGCAGAGGCGAGCAATTTGGTCGACGAGGAGCGCTCCGGCCGCGACCGTCGCGGCGCCGGAGGCCCCCGCCGCGAAGCGGCGTTCGATTTCGGCACGGCCCGCGGCGAGCGCGTCCTTCAACAGCAGGAGCATTTGCGGGCGCCGGTTCGCGCCGCCCGTGCGCGCAATCCCCGTTGCACGCTCGCGCAGGATGCGCGGGTCGATGATGGCGCGGGGGCGGGCGATCTTCATTGCGGCCGATGGCGGTCCCGAATTGCGCCGCGCCGGGCGGCGGGCGTACTCTAATTATTATATACACGATGGCAGCCCCCGGCGGCGCAAGGCCGGGCCTGGCGCTCCTCGTTCCTCGACCCCCTTTCCTCGACCGGCACAAGGCCGGGCCTAGCGTTCCTCGTCCCTCGAACCCTCGTCCCTCGACCGGCGCAAGGCCGCGAGGCGATAGATGAATTCGAGCGCCTCGCGCGGGCTCAGCGTATCCGGATCGAGCGCGGCCAGAGCCGCGTCCACGGGGTCGGGCTCGGCGGGCTTTGCGGGGCGCACTGGCGTGGCGCGGAACAGCGGCAGATCGTCCGCAAGGCGCGCCAGGGCACCGGCCTGCTCGCCTTGCCCGAGAAGCGCCAGAATCTCGTCCGCGCGGCCGATGACCGGTTCCGGCAGGCCGGCCAAGCGGGCGACGTGGATGCCGTAGGACCGGTCGGCCGTGCCGGGCACCACTTCGTGCAGGAACACGACCTCGCCCCGCCATTCCTTGACACGCATCGTGTGGCAGGAAAGGCCGTCCAGCCTTCCCGCCAAGGCGGTCAGTTCGTGGTAATGGGTGGCGAAGAGCGCGCGCGCCCGATTGACGCCGTGCAGGTGTTCGACCGTCGCCCAGGCGATCGACAGGCCGTCGAAGGTCGCCGTGCCGCGACCGATTTCGTCGAGGATCACGAGCGCGCGCGGGCCCGCTTGGTTGAGAATCGCCGCGGTTTCGACCATCTCGACCATGAAGGTCGAGCGGCCGCGCGCGAGATCGTCCGCGGCGCCCACGCGGCTGAACAAGCGATCGACGACGCCGATGCGCGCCGAGAGAGCGGGAACGAAGCCGCCCATCTGCGCCATGACCGCGATCAGCGCGTTCTGGCGCAGAAACGTGCTTTTCCCCGCCATGTTCGGGCCGGTGACGAGCCATAGGCGCCGCGCCCCCGCCTCGCCCGAAAGCGTGCAGTCATTGCCGACGAAGGACGCGCCATCGGGCAGTGCGGCCTCGACCAGAGGGTGACGCCCGCCGACCACGGCGAAGACCAGGCTGTCGTCGATTTCGGGCCGCGCGTAGCGGCGCTCCACCGCCAGCTCCGCCAGGGCGGACGAAACGTCGAGCATGGCCAAGCCGCGCGCCGCGCGCGCGACGCCGTCCGCATGCGCGAGAACCAGGCCGGTCAATTCCGCGAAGATTTCGAGCTCGAGGCCGAGCACCTTGTCGGCGGCGCGCCCGATCTTGTCCTCGAGCTCGCCCAATTCGACCGTGGAATAGCGCACGGCGCCGGCCATGGTTTGGCGATGGATGTAGGCGCCGCCGATCGGAAGCTTCGCGGCGTGCTGGGGCGAAATTTCGATGAAATAGCCGAGCACGTTGTTGTGGCGGATCTTGAGCGTGGCGATGCCGGTTTCGGCCGCATATTTGGCCTGCAAGCCCGCGATGTGACGGCGGCCCTCGTCGCGCAGAATCCGCCATTCGTCGAGTCCTGGATGGAAACCAGGCGCGATGAAGCCGCCATCGCGCGCAAGCAGCGGCAATTCCGCCGCCAGCGCCCGCGCCAGTTGTTCGATCGGCGCATCGTGGCTGCCGAGGTCCTCGACCGCGCGCGCGACGATAGCGGGCGGCGGCACGAAGCCGGGCGCAGCGGCCACCGCCGCGGCCGCGATGCCGGCCTTGAGGCCGTCGCGAATCGCCGCCAAGTCGCGCGGGCCGCCGCGACCGAGCGCAAGGCGCGACAGCGCGCGTTCGAGGTCGGGCGCGCGCGCCAGCACCGCGCGCAGGCGTTCGCGCGTCTCGGGCGCCGCGGCGAAATACCGCACGCCGTCGTGGCGCGCGGCGATCGCGGCGGGATCGGTCAGGGGCGCGGCCAAATGGGCCGCCAGCAAGCGTGCGCCGGCGCCGGTCGCGGTGCGGTCGATGGTGTCGAGCAGACTGCCCCGGCGATCGCCCGCGAGGGTTTCGGTGAGTTCGAGATTGCGCCTGGTCGCGGCGTCGATTTCGAGAAACGCGCCGTGCGCCGAGCGCCGGGGACGCGACAGGCGCGGCAAGCGGCCTTTCTGGGTAAGTTCGACATAGTCCACCAGCGCGCCGCCGGCGGCCAATTCGGCGCGCGTGAAGGCGCCGAAGGCGTCGAGCGCCTTCACGCCGAACAGCGCCTCGAGACGAAGCCGGCCGTTCTCGCTGTCGAAACGCGATTGGGGTTGCGCCGTCATGACCGCTTTCCATGGCGCAAGCGCATCGCGGAATTCGGCGCGCTGGAGCAGCCGGTCGGACAGCACGATCTCCTTGGGCGCAAGCCGCGCAAGCGCCGCGCCGAGTCCGCCTTGATCGACTGGCTCGATGTCGAAATCCCCGGTGGAGATGTCGACCGAGGCGAGGCCGAACGCACCCTGAACCTCGGCGAGGACGACCAAATAATTGTGCCGGCGCGCATCGAGCAGGGTGTCTTCGGTGAGCGTGCCGGGCGTTACGATGCGCACCACCTCGCGGCGGACGACGGCCTTGGCGCCGCGTTTCCTGGCCTCGGCCGGAGCCTCGACCTGCTCGCATACGCCGACCCGGAAGCCCTTGCGGATGAGGCGCGACAGATAGGCGTCGGCGGCGTGGACGGGCACGCCGCACATCGGAATGTCCTGGCCTTCGTGCTTGCCGCGCTTGGTGAGCGCGATATCGAGGGCGGCGGCGGCCTGGCGGGCGTCGTCGAAGAACAGCTCGTAGAAATCGCCCATGCGGTAAAACAGCAGGCAATCGGGATGGCCGCGCTTGACCTCCCAATATTGCACCATCAGGGGGGACGCGTCCGGGGCGGGACGCGCATCCTCGGGACCGAGGCCGGTATCGTTCGCGGGCGTCACGTCCGTCGTCTCATCGCTCGATTTCTCGGCCGGCCGAGTTCGGCGGGCGCTACAGGGCCAACCGGCGGCGACCGCAGGCGACCGAACCATATCATGGCGGCGACCGGACACATGGCGGGCGCGCAAGTCTTTGACCGCCTTGGGTGGCAGCGCCTACCATCGGGTCCTGCAGGGGTTCGACGCCTGGCGGAGGCGTCGGTTGAGCGCCCGCGCAAACCGAGAGGCCGGCCATGAGCCAAGGCGACGCCCACGTTACCGAGCAGGAAGCCTTGCTGTTCCATTCCAGCGGCCGCGCCGGCAAGATCGAAATCAGCCCGACCAAGCCGCTGACAACCCAGCGCGACCTGTCGCTCGCCTATTCGCCGGGCGTCGCTTGGCCGGTCAAGGCCATCGCCGCGAACCCGGCCCTGGCCTACGACTACACCGCGCGCGGCAATCTGGTCGCAGTGATCTCGAACGGCACCGCCATTCTGGGCCTGGGCGATCTCGGCGCGCTGGCGTCCAAACCCGTCATGGAAGGCAAGGCGGTTCTGTTCAAGCGCTTCGCGGACGTCGATTCGATCGATCTCGAGGTCGACACCAAGGACGTCGACCAATTCGTCAATTGCGTGCGCTATCTCGGCCCGAGCTTCGGCGGCATCAATCTCGAGGACATCAAGGCGCCCGAATGTTTCATCATCGAGGAGCGTCTGCGCGAGCTGCTCGACATCCCCGTTTTCCACGACGACCAGCACGGCACCGCGATCATCGCCGCGGCGGGTCTCGTCAACGCGCTGCATTTGACCGGCCGCGACATCGCCACGACGCGGATCGTGGTCAACGGCGCGGGCGCCGCGGCCATCGCCTGCGCCGGTTTGTTCGTCAGCATGGGCATGCCGCGCAAGAACATCGTCATGTGCGACAGCAAGGGCGTGATTCATGTCGGCCGGCGCGAGGGCATGAACCAGTGGAAGTCGGCCTATGCCGCGGACACCAAGGCGCGCACGCTCCACGACGCCATGGAAGGCGCCGATGTAGCACTCGGCCTTTCGGTCAAGGGCGCCATCGACCAGAAGATGGTCGCGAGCATGGCGGCGAGGCCCATCGTCTTCGCCCTCGCCAATCCCGATCCGGAGATCACGCCCGAGGACGTGAAGGCCGTGCGCGACGACGCGATCATCGCCACCGGGCGCTCGGACTACCCCAACCAGATCAACAACGTTCTCGGCTTCCCCTATATCTTCCGCGGCGCGCTCGACGTGCGCGCCTCGACCATCAACGACGACATGAAGATCGCCGCCGCGCAGGCGCTCGCCGCGCTCGCACGCGAGGACGTGCCGGACGAAGTGGGCGCCGCCTATTCCGGCCAGCGCCTGCAATACGGCTCGGAATACATCATCCCGGCGCCCTTCGATCCAAGGCTGATCACCCATGTGCCGATGGCGGTCGCCAAGGCGGCGATGGATTCGGGCGTGGCGCGCCGGCCGATCGTCGACATGGCGACGTATCGCAACGAATTGTCCGCCCGCCTCGACCCCACGGCGGCCGGCCTGCAACGCGTGCTCGACCGCGTGCGCGGACAAGGCATGCGCGTGGTCTTCGCCGAGGGCGAGGAGGAGCGCACGATTCGCGCGGCGCTGTCGTTCCATGCCAGCGGTTACGGCACGCCGGTGCTGATCGGCCGGGAAGAGCGCATTCGCGTGACGATGCGGGCGATCGGCCTCGCGGGCATCGAGGGCTTGGAAATCCACAACGCGCGCCTGTCGGACGACAACGGCCGCTACGCCGAGTTTCTTTACGACCGGCTGAAGCGGCGCGGCGCGCTGCTGCGCGATTGCCAGCGCATGGTCAACCAGGACCGCAACGTGTTCGGCGCCTGCATGGTGGCCTTGGGCGCGGCGGACGCGATGGTCACGGGCCTGACGCGCAGCTTCTCGGCGTCCTACGAGGAAGTGCGGCGCGTGATCGACCCGCGCGCCGGCGACCGGGTCTTCGGCCTCACGATCCTGCTGGCGCGCGGCCGGACGGTGTTCATCGCCGACACGACGGTGCACGAACAGCCGACCGCGGTCGAACTCGGCGATATCGCGGCCCAGGCCGCCGCCAAGGCGCGCCAATTGGGCCACGAGCCGCGCGTGGCGCTGTTGTCGTTCTCCAATTTCGGCAACCCGCCGCGCGCCGAGGGGCGGCGCGCGCGCGACGCGGTGGCGATGCTCGACGGCCGCAGCCGCGATTTCGAATATGACGGCGAGATGACGGCCGATGTCGCGCTGGATCATGGCCTCATGCGCCAGTTCTACCCCTTCTGCCGCCTGTCGGGACCGGCAAACGTCTTGATCATGCCGGAACTGCACAGCGCCAATATCTCGGCGAAATTGCTGCAGAAACTGGGGGGCGGCACGGTGATCGGGCCGCTTCTGATCGGCCTGTCCAAGCCGGTGCACATCGTTCAGATGGGAGCCACGGTCTCGGACATGGTGCACATGGCGGCCTTAGCGGCCGACGACGCCATCGAAGCGGCCGACACAAGGCGCTAACATCGCCGCGACCGCTCCGCGCCGCCCCGGCGCGGGACAGGATACGAAGCGGGTTTGCGCATGCGATTGTCGTCCAATCCGTGGCTGTCCACCACCGCGACCGTGGCCTTGCCAACGGGCATCGTGCTCTTGCTGTTGTCGATCCTGGGCGCGCTCGAATTCTCGACGGCGCTTGGCGCCTTCGCGGTTTGCGCGGCCATCTTGGCGGCGCTTCTGCATCCCCATGTTGCCCAGATCGTTTCCGTACGTGGAGCGCTCGAAGGCTTGATGGGCCGCGCGCCACCCGAGCCCTTGCCGGGCGGTACCGATCCTTATGATCTGGTGCCGGCGACGCGACGCCTGGCGCATGAATGGAGCCGGAAGGAACAGACCATTCTTCGCCTGGAGCGCGAGAGCGAATCCATTCTCGACTCCCTGCCGGACGCGATTTTGCTGATCGATCGCGATCTGGTGGTTCAGCGCGCGAACAAGGCGGCCGAGCGTCTGCTCGGCGCCCATCTGGCGCGGCGGGAGTTCGCAGCCATTCTGCGCCATCCCCAACTGCTCGGCGCCGTGGTCGCGGCATCCAAGAGTGCTGGCGTGCAAGAGGTGGAGTTCGAATTATCCGGCCGTACGGTGAGCAATCTGTTGGCCCACGTCGAAGCCGTGCCTCGGCCGGAAGGCGATGAGAACTGGCTGCTGCTGTCCTTGCACGATCAAACAGAGATCAAGCGCACCGAGCGCATGCGCGCGGATTTCGTGGCCAATGCCAGCCACGAGCTGCGCACGCCGCTTTCGGCCTTGCTCGGCTTCATCGAGACCTTGAATGCCGGCGCGGGCGACGACACGGCAACCCGCAAGCGCTTTCTTGGCATCATGGGCGAGCAGGCGGCGCGCATGGCGCGTCTGGTCAACGATTTGTTGTCCCTGTCGCGCATCGAAATGCACGAGCACCACGCGCCGACCGACCCGGTGGAAATCGATGCCATCGTCCGCAGCGTGGCTGACACGCTGCAATTCAGGGCCAAGGACCGCGATATCGCGCTGGCCCTAGCCATCGAGCCCCAGATCGACGCGGTTCCCGGCGACGCGGAGGAATTGACCCAGGTCGTGCAAAACCTGGTGGAGAACGCGATCAAGTACGCCAGGCCCGGCAGCACGGTCGCCATCGCGGTCCGCTCCGAGACCAAGCGCGGCGAGGCGGACGGCGCGCGACAAGTGGCCGTCGAGGTCCGCGACCAAGGCGACGGCATTTCCCGCGACCATCTTTCGCGCCTGACCGAACGCTTCTACCGGGTCGATGCCGCGCGCTCGCGCGAATTGGGCGGCACCGGTCTGGGCCTTGCCATCGTCAAGCACGTCGTCAACCGCCACCGGGGCGCGATCGATATCGCAAGCACGATCGGGATCGGAAGCACGTTTACGGTTCGCTTCCCGGCAATTTCTTCTTGCAAGAGCGAGGCGAAAGAGGAATAATTTCCGCTTTCGCCGTTCGAGTTTTTTGTGCCCGCTCGGGCTTAAATTCGACCGATCACCATCGCGGGGATTGCCGAAAAAATCATTCGTATCGGCAATGCACCGGGTGTTGCCGCGTCGCCGGAGCGCAAGTGTATCCGATCCACAACGACATGTAACTTTAACTAAAATGACATCTAATAGTCATTCTTTGGACTCGGGGCCGTCATAGTGTTATCGTACGAGTCGCGTTCAACGCGGCAATACGTCGCGGTGCGCAATAACAAAAAAAGGGTTCGGGGCGATGAACATGTACACGGGAGCGGGCAAGATGCGGATCGCCCTAGCGAGTTCGGCGGCGGCCATGGCCCTGTTTGCGGGACAGGCCTTCGGCGAAGAACCGACCGCGGAGATGAAGGCCGAGCTTAGGGCTCGACTCGAGGTCCTTAAGGACCGTCTTCAACAGGTCGAGGACAATCAGCGCGCCGCCAGCACGGATGCGTCCGTCCATCGGGTCGCGCCGGCGCAGGCGGTCACGGGCGGCGATTTCGCCGGTTCGTGGAAGCTGCCGGGCTCCGACACTTCGATCTCTTTCAGCGGCTACATAAAGACCGACGCGTTCTTCACCATCGGCGCGCCGCAGAACAGCGGCGCCGCGGCCGTGATCGGCGATTCGTTCCTGGTGTCGGCCATTCCGGTCGATGCCAGCGTCAATGCCCGCCAGGGCGGCGATTTCCGCATGCATGCGCGCCGGTCGCGCCTGCGCTTCACCTCGGCGACGCCCACGGATTGGGGCCGTCTGACGACGCGGCTTGAAGGCGATTTCGCCGGCGGCAGCGGCAACGAGCGCTTCTCGAACTCGAACCTGTTCCGCGTCCGCCAGGCCTTCGGTTCGATGGGCCCCGTGCTGGCCGGCCAGACGCAAAGCACGTTCAACGACGCCGATTCCGCACCCGATCTTCTGGATCCGGGCGGGACGGCCGGCGAAACGGACGTACGCCAGGCGCAGATTCGCTACACCTGGGACGCGATGAAGACCCTCGGGTTCGATGTCGCGATCGAAAACCCCGAACAGCGCAATTTGCGCAACGTTGCGAACGCCGCGGTGAGCAACGCGAACTTCCAGGACAAGATGCCCGATTTCGTCGCGCGCATGCGCTGGAAAGACAGCTGGGGCGCCCTCAACATCGCCGGCGTAGTCCGTCATTTCAATTATGACGACGGCGCGGGCGCCCAAGACGATGCGCTCGGCTATGGCCTGCGTGCCGGCGCGACCATCAATGCCTGGAACAAGAGCAATTTCAAGTTCAGCGTCGCGGGCGGCCAAGGTCTTGGCCGATACATGGACACGACGAACAACGGCGATGTGACCGTCACCTGTCGGGACGCCCATACCGCCGGCCGCGTGAACATGGTTGCGGGCTGCGGGGCCAGGCTCACCCCCTCCACCGCCTATGGCATGTGGGGCTCCTACACCCATGTCTTCACCGACATGATCCGTTCGAACATCGTCGGCGGGTATTCGTACAACAAGGTCGATGTCGCGAAGCTGGGCCCGGCCGCGAACGGCATCTTCGAAACCGTGAAAACCATCCATGCCAATGTGATTTGGTCGCCCGTGCGCCGCGTCGATATCGGCGCCGAGTTCATGTACGGCTGGCGGCAAAATGCGGCGGCGGCAGCCGGCACGGAGAAGAGCGGCGAAGCCGGACGTGCCCAGGTGAGCTTCCTCTACAACTTCTAACCACGCTCGAATCGAATCTCCTCCTCATCGAACCCATTCGGGCCGGTCCTTCGGGACCGGCCCTTTTTCTTTGCGCGCGCCATGGCTTTACGCCGCCATTTGGGGGCTTTACGCCGCCATCGGGCCCGGAATTTGAGTCCACGGAGCCTCGTTATCCTCGCCCGCCACATGAACGCGGTCGGCTAAATTCGCGCCGCCCGGCGATTTTTGAGCGGCCGGACATTTTTCCCGGCAGCGCCGATTCGGTCGCAACCAAGTCGTTGATAATACGCATGGACCGTCATCTAAATGAAACAATACGGTCATAAAACCGTGCCTCACGGTCTCTAGCTTTGCCCGCACCGGGCTGGCCGGCGCGCACAGGCCTCGCCCGGCTGCCACCCGCGCCATGTCGAGCGCGCAACCATCAATCAGGAGAAGAGACCCGTGTTCAAAACCGCCGTATTCGCGATCGTGGGCACCCTCGCCGTCATCGGCGCGTCGCACGCCCAACAAGTGGACCCCGGCTTGACCGGCTATAAGGTCGCCTCTGGGGTCTCAGGTAATCTTAAGTCGATCGGCTCGGACACGCTGAACAATCTGATGACGCTGTGGGCCGAGGGCTTCATGGGCAAGTACCCGAACGTGAAGATCGAGATCGAGGGCAAGGGTTCCTCGACCGCCCCGCCGGCCTTGATCGCCGGCACCGCGCAATTCGGCCCCATGTCGCGCGAAATGAAGAAGGCCGAGATCGACGAATTCGAGAAAAAATTCGGCTACAAGCCCCAGGCGATCCGCGGCGCGGTCGACGCTCTGGCGCTGTACGTTCACAAGGACAACCCGATCAAGTGCCTGACCCTGCAGCAGGTCGATGCCATGTTCTCCAAGACCCGCAAGGGCGGGCTGGACAAGGACATCAAGACCTGGGGCGATCTGGGCCTGACCGGCGAGTGGGCCGCGCGCCCGATTTCGCTGTATGGCCGCAATTCCGCCTCGGGTACCTATGGCTACTTCAAGGAAGTCGCGCTGTTCCAGGGAGATTACAAGGATACGGTGAAGGAGCAGCCCGGTTCTTCGACGGTCGTGCAGGGCGTTGCGTCCGACAAGTTCGGCACCGGCTATTCCGGCATCGGCTACATGACCGCCGACGTGCGGGCGGTGCCCCTAGCGCGCAAGTCCAACGAGGCTTGCGCCGAAGCCAATTCGGAGAACGCCTATTCCGGCAATTATCCGCTCGCGCGCTTCCTCTACGTCTACGTCAACATCAATCCGAACCAAAAAATGGAGCCGCTGCGCGCGGAATTCATCCGCTACGTCTATTCCAAGGAGGGTCAGCAAGCCGTGGTGAAGGACGGGTATTTCCCGGTTACCAAGGCGATCGCCGACCAAGCCATGAAGACCAAGGGCCTCTAGGCAACGACCGGACGCGGCGGGCAACCGCCGCGTCCGTTTATCGTCTTTTCCATCGATCCTTTCTTTCGATGCTTCCCGCGCCGCGCCAATTTAGGACGATGCCATGACAGTGGGCGACGAAACCGTCCCAAAAAAACCCGCGCTCCGCCGCCGCGCGCCCACGCGCCGCTCGGTGCTGATCATCGACCGCCTGGCGGACTGGATCATCACCATCGGCGGTGTCTTCGTGATCCTGGCCGTGTTCGCCATCATGGCCTTCCTGGCGCAGACCGTCGTGCCGCTGTTCACCGGCGCCAGCCTCATCGGCGCGATCGAAGGCCGAAGCGAAGCGATTCGCGGCCACGCCCTCATGACCAAGATCGACGAATACAAGACCCTGGCCGTCGCCATCGGCGAGTCCGGTGAGGTCACGGCCTTTCATATCGCCTCCGGAAAACCCATCGCCGCGCCGCAATTCGATCTCGGCGGCACGAAAATCACGGCGTTCGCGCGTACTTTGTCGGGCGGCAATGTCGCTTTCGGTTTCGCGGACGGCACCGTGAGGTTCGGCGAGATCACGATCGATGTCGAAATCCTGGCTCCCGGCCACGACATGAGTCGATTGGAAACGCTCAACGACCACGATTGGACCGATGGCCGCGCCATCTACACCGCCATCCAGGGCGGACAGGTTCGCAAATCCACCGTGGGCCTGGAAATCGAGAGTCCTCAGGCGATCTCGCCGGGCCATGCAATCCGGGCGATGGATTACCGCATCGGCGGCACGCCCGAACGCCCCAGCATCGCCTTCGTAACCGTCGGCGCCGACGGCGTGGCCCGCCTGACCCGCACCGAGACGCGCAAGAACATGCTGACCAGCGAAGTCACGAGCACGGCACAAACCAGCACCCTGCCCGAGCTGCCGGCCGACGTGAAATTGGCCGGCATTTTGATCACGGAAAAGGCCGATCAAATCTACATCGCCGAGGAAACGGGTCTCGTGCACCGCTACGACACGCGCGATCTTGCGAAGCCAACGCTTGCCGAATCGATCTCGATGGTGCCCGAGGGCGCGCGTCTCACGTCGTTCTCGTTCCTCATCGGCGAGCAATCGCTCGTCGTCGGCTCCTCGGCGGGAACGGTGGATGTTTTCTTCCGCCTGCAGCGTGCCGGCGCCGCCACGAAGGACGGCTATGCTCTCGTCCGCGCGCACAATCTCGAGCCGCAAAAATTCGGAATCATCGCCGCCAGCGCGAGCCAGAGAAGCAAGACCTTCGCCACCGCCGACACCGCCGGCAATGTCTGGCTGCGCCATTCGACGAGCGAGCAGACCCTGCTCAAGCTCGCGCCGAAGGAGCCGACGAAAATCGGCAGTCTGACGCTCGCGCCGCGCGAGAACGGCGTCCTCGCCATCGCCGATGACGGCCGGTATTTCGCCTGGGACGTGGACGCGCCGCATCCCGAGACGACGCTCTCGTCCATTTTCGGCAAAGTTTGGTACGAGGGCTACCAGGCGCCGGATTACACCTGGCAGTCGTCTTCGGGCACCGACAGTTTCGAGCCCAAGCTCTCGCTCGTCCCGCTCATCTTCGGCACGCTCAAGGCGGCCTTTTATTCCCTGCTTTTCGCCGTTCCCATCGCTCTCTGTGCCGCGATCTACACCTCCGAGTTCCTGCACCATTCCGTCCGTTCGGTGATTAAGCCGGTCATGGAGATGATGGCCTCGCTGCCCTCGGTGGTGCTCGGCTTCATCGCCGCCCTGATCCTCGCGCCCATCATCGAAACCTGGATCGCCGCCGTGATCATGGCCTTCATCGCGGTGCCGATGGGCCTCATGGCCGGCGCGTATTTGTGGCAATCGCTGCCATCGCCGGTCGCGCTTCGCTACGGCGGCACTCCCAAGTTTATCTTGATGTTCGTCGCCATCGCCGTGTTCGGCTATCTGTGTTACGGCCTGGGCGACACCTTCGAACAGGCACTGTTCGCGGGTGATCTCAAGGCTTGGGCCAATGGCGGTGTCGGAACGGACGCGCCGTTCCTGGCCCTGTTGCTGTTTCCCCTGGCCTTCATCGCCGCCGCGCTGCTGTTCGAGCGCAATGTCGGAAAGCTCCATGCCGACTGGGTGCGCGGCCTGCCGCGTACCCAGGCCGGCGCGTTGAGCGCCGCGCGCTGGATCGGGCTTTGCCTGGCTGGCGCCGCGATCGCCTATGCCGTCGCCTTGCTGATGATCGGCGTGGGCATCAGTCCGCGCGGCGGCATCGTAAATACCTACGCCCAGCGCAACGCATTGGTCGTGGGCTTCGCCATGGGCTTCGCCGTCATCCCGATCATCTACACGATTGCCGAGGACGCGCTGAATTCCGTGCCCGAGCATCTGCGCGCCGCCAGCCTCGCCTGCGGCGCCACGCCTTGGCAGACGGCGATCTCCGTGATCCTGCCGACGGCCATGAGCGGCGTCTTCGCCGCGATCATGATCGGCATGGGCCGCGCGGTCGGAGAAACCATGATCGTGGTCATGGCCGCGGGCAACACCGCAATCCTGGACTGGAACATCTTCAACGGCCTGCGCGCGCTTTCGGCCAATATCGCGGTCGAATTGCCGGAGGCGGTAAAGGATTCGACCTTGTTCCGCATGTTGTTCCTGGCCGCGCTGACGCTGTTCGTCATCACGTTCGTGATCAACACCCTGGCCGAACTCATCCGACTGCGTTTCCGCCGCCGGACGGCGCAGCTTTGATATCCGCAGAGGACGTCGTATGACCGTGAGCTACTTGAACAAGACGGTGGCGGCCGATGCAGGACAGACGATGACCATGGCCCGCAAGCGCGTGACGGATCTTTCGTCGCAAGGCGAACCCTTTCTATGGGCGCTCGGCGGCGCGCTGGCGTTCGGTTGCATCATGATCGTCGGATTTTTGGTCATGGTCTTGTGGAACGGCCTTTCGACGTTTTATCCCAAGTCGATCGCGGCGGTAACGCTGACGAACGGCGAGGTGATCGCGGGCGAACCCTCGCGCGTGGAGCGCTACAAACTGGCGCCCGACATCGCGGAGCAATTGCCGCCCAAGGCCCGCGCCATGGTCGCGGCCGATGACGGCTTCGCGCTCCGCACGCTCTACCGCACCGGAAATTTCGACCTCTACGGCGACGATTTTCGCTGGGTGCCCGAGCACAACGTCGCCAAGCGCGAATACCCGAACGGCCTGTATTTCGCCGAGCGTGTCGAGTGGGGCGTGTTCATCGGCCGAATCCAGGGATTCGAGGCCGGCGGCGCGAAGAAGGAAGCCGGAAACTTCGCCGAATCGGAAATGCGCGCGGCGCACGCCGAGGCGCGCGACAGATTTCACCGCATCCGAAACATCGAGAAGGACGAGATCGGCTCCATCAACCATTACCTCAACAAGGAACGCCTGGGCCTCCGCGGAATCGAGCTGCGCAACGGGATCGCGAGTCCCGAATACGCCGCTGCGAACGAGAAGTTCAACGCGCGCGCCCAGGAGCTGCAAATACGGTACGACGAACTGGCCGCCGAAGCGAAGGCGCTGCGCGCCGAGGATGCGGCGCAACGAGTCTATTTGGCGGATATCGGCGGGCGGGAGAAAGTCCTTCCCCTATCGACGATCGTCCGTCTGTACGCAGCGAACGATATCGGCTTCTTTCAGAAGATCGGCGTCTATCTGTCGCGCTGGGCCGAATTCCTGACCGAGGAGCCGCGCGAGGCGAATACCGAGGGCGGCGTGCTGCCGGCGATCTTCGGAACCTTCGCGATGACCGTTCTTCTAGTGGTCGCCGTCGCGCCCTTCGGCGTGATCACGGCGCTATATCTGCGCGAATACGCCAAGCAAGGCCGCACGGTCGCCATCGTGCGCGTCGCGGTGAACAACCTCGCGGGCGTGCCCTCGATCGTTTACGGCGTTTTCGGGCTTGGCTTTTTTGCCTATATCCTGGGCGGTAGGATCGACCGGCTGTTCTTCTCCGAGAACCTGCCCAATCCGACCTTCGGCACGGGCGGATTGCTGTGGGCCTCGCTCACCCTCGCCCTTCTCACGGTGCCAGTCGTGATCGTGGCGACCGAGGAGGCGCTGGCCGCCGTGCCGCGCTCGATGCGCGAGGGTTCGCTCGCGTGCGGGGCGTCGAAATGGCAGACCATCACGCGCATCGTTCTGCCGCGCGCCATGCCGGGCATCATGACCGGGATCATCCTGGCCATGGCCCGCGGGGCGGGGGAAGTCGCGCCCTTGATGTTGGTCGGCGTCGTCAAGCTAGCGCCGGAACTTCCGGTGGACGGGTTTTTCCCCTTCATTCACCTCGAGCGCAGCTTTATGCACCTCGGCTTTCATATCTTCGATGTCGGCTTCCAGTCGCGTAATTCGGAGGCGGGAAAGCCGATGGTGTTCGTGACCACGATGCTTTTGATCTGTTTGATCGCCGCCATGAATCTGGCGGCGATCGTCATACGCAACCGGATGAAGCGGAAATTCAAGGGTAGCCAGTTCTAGGGACGCGAAGGCGGGAGATGCGACAATGACGTCGGCAAGCACGCCAGCAAACGGCGGCACGATCTATCACGTGAAGAAGGGCGATCGGGGCACCATTCTCGATATCGCGGAATTTTGTCTGTGGTACGGCGCCGCGCAAGCGCTGTTCGGCGTGGAAATGGTGGTCGAACGCGGCCTTGTGACCGCGCTCATCGGTCCGTCGGGTTGCGGCAAATCGACCCTGCTGCGCTCGCTCAATCGCATGAACGATCTGATCGACGGCATGACGATTTCGGGCAATGTGACGTTGGACAACAACAACATCTACGATCCGCGCGCCGACGTGATCGCGCTGCGCAAACGCATGGGCATGGTGTTCCAGAAGCCCAACCCCTTCCCCATGTCGATCTTCGAGAACGTCATCTATCCCCTGCGCGTCGACGGCGTGCGCAACAAGCGCCTGCTCGAGGAAACGGCCGAACGCTCGCTCAAGAGCGCGGCGCTTTGGGACGAGGCCAAGGATCGCCTGCACCAGAGCGCGCTCGGCCTCTCGGGCGGCCAGCAACAGCGCCTGTGCATCGCCCGCGCGATAGCCGGCGACCCCGAAGTTCTGTTGATGGATGAGCCATGCTCGGCCCTCGACCCCATCTCCACCGCGCGGGTCGAGGAGCTGATCGACGAATTGTCGGGTCAATACACGATCATCATCGTCACCCACAACATGCAGCAGGCCGCGCGCGTGTCCGACAACACCGCGTTCATGTATCTCGGCAAGCTGATCGAGTACGGCGACACCGACGAGATATTCACGAACCCCAAGAGCCGGCAAACCCAGGATTACGTGACGGGCCGTTTTGGCTGAGCTGGGGACGGTTGATGGACGTGGCGCGAGAACCGACCGATAGGGAATTACAATGAGCCAGGGACACACGGTCCGGAAGTACGACGAAGACTTGAAGGAATTGAACAACCTCTTGGCCCGCATGGGCGGCCTCGCGGAGGCGCAGCTCAAGACCGCGGTCGAGTCCACAGTGCGCCGCGACACCGACCTTGCCGCCCAAACGATCGAGAACGACGATCTGATAGACGAACTCGAGCTGCAAATCGACGATCTGGTCGTGCGGCTTCTGGCCTTGCGCCAACCGGTCGCGACCGATTTGCGCGAGATCGTCTCGGCGCTCAAGGTTTCCGACGAGCTTGAGCGCGTGGCCGATTGCGCGACCAATATCGCCAAGCGCACGATCCGATTGAACGAACATCCCTCGATCAAGGGTCTGTCGTCGCTCCCGCGTCTTGCGGAGGTGTCGCAGAGAATGGTCAAGGACGTGCTCGACGCCTATCTCGAGAAGGACGTCGACAAGGCGATGGATGTCTGGCACCGCGACGATCAACTCGACGCCTTGCACACGGGCCTGTTTCGCGAGCTCTTGACCTATATGCTCGAAGATCCTCGCAACATCACGCCTTGCACGCACATGCTGTTCATCTCGAAGAACATCGAGCGGATCGGCGACCACGCGACCAATATCGCGGAAATGTGCCACTATCTCGTGCACGGTGGCCCAATGCGAGATTCGCGCCCGCGTTCGGCGCAAAACCGGCGCAATGCGAATAAAGACGGCGGTGGATCGCCCTCATGAAACCTCGCGTGCTCATCGTCGAAGACGAAACCGCGCTCGTCACGCTGCTGCGCTACAATCTCGAGCGCGAGGGCTTCGATGTCGGCGAGGCCGCCGACGGCGAGGAGGCCATGGTTTCGGTCGCGGAGCACAAGCCGGATTTGATCGTCCTCGATTGGATGCTGCCGAAGATGTCGGGCATCGAGGTCTGTCGCCAGCTTCGCCGCAAGGCCGAAACCCGCGCCACGCCGATCATCATTCTGACGGCCAAGGGCGAGGAGGCCGACCGGGTTCGCGGTCTCGACAGCGGCGCGGACGATTACGTGACGAAGCCCTTCTCGCCCGCCGAATTGATCGCGCGCGTGCGCGCGGTTCTTCGCCGCGCCAAGCCCGCCTTCGGCGGCGAAACGCTGCAGCACGACGATGTCGTCATGGATTTGGCCAACCACCGGGTCACCCGCGAGGGCCGTCCGGTCCATCTTGGCCCCACCGAATTCCGCCTGTTGCGGCATTTCCTCGCGCATCCGGGCCGGGTGTTCTCGCGCGAGCAGCTGCTGGACGCGGCATGGGGGCGGGATGCCTATGTCGAACCGCGCACCGTGGACGTACATATCCGGCGCCTGCGCAAGGCGCTCAACGGGGACGGCCAGGCGGATTTGATCCGAACCGTTCGCGCCTTCGGCTACGCGCTCGACACCGGTGCCGCGGCCTAGAGCGCGAGCGACACGCGCACGATCTCGGGCGCATCGGGCATCGGGGCGTTCGCGAATCCGAGCTCGCCGCACAACTTCAGCATCGCGGCGTTCGAGCGCATGACGTGGCCGAATAATTCCTTGAGGCCGCGCCTCTTGGCGTGATCGATCAGCGCCCGCATCAAGAGATAGCCGAGGCCCCGTCCCTTTTCGCCGCTGGCGACGATGACGGCGTATTCCGCCGCGACATTGTCGGGATCGGCATGCATGCGCGCGACGCCGTGGATATCGGCAAGACCGGCGGGCTTCGGATCGGCAAGGACGAAGGCCATTTCGCGGTCGTAGTCGATTTGCGTCAGGCGCGCGGCCACGTCGCGGGTCAGCGCGCGGATGGGGGCGTGAAAACGCATGCGGATGTCCTCGGGATCGAGAGTATCGAAGGCGCGCCGGAAGGCGGCTTCGTCCTCGGGGCGCACCGGGCGGAGCAGAAGGGTACGGCCATCCGGCACGCAAACGGTGCGCGCGAGTTCGCGCGGATAGGGCGTGATGGCCAGGCGCGCGGACCCTATCCCCGATGCCGGCGCGACCCGTATTCGGGCGTCCAGCGCGACCGCGCCGCCGTCATCGGCCAGAAGGGGGTTGATGTCGAGCTCGGCGATTTCGGGAAAATCGGCCACGAGGCCCGAGACCGCGACCAGAATGCGCGCCAGGAGGTCGAGGTCCGCGGGCTTGCGGTCGCGGTAGCCCGCGAGCAGGCGTGCGATCCGCGTGCGCGCGATCAGGTCGCGGGCGAGCGGAATATTGAGCGGCGGCAGGGCCAAGGCCGTGTCGCCGACGACCTCGACGGCGGTCCCGCCCTGGCCGAACAGGATGAGGGGTCCGAAAGTCGGGTCGGTCGAGGCGCCCACGATCAGTTCCAGCGCATGGGGCCGGCGGATCATGGGCGAAACGAGGAAGCCGAGGAGGAGCGCGTCCGGCCGGGCCGCGCGCACCCGCGCCCACATCGCCTCGGCCGCGGCGCGCACGGCATCGGGCGTCGCAAGGTCGAGCGCGACCCCGCCGAGATCGGATTTATGCGTGATGTCGGGCGAAAGAATCTTGAGCACGGCCGGCCCCGCTAGCCGTGCCGCCAGGCGCGCGGCCGCGGCGCCGTCGGATGCCACCGCATCTTCGACGACCGGCACGCCGAAGGCCGCGAGGACGGCCTTGGCCTCGTGCGCCATCAACCATTCCCGCCGCTCGGCCAGCGCCCGATCGAAGATGGCGCGGACCGCCGCCCGGTCGGGCGTCGCTTCGTCCGGTTGAGCCGGGGGCACCTCCATCAGATTTTCCCGGCCGCGCCGGCGGTCGACCAGATGCATGATGGCGCGCACCGCCTGGGCGGGCGTGTCATAGGTCGGTATCGCCGCCTCGGCGAACCGTCGGCGCGCCTCGGCCGCGCCATCGGCGCCGAGCCAACTCGTGAACAACGGCCGGTCGCGCCCGGCCGCCGCGCGGATCACGGCGTCCGCCGCATCGGTCGCCGAGGCCACCGCCACGGGGCAGTTGAGCACCAGAACCGCATCGACCCCGCCATCGTCGAGCACGGCCTTCAGCGCCGCTTCGTAACGCGCGCCATCGGCATCGCCGATGATGTCGACGGGATTGCCGCGCGACCAGGTGCGCGGCAGAACGCCGTCCAGCCGGGCCATCGTGGCTGGCGATAGCGCCGCGAGACGCCCGCCCCTGTCGATCAGCGTGTCCGTCGCCATGACGCCAATACCGCCGCCATTGGTGACGATGGCCAGCCGGTCGCCCGCGGGCGCGCGGGAATGGGCCAGGGTTTCGACCGCATCGAACAATTCGTCGAGTTCGGTCACGCGCAGAATGCCCGCGCGCCGGAAAGCGGCATCATAAGCACCGTCATGGCCGGCCAAGGCGCCAGTGTGGGAGGACGCGGCCGCCGCGCCCTCGGGACGCCGCCCCGCCTTCACCGCCACCACGGACTTGAGCCGCGCCGCCGCGCGCGCCGCGGACATGAATTTTCGCGCGTTCGTGATCGCTTCGACGTACAGCAGGATCGCACGCGTGCCCGGATCGTTCGCGAGATAGTCGAGCATGTCGCCGAAATCGACATCGGCCATGCCTCCGAGCGAAACCAAATGCGAGAATCCGATGCCGCGCGAGGTGGCCCAATCCAGAACCGATGTCAGCACGGCGCCAGACTGGGCGACGAACGCAATCCCCCCCGGACGCGGCGCGATATGCGCGAAGCTCGCGTTCAAACCCATGCCAGGCACGGCGATGCCGACGCAGTTCGGGCCGACGATGCGCAGGGTGTGCGGCTTCGCGGCCATCAGCATGGCGCGTTGGCGCGCCGGGCCCGATTCATCCTTGCTTTCGCCGAAACCCGCCGTGATCACCACCGCGCCGCGCGCGCCGCGCGCGCCGAGCGCAGCCACGAGACCCGGCACCGTATCGGGCGGCGTGGCGATGACCGCCAAATCCGGCGCGGCCGGCAGGGATTGGATATCGGAAAAGGTCGTAAAGCCTTCGAATGCCGTGCGATCGGGGTGCACCGCGTAGAGCGGCCCCGCAAAACCTGCGGCGGCCATGTTGCGCGCGACCACCGCGCCAACCGAACCGGGCCGGCGGCTCGCGCCGATGAGCGCCACGGATCGCGGCCGGAAGACGGCATCGAGATTGCGAATCGTCACGGAATGACCATCACGGCAGCACCATCGCAGCGGCACCATCGCGGCGGCACCGCCACGGCGGCACCATCACGGCGGCACCGTCACGGCTTCGTGCGCGGCGCTATATGCGATGAAGGTCTCGGCGTTGAAACACACGAAGCGGATCTCGGCGAAATGGCGCTCGCCCGACAACCGGAAAGCAACGGTCCGCAACGCGATGCCGGCCGCACGCGCGACTGGAAAGCCAAAGGCCCCGGTCGAGATCGCGGGAAAGGCAAGGCTGCGCGCGCCGGCCTCAAGCGCGAGATCGAGGGCGCGCGCATGACACCGAGCAAGCAATTCGTCCTCGCCCGCGCCGCCGCCTTGCCACACGGGCCCGACCGCATGAATGACAAAGCGCGCGGGCAGGAGATAGCCGCGCGTGATTCGCGCCTCGCCCGCCGGGCAGAAGCCAAGGGTGCGGCATTCGGCCAGCAATTCCGGGCCCGCCGCGCGGTGAATCGCGCCGTCCACGCCGCCGCCGCCCAGCAGGGATTCGTTGGCCGCGTTGACGATGGCGTCGACTCGTTGGCGGACGATATCGCCTTCCACGATTCGAATCCGGCCGGGCGACATCACCGCGCCATGGGGTCAGGAAGCGAGCGCCGTGTCGGCCAGAGTAAAGACATGGCTGAATTCGCGCGCGACCGCCTCGAACGTCACCTTGCCACGGTGGACGTTGAGCCCGTTCTTGAGATGCGCGTTGTCCGCCAATGCCTTGCGGTACCCCTTGTTCGCCAGGGCCGTGACGAAGGGCAGGGTCACGTTGTTGAGCGCGAAGGTCGAGGTGCGCGGCACCGCGCCCGGCATATTGGTTACGCAGTAATGCACCACGCCGTCGAGGATGAAGCTCGGCTCGGCATGGGTGGTCGGCCGGCTGGTCTCGAAACACCCGCCTTGATCGATCGAAATATCGACGAGCACCGCGCCCTTGCGCA
>CAMAPP010000014.1 GCA_945860095.1 Rhizobium sp. Q54 | reverse complement strand
AATAAATTGCGCAAGCTCGCGCTCGAGGACCGGCTGTTCCTGACGCAGGCCTTCACCATGAGCGCCCACGACTTCTTCTCGCGCTGGTTCGAAAGCCCGGTGATGAAGACGATTTACGCGGTGCATTGCGTGTCGAGCAATTTTTCGAGCCTGCATCAACCCGGCTCCGCCGTGCCCTATTTCCTCAACGTGCTCGGCGAGCTCGACGGCGTGCGCTACAAATGGGGCATCCCCAAGGGCGGCATGGGCGCCATCACCCAGGCCATGGCGGCGTTTTGCCGCGAACAAGGCGTGGAGATTCGCACCGCCGCGCCGGTTTCGCGCATCGTCATGGACAAGGGCCGCGCGATTAACGGGGCCCGTGCGATCGGGGTGCGCCTTGAATCGGGCGAGGAAATTCTCGCGCGCGTCGTGCTCGCCAATACCGATCCCAAGCGCACCTTTCTCGGCTTCGTGGGCCGCGAACATCTCGACCCCGAATTCGCCGATCACATCGAGAGGCTGCGCATGGGTCACGCCTCGCTGCGCATGAATCTGGCGCTCAAGGGCGCGCCGACAATCGCGGGCCTGTCGGCGTCGGATAGCAATTTCGCGCTGGGCTGCGCCATTACCATGATCGCCGATCCGGAGACGGTCGAGCGGTGCTATCAGGCCGCGCGCCTCGGCGAGATGCCCGAACGCCCCTATATCAACATGCAGCTCGCCTCGGCGCTCGATCCCGATCTCGCCCCGCCGGGCCATCACGTCATGTCCTTGCTGTGCAAATACTACCCCTACCATCTGTCCGGCGGGCGCAGCTGGGACGCGATCAAGGAGCAAGTCGCCGATTCGATCCTCGCCGCCGTCGAAGGACACATGCCGGGATTGTCGGCGCTCATTGTCGGCCGCCAGGTGCTCTCGCCCCTCGATCTCGAGCGCGTCTTCGGCCTGACCGAGGGCGATATCTTCCACGGCCGCCACGATCTCGATCAGATCTTCAGCCTTCGCCCCCATCCGCGCGCGGCGCGCTACGCCACGCCGGTCGCGGGGCTGTATCTGTGCGGCTCGGGCGCGCATCCGGGCGGCGGCGTGTCCGGCGCGCCCGGCCACAACGCGGCCAAGCGCGTGATTCGCGATTTGAAACGCCGCGCGGCCTGAGCGAGAGGCCGCGCCGTGGAATCTCGCGAGATTGTCGTCATCGGCGGAGGTCTTGCGGGTCTGGCGGCAACCGACGCCCTCAAGGACCGCGACGTCGTCCTGCTCGAAGCCGACGAGCGCGTCGGCGGACGCGTCTTCACCCAGCGCCGCCAGCCTTATTGGTTGAGCGTGGGCGCCCATATCCTGGGCGGGCCCGATTCGCCGATGGGCAAGCTCGCCCAGGAATTCGGCCTGACCTTGGCGCCCATTCCCGGCGATACCATGGCCATGTTCACGGGCGACCGATTGGTGCGCGGCGGCAAGCCCGAGCTCGCGCCCTTTCGCCTGGCGCTGCCCCCGCGCGCGCGACTTTCGCTCGTTCGCACGGGCTTGCGCCTGCGCCGCGCGGCCTTGCGGGCCGCCGCCGCGACCCCCGACATGACCCACGGCAACCGCGAATTCGCGGGCGAGTATCCAACCGTCGAGGGCGACGAGGCGCTCGACCGCAAAAGCTTCGCCGACATCGTCGGCCACGCCCATCCCGCGGTGGCCGCGCTTTACCGCACGGCCGCGAACCGGTTATCGGCCGAGCCCGGGGAATTGTCCGGCCATTTCGGCGCGAACGCGATCGGCAGTCTGTGGGTGAGCAAGCGAAGATACGTCATGACCGTCGAGGGCGGGCTCGGCGAGATCGCGCGGTGCCTGGCCGAACGCGTGGGCGCGCGGGTGACGACCGGCGCGCGCGTGCGCCATGTGGTTGCGCGCGATGACGGTGTCGAGGTCACGTTCGAGCGTCGCGGCGAAACGCACAACTTGCGCGCGCGCCATGCCGTATTCGCCGCGACCGCCATCGCCGCGCGGGAGGTCATCGCGGATTTGCCCGCGGACAAGGCCGAGGCGCTCGGCCATGTACGCTACGGCCCCTATGTCGTCATGGCCGCGACGACGCGCGAGCCCGGCCCCATGGCGCATGACGATCTGTACGCGGTCGCGCTCGGCGGCCGCACGCTCGCGATGATCTTCAACACGGTCAATCCGCTGCGCGTGCCCGGAGGCGTGCGCCAGCCTGGCGGCACGCTGATGATGTACGCGGGCGCCGACCGCGCCGCCGCGCTTCTTTCCGCCTCCGACGACGAGATTCGCCGCCTGTTCCTCGACGATGTCCACGCGGTTTTCCCGGCACTCCGGGGCCTTGTCGACGAGACTTGGATTCGCCGCATCCCGCACGGCTATCCGTTCTGGGCGCCCGGACGGCTTGGCCGCCAAGACGCGCTGGCGCGCCCGTTCGGAAATATCTTCTTCGCGGGCGACTGGATCGAATACCCCTCGACGGACGCCGCCGTGCGCTCGGGCCAATTGGCCGCGCGCTCCATTCGCCGGCGCATGGGCCTCGCGGCCTAGGCCTCAACCCGCCGGCGGCTCGTCCACCCCGCCCGCGCGCGCCCGACGCATCGCGCCGAACAGGTTCTTGAGCACGTGGCGCAAACCCGCCGCGCGCGCCATGCGAAAGACGCGCAGACCCGGAAAGCGCGGCGCGATCCGCCCCGTGAGCGCGAGCCCCCATTGGCGGCCGAGGATGCCCATTTTTTTCGCGGTCTGGTGGGGCTGGGTGTCGGCCAGGATTTCTAGGCCGACGGAGCGTTGGACGACGAGCGCACCGGCGGCGATCGCGCCCTCGACCAAGGCGCGGCCGCGCAAGGTGCGCGCGGTGATGCCGTTGATGCCCGCATCCTCGCCCGTGGGCGAGCCGCCCGGCCAGACATCGTAGGCGATGATATCGGCCTGCTCGCCCACCGGATCCATGCACATCTTGCAGCGGAAATTGAGGTGCCAAAGATTCTTGTCGCCCCAGGCGTCGTTATAGGCGCGCTCGAAGGCGCGGCCGTCCTTGGTTTCCATGCGCACCCGGCCGGGATTGCCGTGGCCGCGAAAACGAAAAAGCGACAGGTCGGCCTCGGCCATGGGAAAGGGCTTCATCAGGCGCCAAGTCATATCGAGGGTCGGCGCGCCGCCGCAGGAAATCGACAAAAGATATTTGACGCATTCATCGACGCGCGGATCGCGCTTGGCGAGACGGCGCACCGCCGCCACGTCGCAGGGCTTGGCGATGATGGCGAAGGGCCGGCCGGCGGCAAGGTGATCGTCGAGATGGAGCAAGGGCGCCGCCGGGGAATAGCGCGAGCCCATGCCGGCTAAAACCTCGGCGCGGCTGCGGCTGACATGGGGCCGGTTGCGCACGGGCGCCTCGTCGGGCGAACGCACATGGACGACGAATTCGACCGCCCGGGTTTCGAGCAGATGCACGGCAAGCGCGGTGAGCGCGCCGCCCGTCGCCGCACGAAAGCGAATCTCCGGATCCTTCGCCCAACCGATCCAGCCCGCCTGGGCATAGCCGAATACGGGATCGAATTCGGCGCCCGGCCCCGCCATCGCCGCGGCCATGCCGTCGGTGCCGAGACCCGGGCAGGTGGCGTCGATGAGATCGAGGGTCGCCGTGTCGAGCGCCGCCTTGACCACGGGGCGCAGCCGGCCCGCTTCCGTCCAGCGCATCTCGACGCGCGCCGGCCCGGCCAGGCTTGCGCACAGCCCGCAGCCAATGCACAACCCGCCCTTGACGATGTCCTCGATGCGATGCGCCAATGCAGCCCCCATCCGTCGCGCGAGCATGATACGCGCGCGGCGCGGACGAAACAGCCAAAACCCCGAAAGGGTAAGTTCCCCATGACCAGCGCGATCGTCAAGATTTCCGTTTACGCCGTCCAAGTGCCGCTTAAGGAAGGCGTCTACACCATGTCGGGGGGGCGCGCGCTCGACGCATTCGACACCACGATCGCGCGCATCGAGACCAAGGACGGTCTCGTCGGCTGGGGCGAGGTCACGCCGCTCGGAAATAATTATTTGCCCTCGTACACCGCGGGCGCGCGCACCGGCATCAAGGAAATCGCACCCCGCCTTCTCGGCCTCGATGCGACGGAACTTGCGCGCATCAATGGCGAGATGGACCTCGCGCTCAAGGGCCACCCTTACGTGAAAACCGCGCTCGATATCGCGTGCTGGGACATCCTCGGGCGCAAGGCGGGATTGCCGGTCGCCACCTTGCTCGGCGGGCGGTTCGGAAAAACGATCAAGCTCTATCGCTCGATCACCAAGGACACGCCCGCCGCAATGGCGCGGCGCATCAAGGAATTCCGCGCCCAGGGCTACCGCACCTTCCAGCTCAAGGTCGGCGGCGAGCCCGATCTCGATATCGCGCGCATCCGCGCGACCGCCAAGGCCGTGAAGCCCGGCGACCGGTTGGTGGCGGACGCCAATGGCGGCTGGCTGCCGCACGAGGCGGCGCGCGTCGTCGATGCCGTGCGCGATCTCGACGTCGCGATCGAACAGCCCTGCCAGAGCTACGAGGAAAACCTGACCATTCGCCGGCGCACGGCGCGGCCTTTCGTGCTCGACGAATCGATCGATTCCCTGGGCGCGCTGCAACGCGCCATCGCCGACGGCGCGATGGATGCGATCAATATCAAGCTTTCGAAATTCGGCGGTCTATCGCGCGCGCGCGTCATCCGCGACGTCGCCAACGCCAACGGCATCGCCACCACCATCGAGGATACCGCCTGCACCGATATCACGGCCGCGGCCGTCGCGGCGCTCGCCCATTCCACGCCCGAAGCACTGCGCTTCTCGGTGACATTGGCCAATGTGAAGCTCGCGTTCCGCACGGCGACGGGCGCGCCCTTCCCGAAGAACGGCGAGGCCGCCTCGCTGCCCGTGCCGGGCTTGGGCGTCGAACCGATCATGAAGGTGCTTGGCCGGCCGCTGTACGAGGTGAAATAGCTTCGCGCGCGGAGAAACGATCGCAGCGATAGGCGCGGCGGCGCCATGCCCGGCGAGCATACCTGCCCTGAAAGCGCGCCCCACGCGCGTTTGGAGCTGGAGGCCGCCCGGGGCGCAACCCAATCCTAGGCGACACCATCCCTCGCTCAACCGAACGGAGATTGCCATGAAACTCTATTATTCGCCGGGCGCGTGCTCGCTCGCGCCGCATATCGCGCTCAAGGAGGCCGGAATCGCCTTCGACGCGGTGAAGGTCGATCTCAAGACCAAGAAGACCGAGGCGGGTGCCGATTACCGGGCGATCAATGCCAAGGGCGGCGTTCCCGCCATCGAGATGGACGACGGCCAAATCCTGACCGAGGTGGCGGTGGTGCTGCAATACATCGCCGACCGCAAGCCCGAGGCGAAGCTGGCGCCGGCGCACGGCACGCTGGCGCGCTACCGCGTGCTCGAATGGCTGAACTACATCGCGAGCGAAGTGCACAAGGGCTTCGGGCCGCTGTGGAATCCGCAGAGCTCCGAAGACACCAAGTCGGCGACGAAGGCCGCGCTCGGCGCGCGCTTCGACCATCTGTCCAAGGCGCTCGAGGGCAGGAAATTCCTCGCGGGCGACGGCTTCACCGTCGCGGACGCCTATCTGTTCACCATTCTCGGTTGGACCGAATACACGAATATCGATCTCGGCAAATGGCCCGTGCTCGCAGCCTATGTGGAACACCTCGGCGCGCGCGCGGGCGTGCGCGCGGCGCTGCTGGCCGAAGGCCTGATCAAATAACCGTCACATCCACCATTCCAGCCCCGGGCGACATTGACCGAAGGCGAATCGTTCCGGCGCCGGGTATCGGCGAATCATTCCGGTGCCGGGCATCGGCGAATCATTTTGGCGCCGGGCATCGGTGAAACATTCCGGCGCCGGGTATCGGCGAATCATTCCGGCACCGGGTATCGGTGAAACATTCCGGTGCCGGGCATCGGCGAATCATTTTGGCGCCGGGTATCGGCGAATCATTCCGGCGCCAGACGTAAGAATGTCAATTCGTGCTTGTTGTGATGAAGATGGACGAGGCGCGCGCCGGGCAATGCGGCGAGGCGCGCCTGGGCGGCAAAATCGGTCTCGCCCTGAAACTTGACGGTCGCCACGATATTGCGGCACGTCCCCGCCGCGATCCACGCGCTTAGCAGGCGATGGAGGCGTTCGGGATAGCACGCGATGTCCGAACACAGCCAGTCGAGCGGGCCATACTCGACCGGATCGAGCGCGAAGGCGCTTATCCGGCGCACTTGCACCCCCGCCATGGCGGCGATGCGCGGCGCGAGCGGCGCCTTGTCGACCGCGATCACCCGCGCGCCGAGCTTGGCCAAAACCCAGGTCCAACCGCCCGGCGAAGCCCCGAGATCGAGGCAGCGTTCGCCCGGGCGCGGCCAACGCCCGGCCACGGTAAACGCCTCCCACAGCTTGAGATAGGCCCGGTTGGGTGGGCCTGATTTGTCCGCGACGAATTCCGCCGCGCCGTTCGGAAAGGGGCTTGAGGTGCGCGCGGCGGCGATCACGGTTCGCGGGTCGCGCAAGGTCCAAGCACCGAGCGGCGCCGTGGGTGCTGGCGCCGGAAAAACCAAGGGCTTGGCGCCGACCGTCGGCAGTTTTTTGGCGATCAGCGCCGTGCGGCGATGAAGATGGGGCGCGTAGTACGACCAATTGCGCTGTATGGCGCGCAGGGCCTTGGCCGCCTCGCCGATGGAATCGACGGCGAGCGCAACCGGATCGTGCCAGATATTCGCCGCCCATGCGGCGGCGCGCGCGGGGCCGGGCGCAAACAAAAGCCGCCCGTGACGCCATTCGACCACGCCCAATTCGCGTTCAAGCGCGGCCTCGAAGCCCTCCGCCGCGAGATAGCCGGTGAGGCCGAGGGGCGCCGACCGCGCCGGCACGACAGCGATTGCCGCCTAGCGCCGCGCCTTGGCTTTCGGCCTGCTCGCCGCCTTGCCCGTCGCTTTTCCGGCACCCGCCTTGCCCGCGTCCGATTTGCCCGCACCGATGCGCGATACCGCGATACCCGCGAGCATGTACATGATGACATAGACGATCGTGCGATAGATCACCGCCGAGCCGGGCGGGATGCAGATGAACGAGAACCCGGCCAGGCCGCGCTTGCCGATTTCGTGGGCGATGCGAATGACCTCGTAATCGGTCATGCCGATGGGTTCGGCGAGCTCGCCCAGAATATCGCCGGGCGCGGGGCCCGCGCCGCCGAGCACGTCCATGTCGAAATGGACGTAGACGTTCTTGGTGCCCTCGTAGGCGTGGCGCAACTCCTTGACCAGGCCCTCGATGCCGAGTTCGGTGCGCACGCGCCACATGGGATAGAAATTCGCGCCGTGATCGAGCCACCAGCGCACGATATTTTGGTTCTCCAGCATGCCGCGCTCGCCGATCTCGACGAGATTTTTCGGATCGTAGTTCGGGAAGTGCTCGTACAGCTTGTGCTTCCAGCTGCCGCTGCCGGCGATGCGCGGATCGCGCGTCGCGTTGTCGAGGCGTGCTGCGTCCCAATGGGTGTCGAGCGAGATGCAGCCGACCTTACCCTTGGTGCGTTCGGCGATGGGCTTGCCGATGGCGTACGAGCCGCACGGGCTATTCTGGCCGATAACGATGGGAATGGCGCCGGCATCGAGGGCCTGGTTGACCTTTTCCTCGACCGCCGCCTGCGCGCGCAGCACGTTCGCGACCGTCGGCTGGTCGTTCGCCTCGGGCGGGATATTGGCGTCGCCGAAATCGACGACCTTCAGATGTTCGAAGACGTTGAGGTTGAAATCCTGGATATAGCCCGAGCCGTAGCGGATCGATTGCTGGCGCACGCGTTGCGGGGAGGCCAGCCAATGGCTTTTATCGACGCCCGCGTATTGCGAGCCCCAGCCCGCCGCATAGGGTGCGCCGATGATGACGGCGTCGGCGCCCTTGAGCTCCTCGGGCGTGCTCGCGATCGGCAGGCCCATGAACGACGGGGTTTCCTCGGCCAGTCGCGGGAAATAGCGATGGCGCACGAAGGTCGAATTGCGGATCGTGTCCCAGTCCGGATAGCCCATGCGGTCCCCCCTGCCCTCGAACGAACGGAGGCCCTACATAACGCGGCGCGCAAGCCGCGTCATCTGCCGCATAACGCGGCGCGCAAGCCGCGTCATCCGACGATGGCATGTTTTCTGTTTGTGGAGCGCCCGCGACGAACAGCCATCATGGGGGCGCGCTGCATGTGCAGGTTCGTCACCGGCGAGCCGGTTTAACGCGCGGGAAGGCTTGGCGGCGCCGTTCGCGCAGCGGCGCAAAGACGACGGCACGCCGACAGGGTGCGCCAAAAGTTCGAGGCGGAGAAATTCAAGACAGAGAGGTTAGAGAGACGGAAAAGTTCGAGACGGACGTGACAAAACGCGCGATTCAGCCGCCCCGCCCTAGCACGTGCAGCCCGAGGGACAAGGGACGGTACCGGGCGGCGGACAAGGGGTCTTCGGCGCCTTGGCCTTGGCTTCGCGCTCGAGATGCAAAATGACCGGCGCGACATAAGCCGCGCCGATCGCCAGCCCGAGGCGCGCCAGAGCGCGACGGCGTTGAAGATCCACGCCCGATCCCAATTCTTGTTGCCGATCAGCGTCTTGTGCCATATCCATCCCCTTCGTCGGCGGACCTTCCCCGCACGCCCAAAAGATTATCACAAGTTTCGGCCCAATTGCTGCAACTACCAGGCCATAAAGGCCGGGTTGCCATGGCTGGACCTGATTTGTTCCAACTCTATAGGATGGCCATGATGGGTGCGCGGGATGCGGGGCACAGGCGAATGGATCGGGTGCGGCCGCTTGGGTGCCAGGCGGTGGCGGCAAGGGCTGGAAGGGACGAGTTCGTGATTCGCGCGTCCAGGACCGGCCTGGCGCCCGCCATGGCTTACCACCTGCGGGCGCCGCAATGACCATCGCGCTGTGCGTCGATCTCGACCGCACGCTCATTCGCACCGACAGTTTGATCGAAGGCGTATTGGCGATCGTCAAACGCCGGCCGCAGGATTTAGCACGCCTGCCGCTATGGCTCGCACGCGGCCGCGCGGCGTTCAAGGCCGAGATCGCGCGGCGGGCGGATTTGAATCCGGCGAGCCTGCCCTATGACGAGGCGGTGCTCGAACTCGTGCGCGCGGCACGGGCAGCGGGCCGGCCGGCATGGCTGGTCACGGCCGCGGACGAAAGAACCGCCGAAGCCGTCGCGCGCCACCTCGGTCTGTTCGACGGCACGATTTCGAGCATGGGCGGCGAGAACCTGAAGGGCGAAGCCAAGGCGCGCCGTCTCGTCGAGCGTTTCGGCGAAAAAGGCTTCGACTACGCGGGCGATAGCGCCGCCGATTTGCCGGTCTGGCGGCACGCGCGGCGCGCGCTCGTCTTCGGCACGGAAAGCCTTGCCCGCAAGGCCGCCGGCCTCGCCAAAATCGAGCGCCATGTCGTGCGCCGGGGCGCCAATGGGCGCACGATCCTCGACGCCGCGCGTGTCTATCAATGGATCAAGAACGTGCTGATTTTTGTTCCCCTGCTGGCCGCGCACCGCGCCGGGGACGGCGCGGCGCTCGGTCAAACACTCGTCGCCTTCCTCGCCTTCGGGCTCTGCGCCTCGTCGGTTTACATCGTGAACGACCTGCTCGATCTCGCCGCCGACCGCGCGCACCCGCGCAAACGCCATCGCCCCTTCGCCTCGGGAACCTTGTCCCTTGGACTTGGCCTCGCACTGGCACCGCTGCTGCTCGCGGGCGCGGCGGCGCTGTGCGCGATGCTGCCCCAGGCGTTTGGCCTTGCTCTCGCCGCCTATTACGCCGCAACCCTCGCCTATTCCTTCGTCTTCAAGCATTACGTGCTCGTGGACATCTTCACCCTCGCGGGACTTTATACCGCGCGCATCGTCGCCGGCGCCGTCGCCGCCGCCGTGCCGCTGTCGTTCTGGCTGCTGCTGTTCTCGATGTTCCTGTTCTTGAGTTTGGCGGCGCTCAAGCGCTACGGCGAGCTCGACGCGCTGGGCCGCGAGAGCCAATCGCACGCGACGAGCCGGGGATATTTCGTGCAGGATCTGGCGATCCTGCAAACCCTGGGCGCCTCGGCGGGTTTTATCGCGGTATTGGTCCTCGCGCTCTAAATCAACTCGCCCGAAGTCAAGGCGCTGTATCGCCTGCCCGAGGCGATTTGGGCGCTGTGCGCCCTGGTGCTCTATTGGATCAGTCGCATGTGGCTGAAGGCCCATCGCGGCGCGATGCACGACGATCCGATCGTGTTCGCCGCGCGCGATTGGGTTAGCTTGGTTGTGCTCGGCGCCTCGGGCGCGGTCGTGCTGCTTGCCGTCTGAAGGTTGATGCGCGAGATCACCACGTCCTGGGGCCGGGTGACACACGCCGAACACGAGGTGCTGCGCCCGTCGAACCGCGAGGCGCCCTTGCCCGTGGCGGCTGGGATTTCCCGTTACTTGCCGCGCGGCGCCGGGCGAAGTTACGGCGATGTCGGACTGAACGCGGACGGCGCGCTTTGGGACATGGCGGCGCTCGACCGCTTCATCGGCTTCGATGACGTGACGGGCGTCGTGCGCTGCGAAGCGGGCATGCGCTTGGCCGCGCTTCTGGCGATCGCCGTGCCGCGCCGCTGGTTTCCGCCCGTGACGCCAGGCACCAAGGAAGTCACGCTCGGCGGCGCCGTCGCCAACGATGTCCACGGCAAAAATCACCATGTCGCGGGCACGTTCGGCCGGCATGTGCGCCGGTTCGCGCTCGCGCGCGCGGACGGCGAGCGCATGGTCTGCGCGCCCGACGAAAATCCCGAATTGTTCGCGGCAACCATCGGCGGACTGGGCCTGACGGGTGCCATCATCTGGATCGAGCTGCAATTGCGCCGAATTCCGGGCCCTTGGCTCGAGGTCGAGACCATCCCCTTCGGCTCGCTCGGCGAGTTCTTCGCCCTATCGCGCGCATCGGACGCCAGCCACGAACACACCGTGGCATGGATCGACGCCATGACCCCGGGCGCACCCGGCGTGTTTTCGCGCGCAAACCACGTGCCGGGCGAGGACGGACGCATACGGGCGCGAGGGCTGCGTCTGTGCGCGACGGCGCCGTTCAATCTGGTGCGCCGCCCGGCGCTGCACGCCTTCCACGCCGCCGTGCGCGCGCGCCACGCCCGGCGCAGGACCGCGCGGCGCCATTACGACGGATTTTTCTATCCCCTCGACGGTCTGGCGGATTGGAACCGGCTCTACGGCCCAGCCGGATTCTTCCAGTACCAATGCGCCCTGCCGGCAAGCGCCGGGCCGGAGGCGGCGCGCGCCGTCCTCGACGAGGTTGCCCGCTCGGGGGAATGTTGCGCGCTCGGCGTGCTTAAGATGTTCGGCGATCTGCCCTCGCCGGGGCTGTTGTCCTTCCCCATGGCGGGACCGACTCTCGCCTTGGATTTCCCCAATTGCGGCGCGCGATCGCAGGCCCTGTTCGATCGCCTGGACTCCATCGTGCGTGCCGCCGGCGGGCGGCTCTATCCGGCGAAGGATGCGCGCATGGCCGGCGATTTCTTCCGGCAGAGCTATCCCGGATGGCGCGAATTGGCGCGGCGCGCCGACCCTGCCATCTCCTCCAACTTCTGGCGCCGCACGACCGAGGGGGCGCAAGGATGAGGCGCGTTCTGGCCATCGGCGCGACATCGGCGATCGCGGGGGCGGTGCTGCGACTCATGGCGGCAAAGGGCGACTCGCTTTATCTCGTCGGCCGGAACGCGCGGCAACTCGACGCCATTGCCGCGGATTTGCGTATTCGCGGCGCCGACTTCGTCGGCCACGAAACCATGGATGTGAACGATACCGCAGCGCACGGCGCGATGATCGCGCGCGCCGAGGCCACGCTGGACGGTCTGGATCTTGCCTTCATCGCCCACGGAACCTTGCCCGATCAACGCGAATGTGAAGACTCGGCCGAGCGCACATTGGCCGAACTCGCGACCAATGCGTTGTCCACCATTGCGCTTCTGACACCGCTGGCTTCGCGGTTCGAGGCAAGGCGCGCCGGGTGCATAGCGGTCATTACCTCGGTCGCGGGCGATCGGGGCCGGGCCAGCAATTACGTGTACGGCGCGGCCAAGGCGGCGCTCGGCGTCTTTCTCGGCGGGTTGCGCCAACGCCTGCACGGCGCCGGCGTGGCGGTGGTCACGATCAAGCCCGGCTTCGTCGATACGCCCATGACCGCGCGTTTTTCCAAGGGACCGCTTTGGACCAAGCCGGAAAACCTCGCCCCCGCCATTCTGCGCGCGATCGAGCGGCGCAAGGATGTGATCTATGTGCCGTGCTTCTGGTTTTGGATCATGCTGGCCATTCGCGCGCTCCCCGAAGCGGTCTTCAAACGGATAAAGCTATGAGAGCGGACGACGCGACGGATGCGACCGCACGGGGCGCCCGCGGCTTCTGGGGCGAAACCGCGTTCGCCGCCTGCGCCCATGCGGCGATCGCCCTGCTCGGCGGGCGGGTGTTTCGGCCGGCCTTCGACGACGAGATTTACACGCTCGACCTGCTCGAAAAGGTGGCGGGGGCGCTCGCGCTGCTCAAGGCCTTCGCCAGCGCCTACGACGTCCATCCGCCGCTGTCCTATCTCGCCTTCTATCTGCTGCACGCTTCCGGCGCGGGCGAAGCGGGCCTGCGCGCGCTATCGCTGGCCATGAGCACGGGCGCGGTGGCCATCGCCCACCGTCTTCTGCTGCGCCTCGATGTGTCCGGCCAAGGCCATGCCGGCGCCTCGTCCGCCGAGCGCCTGATCGCCCTCCTCTTGCTGGCGACCACGCCGCTTCTCGTGAGCCAGGGCGACGCGATCCGCTGGTACCCGATGTACGGCCTGGTGTTCATGGCAACGCTGTATTTCCACGTTCGCGAGCGCGCGGCCGGACGCGCGGCCATCGCGTCGTCCGCCGCGGCCGGCGTGCTCGTGTCGGTCAATTTCCTCGGCGTATTCGTCTATCCACTGCTGGCGGCCGACCGGATGGTGTCGGGCCGGTTCCGGTTGCGCCGGGAAATCGGCCAGGGCGCGCTATGCCTGGCGTTCGCCTTGCCCGGTCTTGCGACCCTTGCCGGCAGCCTCCACGGCGCGCCCACGGACTACATGGCCTCGCAATTCGTGGGCAGCCGGCCCATCACCGCCGCGGCGATGACGGCGATCGGCTTTCTCGGCGGCCACAGCCTCGGCATCGTGCAATCCATCGCGCTCGTTCCGCTGGGTGCCTTCGCGGCGTTCGTGCTCGCGCGCGGCCTGGGCGACCGTCAAACCCGGGTCCTCGCGTTCCAGTTCGCCGCCCTCGTGGCCATGGTCGCGCTAGGCTTCGCCAAGCCGCGCTCCTTCGCCTATCTCGCGCTCGCGCTTTCGGTCCTGTTCGCCCATCATTTCCTTGCGCGCCGCACCGCGCGGACGGCGCTCGTCGCGGTCGCGCTCGTGACCGCTTTCGGCGCGCTTGCCAATCTCAGAGGCAACGACACGCCGTTCAAGCGCAACACCGTGGTGCCGTTCGAGGAAATTCGCGCCTTCGTCGCCGCCAATACGGGCGCGGGCGATGTCGTGATCCTGTCCGATCCCGTGGCGTATTGGAACCTGCGAAACTCCGGCCCTGCCTGCGTGAGCTTGTATCTGTTGAACGCCGACTGCGCGCCGGGCACGGCGCGGCGTCTGGTTCTCATCGAGGGCCATAGCGCGCCGGGAGAGCCGCGCGCGGCCTATCTAGACGCCCGCAGTGCGCTCGTCGCCAAGCGGCGCGAATTGGCGCGCGCGTATTTCGGCGTGGACGAGGAGTTCGCCCTGAAGCGCCGGATGCAACCGGAACTCGGGCGTTTCGTGCTCGAGGGCACGATTTACGGCAGCGCCCAGACCGACTGACGACCCGCCGCTTCGCGTCGGGTCACTTCGTCATCTTCGCGATGGTATTGGTCGTGCTGTGTCCGGCCACGAGTTCGGCGAGCACGACCTTGCCGCCGTGCTTGGCGACGATCTCGGCGCCGACGACCTGATCGACGCGGTAGTCCGCGCCCTTGACCAGCACGTCGGGACGGATCTCCTCGATCAACGTCTCCGGCGTGTCGTCGCCGAACACCACCACGAGATCGACCGATTCGAGCGAGGCGAGCACGGCGGCGCGCGCCGATTCGTTCTGAATCGGGCGCGTCGGGCCCTTGAGGCGCGCGACCGAGGCGTCGCCATTCAAGCCGACCACCAATTTGTCGCACGCGGCCTTGGCCTGGGTCAGAAGCGAGACATGGCCGGGATGGAGCAGGTCGAACACGCCGTTGGTGAAGCCGATCGTGTTGCCCTCCGCCCTCCAGGACGCGACGCGCGCCAGAGCCGCGGCATGGGCGGCGAACTTGCCCTCGCCGGCGCGCAAATCTTGGTCGTGCAGCGCGCCGTAGATTTCGGCGCCGGATGCGACCGCCGTGCCGATCTTGCCGACGACGATGCCGGCCGCCGTGTTCGCAAGACGCGCGGCATCGGCCAGCGCCAAGCCCGCCGCCATGGCGGCGGCGAGTATCGCCACGACCGTATCGCCCGCCCCCGACACGTCGAACACCTCGCGCGCCTCGGCGGCAAGGTGCAAGGGCGCGCGGTCGCCCTCGACCAGGGTCATGCCGTCGCCGCCGCGCGTGACCAGAACCGCGCCCAGCGCGAAGTCGCGCACCAGCGCGCGCGCGGCCTCGACGATTTCCGCCTCGTCGTTGAGCGCGCGGCCCGTGGCCTCGGCGAGTTCGGCGCGATTGGGGGTGAGGATCGTCGCCCCGCGATAGCGGCCGAAATCCTTGCCCTTGGGATCGACGATGACGGGCTTGCCCACCGCGCGCGCGGCCTCGATCACGGCGCGCGTCAAATCGGGGGTCAGCACGCCTTTGCCGTAATCCGACAGCACCACCGCCGAAGTCTCGCGAAGCGCGTTTTCGGCGATGCGGCGGAGATCGTCGGCGACCGAGACCGCGACCGGCATCACGGTTTCGCGGTCCGCGCGCAGCAATTGCTGGTTCGAGGCGACGTAGCGCGCCTTGATCGTGGTGACCCGGCCGCGCTCGACATTGAGATAGGGCTCGACCCCCTCGATCGCGGCGATGAGGGAGCTGACCTCGCGCCCGGCCGGGTCGTTGCCAACGACCGAGACGAAGGTCGGGTGCGCGCCGACAGCCACCAGATTGCGCACCACATTGCCGGCGCCACCCAGCATGGCGGTCTCGCGCTCGACCAGAAGAACGGGGATGGGCGCTTCGGGCGAAATGCGTTCGACCTTGCCGTAAACATAGCGGTCGAGCATGACGTCGCCGACGCACAGCACGCCGGCGCCGCCCAGGCGCTCGATCAGCGCGGCAAGATCCGAGCGCCGCGTCACCGCCCGTCTCTCGTCTTGGCCGCGCCGAGTATGCGTTCGTCCATCATGGCGTTGGTATATCGGATTCGCCCGCCCGGCCAAAGTCCCTGCGCGACGCCTAGGCTCCGAGCACGGCCTCGAACCGCGCCGCGATCGCCTCGACATCGAACGCCGCCTCGGCATGGGCGCGTCCCGCTTGCGCCATGCGCGCGCGGGCGGGCGCATCCGCAAGTAGGCGCTCGGCTTGCGCCAGCCAGGAATCCCGGTCGCCCGGCGCCACGACCACGCCCGCGCCGGTTTCGACGATGAGCCGGGCGGCGAGATTTTCCGCGGGGATTGCGGCGAGCACCGGACGGCCCGCGCAGAAATACCCCAGGACCTTGGACGGCACGGCGAAGGCGCCCGCCTCGGCTTCGAGCACCGCCAGCATGACATCGCCCGCGGCCAACACCTCGCCGAGCCTGTCATAGGGCTGGAAGGGCAGGATCAGCAGATTTCCAAGACCTTTGGTCGCGGCGGCGGCGCGCAGAATATCGGCGCCGCGGCCCTCGGACACGACGACGACATCGGCGCGCGCGCCGAAATGCCGGGCGAGATCGAGGATCAAGCCCGGATCGTGCTTCATCCCCATCATGCCCGCGTAGAGAAACACCGGCCGCGCGCCCAAGGCGTGCGCGCGCGCCCATTCATTGTCGCGCGGGCCCGGCACGATTTCGCCGAGCGGCCCCCAATTGGCGATGACCGCGATGCGCGCGCGCGGCACGCCCCAACCGACAAGGATGGGCACGAAATCCCCGGTGATCGCGACCACGGCATCGGCCGCGCGCGCCAGGCGGCGTTCGAGCCGGATGTGGTGCCAGCCGATTGCTGCGCCGAGGATCGGCAGGCGGCGGGCGAGGATGCGGAACGCCGCCAAGCCCAGCAAGTCCTGCATCCACAACACGGTACGCACGCCAAACTCGCGCCCGGCGCGGCAGGCAGGGACCAGCGCGTCGAGGGGGGTATTGCAGAACACCGCCACCTCGGGCCGCCAGAGGCCCACGCGCGCGGCCAGGGCGCGGCCATAGGCGCGTTCGTAACGATACCGGCTGAAAAAATTGTCGCGCGCATAGGCGCCGCGGCCGTTGATTGCAAGACCTTCTATGGCGAGGCCATCGGGATCGTCCGGCTTCGGCGCGAGCGCGCCCTTGGGCGTCGGATTGGCCGCGGCATAGACATGCAGGACCGTATGGCCGCGGCGCGCGAGCGCCCGGCTGAGCTGCACCGCGAAGGGATGCCCCGCGAAGTCGTGGATGAGCAGACGCACCGTCGCTGTCCTTGAAGCCGCGCCACCTTAGCCGCGCGGCACGGTGGCGGCTATGGCGAGGTGATCGGGGGCGAGATGCGCGGGGGCGAGGTGTTCGGGGGCCAGGTGTGCGAGTGCGCTTGCGGGGGCCGGCGGCGCGCACCTATCTTGGGGCGCGCGGCACGGCCAGGACCCGCGCGGGAGTTGCGCGGTGCACGATCAGATCACCCCGGTCATTCTGACCTATAACGAGGCGCCGAATATCGGCCGCACGCTCGACCGCCTGACCTGGGCGCCCGATATCGTGATCGTCGACAGCGCGAGCACCGACGACACGCTCGCCATCGCCCGGCGCCATTCCAATGTGCGCGTCTTCGTCCGGCCTTTCGACAACCACGCCAATCAATGGACCTTCGGGCAAACCGAAACCGGCATTCGCACCGAGTGGATGATGCGGCTCGATGCCGATTACGTGCTGACCGAAGGCCTGGTGGCGGAAATCGGCGCGTTGGCGCCCGGGCCCGATATCGCCGCTTATCGCACACGCTTTGTGTATTGCGTCCATGGCCGCCGGCTGCGCGCGACGCTGTACCCGCCGCGCCCGCGCCTCTTTCGCCGCGCGCGCGGCCGCTTCCATCAGGACGGCCATACCGACGAGGTCGAGATCGACGGCGCCGTCGCCGATTTGCGCCATCCCATCCTGCACGACGACCGCAAGGGGCTGGCCCATTGGATCGCCTCGCAAAATCGCTATATGGGAATCGAGGCGGCGAAGCTCGCCGATGCCGCGTTCGGCGAACTGGGCCTGGCCGACCGGCTGCGCCGCTGCACCTATGTCATGCCGTTCGCGACGTTCTTTTACGCGTTGCTCGCGCGCGGCCTCATCCTCGATGGCCGCGCGGGCCTGCACTATTGCTTCCAGCGCACGGCGGCGGAGTTCATCTTGAAACTCTATCTGATCGACCACAAACTCGCGCGCGGCGATTGAGCCGTGGTCCATATTCTCGGCCTTAACGCCTATCACGGCGATTCCTCGGCCTGTCTCGTCACCGACGGGGTATTGGTCGCGGCCGCCGAGGAAGAGCGCTTCCGGCGCATCAAGCATTGGGCGGGCTTTCCCGCCCAGGCCATCGCCTATTGCCTGGAGGCGGGCGGCATCGCGCTCAAGGACGTGACCCATGTCGCGATCAACCGCGATCCACGCGCCCGGCTGGGGCGCAAGATCGCCTATGCGCTCCTGCACCGGCCGAGCCTAGGCCTCGTGGCCGAGCGGCTACGCAATGCGCGAAAATGGCGAGGCATCGAAACCGAACTCGACAACGCCTTCCCGGACGCGCGTTTCTCCGGAACCGTGCATCACGTCGAACACCATCTTTGCCATCTGGCCTCGGCCTTCCTCATCTCGCCCTTCGAACGCGCGAGCGTCGTGTCCATCGACGGCTTCGGCGATTTCTCATCGGCTGCGTGGGGCCTGGGACAAGGCCAGGCCCTGACCGTCGAGGGCCGTGTGATGTTTCCGCACTCGCTCGGTATCTTTTATGAGGCAATCACCCGTTATCTCGGCTTTCCGCATTACGGCGACGAATACAAGGTCATGGGCCTCGCGCCCTACGGCGTACCCACACGGCTCGACGACATGCGGCGCATCGTGCGCGTAGCGCGCGACGGAACGTTTGCGCTGGATCTGCGTTATTTCCGGCACCATACCGAGCGCGTGAATTACGAGTGGTCGGGAGGCGCGCCGTCCGGCGGCCGGTTGTTCACCCCGGCCCTCGAGGAATTGCTTGGGCCCGCGCGACCGCCGGATGCGCCGCTCGAGGATCGCCATCGCGACATCGCGCGTTCGGCCCAAGCCATGTTCGAGGAAGCGGTGTTCACGCTTTACCGCGTCCTGCACGGCCGCCACGGCACGGACAATATCGCGCTCGCGGGCGGCTGCGGCTTCAATTCGGTGGCCAATGGCAGGTTGTACGGCCAAACCCCGTATCGACGCTGCTATGTCCAGGCGGCCGCGGGCGATGCGGGCGGCGCGGTCGGAGCGGCGTTCGAGATCTGGCGGCGCACGGGCGGCGCGCGGCGCTTCGTCATGGATCATGCGCATTGGGGACCGGAATACGCCGACGAAGCCGTGCGCGCGGCACTGGCGGGGCGCGCACGCGAAATCGAAGCATCCGGCTGCCGTCCCGAGCGCATAAGCGACGAAGGCGCGCTCTGTGGGCGCGTGGCGCGCGCCATCGCCGACGGCAAGATCGTCGGCTGGTTCCAGGGGAGGATGGAATGGGGGCCGCGCGCGCTCGGCAACCGCTCGATCCTCGCCGACCCCCGCCGTGCGGACATGAAGGACGTCCTCAATCGCAAGATCAAGCGGCGCGAAGGCTTCCGGCCCTTCGCGCCCTCGGTGTTGCGCGAGGAAGCGCCGTCGTGGTTCGAGACCGACGACGACGTGCCGTTCATGACGCAAGTCTTCCAGATTCGGCCCGAGAAACGCGAGCGCATTCCCGCCGTTTGCCATGTCGACGGTTCGGGCCGGCTGCAAACCGTCGCGCGCAGCGCCAATCCGCGCTATCACCGGCTGATTTCGAGCTTCGCCGCCGAGACCGGCGTACCCATGGTTCTGAACACCTCGTTCAACGAGAACGAGCCGGTCGTGTGCACGCCCGAGCAAGCGCTCGACTGCTTCCTGCGCACCAAGATGGACGTCCTCGCGCTCGGCGATTATTTGCTTACGCGCACCGAGACATAGAGCGCCTCGAGCGCCGCCGCCACGAGCGGCCAGGTAAATTTCTCGCGCGCGAGCGCCGCACCCGCCCGGCCCATGCGCCGCGCCATGTCGGGGTCGTCGAGCAGACGCGCAAGGCCTGCCTCGACCGCGTCCGCGCGACACGCGACGACGATGCCGGCCGAAGCATCGGAGATTTCGCGCCACAGATTGACCTGGTCCGAAATCAGGACCGGCAAACCCGCCGCCATGGCCTCGAGCACCGCGATGCCGAAATTCTCGCTATAGGACGGCAGCACGAACAGCTCGGCGGCGGCGAGCGCCATCTTCTTGTCCTCGCCCGCGAGCATGCCGATCGCGCTGACCCGGCCCGCGATGCCTTCGCGCGCGACCCAGCGCCCAAGCTCCGCCGCCACGCCGTCATCGGGCCCGGCCACGATCAAGTGCAAATCCGGCCGCGCGGCCAAAACGCGCGCAAAGGCCGGGATCAGAAGGTCGAGGCCTTTTTTTCCGTGCAGCCGCCCGAGGAACAAGACGATGCGCCGCCCGGCGGTTTCGGGATAGCGCGCGCGAAACCCATGGCCGTCCGGCATGCGGTCGAATTCGGCGAGGTCGAAGCCGTTCGGCACCACCATCCCCCGCGCGCCATGGGCGGGCGGCGTGGCCAGGCGCATTTCCTCCGCGGTCGTGTAGTGAATCGCCGCCGCGCGGCGCAGGGCGCGATCCTGGTACAGAACCTCCGCCAGCGCCTTCCGCCAGCGATGCCGCCTGCGGATATAGGGATCGAGCGTACCGTGGGGCCGCAGGATATAGGGCACGCCCGCGCGCCGGCATAGCACCGGCACCGCCCAGTCGTGGAACAGATAAAGCGAATGAAGATGGACGACGTCAAAACCGGCAATGTTCCGCCGCAGCGCGGCGCACATCGGCAGGGAAGTCTTCCAGAAGCGCGGGGCATGGACGGGGAAATAGCGCACGGCGACGCCGCCGTCCTCGACCGCCCGGCCATCGGCGGGAACCTTGCCCTCAAGGCCCCAATCGGTTGTATAGATCTCGACCTCATGGCCGCGCGCCGCGACCGCCCGCGCCATTTCGATACAGGCCTTGGACGGGCCGCCGAGCGCGGGCGCGAGGCTCGAAATTGCGTGAAGAATTCGCATCCCCCTTCATACCAGCCCCGCACCCCCCGGCCCAGGACCCCCCTGGACGCCCTCAAACCCTAGGCAAACTATTGAAACATCGTGACAAAATCGCTTACCGCGCCTAGTCTTGCGATGGCACGTGGGTTGCTTCGAAAGGGCCGGGAGACGCCATGAGCCAAGAGTATTACCGGGCGCGCATTTATGCCGCCTATACTCGCAGCCGCCGCGATTTGGCGGGCCGGACGACGCTTGCCGATTTCGCGCCCCGCCGCCCCTATCTCGAGCGCCTGGTGCGCCGCCATTTTCCGCTCGCACGCAATGCCGCGATCCTCGAGCTTGGCTGCGGACCGGGCGCGCTCATCCATTTCGCGCGCGGCCTCGGCTACACAAACATCGCCGGCATCGACCGCTCGCCCGAACAGATCGCCCTCGCCGCCAAGCTCGGCATCGCCGGCGTGCGCGAGGGGGATGTCCTGGAAGCGTTGGCAAACACGCCCGAGCGCGCCTATGACGCGATCATCGCCTTCGACGTCATCGAACATTTCACCAAAGGCGAGATCGTGGTCTTCGTCGATCGGGTGCTGCGCGCGCTCAAGCCCGACGGGCGTTTCATCGTGCACACCTGCAATGCCGAGGGGCCGTTTCCGGGCGCCTCGCAATACGGCGACTTCACTCATGAAATCGCCTTCACCCGAGCCTCGATCGGTCAATTGCTGACCGCCTCGGGTTTTGCGCGCGTCGAATGTTTCGAGGATCGCCCGATTCCCCACGGCGCAAAAAGCGCCGTGCGCTGGGTACTTTGGCATTTCTTTCGCGCGATTTTGCGCCTGTACCGCGCGGTGGAAACCGGCGATATCGATGGCGACGTCATTTTCAGCCAAAATTTCCTGGCCGTGGCCGTCAAATAATGTGCGGGATTGCCGCCCTATTCGCCCATGGCGGCGCGGCGGGTCCGGTGGATGGGCGAGAACTCGGCCGGATAACCGACGCCATGGCCGCCCGCGGACCGGATGATCGCGGCATCTGGACGTCCGGGGACGGCCGCGCCGCGTTCGGTCATCGCCGTCTCGCGGTCATCGATCTGTCGCCAGGCGGCCATCAGCCCATGGCCCTTGCAAGCGGCGCCGCCGTCATCACGTTCAACGGCGAGATCTACAATTTCCGCGCCTTGCGCGCGGAGCTCGCGGCGCAAGGCCGCGTGCTGGTCACTCAGTCGGACACCGAGGTTCTGTTGCATCTGTACGACCGCGACGGCGCCGATTGCGTGCGCCATCTGCGCGGCATGTACGCCTTCGCCATTTGGGACGCGCGCAGGCGCGGCATGTTGCTCGCGCGCGATCCCTTCGGGATCAAGCCGCTTTATTATGCCGATGACGGCGCGACGCTGCGCGTTGCCTCGCAGGTCAAGGCGCTGCAAGCGGGCGGGCGGGCGGGCAACGGCGCTTCGGCCGCCGGCCATGTGGGATTCTTTTTGTGGGGCCACGTACCCGATCCCCACACACTCCACCGCGATATCGCGGCCCTGCCGGCGGGCCATACATTGTGGGCGGATTCGAACGGCGTCGGGACGCCGCACGCCTTCTTCGACCTGACCGCCGCGCTCGACCGCCCGGCCGCACCCCTCGATCGCGACCGCCTGGGCGCGATTCTGGCCGATAGCGTGAAGCACCATTTCGTCGCCGACACGCCGGTCGGGGTGTTTCTTTCCGCCGGCCTCGATTCGGGTGCGCTGACATCGCTTGCCGCCGAGGAACGCGGCGCGGATTTGCGCACCGTGACGCTGGGCTTCGACGCGTTCCGCGGCACGCCCGCGGACGAGGCGCCCTTGGCCGCGCGCGTCGCGCGCGCCTTCGGCGCCCGGCACCACGCGGCGCATATCGCGCGCGGGGATTTCGCGGCCGCGCGCACGGCGCTGTTCGAGGCCATGGATCAGCCTACGACCGATGGCGTGAACGTCTATTTCGTCGCGCGCGCGGCGCGCCAAGCCGGACTCAAGGTCGCCTTGTCGGGCTTGGGCGGCGACGAATTGTTCGCCGGCTATCCGAGCTTTGCGCAAATCCCCAAGGCGGTTCGCCGATTGCGCCCCTTCGCCGCCTACCCCGCATTGGGTCGCGGATTTCGCGTCGTGAGCGCGCCCTTTCTCCGCCACATGAGTTCGCCCAAATATGCGGGATTGCTCGAATACGGCACCAGCTATGCGGGCGCCTATCTGTTGCGCCGGGGGTTGTTCATGCCGTGGGAATTGCCGGAGCTGCTCGACCCCGATCTGGTGCGCGAGGGCTGGAAGGCGCTGGACCCGATCGTGCGGCTGGAAGAAATCGAATCGCCGCTGCCGCGCGCGCGGCAAAAAATCGCGGCGCTCGAGCTCACCATGTACATGCGCAACCGCTTGCTGCGCGACGCGGATTGGGCGGGGATGGCGCACGGCGTCGAGATTCGCGTGCCCTTCGTGGACACCCATTTGCTTCGGGACTTGGCACCCGCCATCGCGGGATGCCGGCCGCCCGGCAAGCGGCGGATGATCGAGGCCTTGCCGCGTCGCCTACCCGCCGAGATCGCCCGCAGGGAAAAAACCGGATTCGTGGCGCCGGTGCGCGAATGGCTCGCGGGCGAGGGCGGAGATTTTTCCGGCGAGCGGGGCTTGCGCGGCTGGGCGCGCCTGGTTCACCGCTCGTTCGGCGTCTGACGCCGCGATGGTCCGGCGCGTCCTCATCTTCCGCATGGGTAGCCTCGGCGATACCGTTGTATCGCTGCCGTGCTTTCACCTCGTTGCCCGCGCCTTTCCCGATGCCGAGCGCCGCGTTCTGACCAATGTTCCGGTCGCGGCCAAGGCCACGCCGGTCTTGGACGTGTTGGGCGCGAGCGGTCTCGTCCACGGCCATATCCGTTATCCCCAAGGCACGCGCGGCGCCGCGGTGCTTTACGCACTGCGCCGCGAAATCCGCGCCTTCGCGCCCGACGTGCTCGTCTATCTGACGGAGGCGCGCGGGCGCGCGGCCATCTGGCGCGATATCGCCTTCTTCCGCGCCTGCGCCATTCCAAAAATCATCGGCGCGCCGACCAGCGAGGATTTGGCGGAGCCGCGCTATCTGCCCAAGGAGGGGCGTTGGGAAAGCGAAACCGCGCGTTTGGCGCGCTGCCTGGCATCCTTGGGCGATGCGGCGCTCGACCGGCGCGAGAGCTGGGATTTGCGCTTCACGGCCGAGGAACGGGCGGATGCCCGCCGTGTGCTCGGCTCCTGGCCGGGTGCTGGGCATTATCTCGCGATCGGGGTCGGCACCAAGATCGACGCCAAGGACTGGGGCGCGGAGAACTGGACTCGCACCATTCAAGGCCTGGCGCGTCCAGGCTGGGGATTGGCGTTGATCGGTTCCGCGGACGAAGGCGAACGCGCGCGCGCCGTCGCTTCCTGCTGGCCCGGGCCGGTGCTCGATCTCACGGGCGTTGCCAGTCCCCGGGTGAGTGCTCTCGTGCTCGAGGGCGCGCGGCTTTATCTCGGCCATGACAGCGGACCCATGCACCTCGCGGCCGCGGTCGGCACGCCGACCGTCGCCGTTTTCAGCGCGCGCAACAAGCCGGGAGTCTGGTTCCCGCACGGCGCGGGCCATGTGGTGTTCTACAATAAGACCGATTGTTTCGGCTGCGAGCTCACGGTATGCGTCGAGCGCGCCAAGGAATGTTTGACGGGAATTTCGCCCGACGGCGTGATCGCCGCCGCGCGCGCGCGCCTTGACGCGGCGGAACGCGCCGAGTCGGATCGGGCACGATGAAGGATTTGGTCGTCTCCGCCATAGCTTTCGTGCTGCTAGCTGGCGCGAATCTGGTCACGGGAGTTCTGGCCGCGCGCCTGTTGGGACCCGTGGGGCGCGGCGAGCTGGCCGCAATTTTGTTGTGGCCGCAGCTCCTCGCCTCGCTCGGCGTCGCGCTCGTGGTCGATGCCATCGTGCAAGCGGCGGCGACGCGCAGCGCCCCGATGGCAAGAATCTTCGCCACCGGTCAAGCGCTCGGCCTTGCGGTTTCCTTGCCGTTGATGGCCCTGGCGGGGACTCTCGTCTGGCTCCTCAACAGCCGCTTCCGCGCGGAGGTCGTCGAGACGAGCTATCTCTACATCCTGATCGTGCCGATGATCATGCTCGCGACGTTTGCCAATGGAATGTTTCAGGGCAGCCTGCGCTTCGTGACCTGGAACGCCATGCGGATCTTGGCGGCTTTCCTCTATCTCGGCTGCGTCTTGGCCGTTTGGGCATTCGGCGCGGTTTCCGTCGAGTCCCTCGCCTTGGCCTCCCTGGTCGGCGCCGTACTCACCTATTGCCTCCTGGCCACGCTGATCGGCCGCGAGGGCTGGTTCGGTTGGCGGCCTGATCGTGCGCTTATGCGCGGTTTCGTCACCTACGGCCTGCCCATCGCGGGCGGCAGCACATTGCTGGTGATGGGCGAAAGGCTCGACCAGGTGTTGATTTCGCAATGGGAAAGCGAGGCCAATTTCGGTTTCTACATCGTCGGCGCCAGCCTTGCCGGAGCCGCCAGCGGTGTCGTCGGCTTGCTGGGTGCGATCGCCTTGCCGCGTGTCGCGGCGCAAACCGACGCGGCCGCGCGCGCCGCGGTCTTCGGACGATTTCTGCGCGTGACCGCCGTCGCCGTCTCGATCATCGCGGTAACGCTGGCCTTGCTCGCGCCCTTGCTCATCGAGATCCTGTACGGTCGCGCTTTCCTCGATGCCGTCCCCGTGGTGCGGATTCTGGCGCTTGGCGCTGTACCCTACGGCCTGAAACAACTCTTGGTTCAAGGCGCCAAGGCCTATGACCGGACGCGCGCGATCGGACGCATCGAAACCGTGACCGTTATCGCCAGCGTGCTGGCATTGGCGACGCTGGTCCCAATTCTCGGGATTCGCGGCGCGGCTTGGTCCTTCGTGGTCGCACAGAGCGCGGGTACGGCCATGGCGGTCTGGCACGCGCGCAATATCTACGGCGTCGCGTTCGTCTCTTTGATGACGCCCCGCGCCGAGGATTGGCGGAATATCCAAAGCGCCGTGCGCGCCTGGCGGAGTTAGGATGCGCATCGGTCTCGATCTACGTTGGCTGCAACGCGCCTACCGGAACTCCCCCGAAGGCGCCTTGGGCGGCGTGGGCATGGTCTCCGAGACCTTGTGGCGAGGCCTCGCGCGCGTCGCGGACGAAGCCGTGTTGATCGCGCTCGTCGATCATGGGCCCTTGCCGCGCCCGGTCGAGGAATTGGTCCGCGAGGCGCCGCGCCACGAAATCGCGGTCGTGGGCTGGCGCGGGCTATGTCCGTTGCTCGACCGGCGGTGGAAGTATCTGACGCTCGTGCAATTCGCCGAAACGGAACTCGGCTTGAAGCTGCCGCCGCTCGATGTGCTGCATCTTCTCGATCACGCGCCGCCGCCCCGGGGCCTTCTGTGCCCGAGCGTCGTGACCCTGCACGAATTCTTCGACAAGGTGCGCCAGGGCTGGCCGATCTATCGGGCGTTGTGCGCGCGAATGGCGCGCGCGGACCGCGTGGTGGCGGTGTCGGACGCGGTCGGCGAGGATTTCCGGACCCGTTACGCGCCGCGACCCGATGCCGTCGATGTCGTGCGCAACGGCATCGATCTCGACATTTTCAAGCCCTTCGACGGCGACCACGAAGCGGTTCGCGTGCGCCATGCCATCAAGGGACCATATGTCATGCATGTGGGCGTTCTTACCGAGCGCAAGAACCCGCTCGGACTGGTCCGCGCGCTCGCCGCCATGCGCGCCCAAGGACGCGAGCCACCGTACCTGGTCAGTATCGGCGCCTATCACGCGGTTCCGGGCCGCATCGAGCGTTTGCAAGCGCTCGCGTCCGAGGCGGGCGTGTCCGATCGACTGGTGGTCCTGGCGCGCGGCGTGAGCGCCGCCGAATTGGCCATGCTCTATTGCGCGAGCTTGGGTCTTGTATTCCCCTCGCTCCACGAAGGTTTCGGTCTGCCCGCCATCGAGAGCCTCGCCTGCGGCACTCCCTGCGTGGTGTCGAATACCGGCGGCCTCGTCGAAGTGACGGGGCCGCTCGGCATCGCCTGCGACCCAACGGAACCGTTGTCCATCGCCGCCGGCATCGCGCGCCTGATGGACGACGACGCCCATCGCCGCCGCGTGGCGACCGAAGGGCCGATTTGGGCGCAAGGGTTTTCGCGCGAGGCGATGGCGCGGGGTTATCTCGAGGTCTATCGGCGCGCGATCGCGGAGTGGAAAAAGCGGTGAGCCTGCCCGAGATCGTCCTGTCGCACAGCGGCTCGAACACCCAGGCCTACCGAATCTTCGCGGCGCTGCGCGCGCTCGGCTATCCCGCGCGTTTTGAAACTGGATTCTATTATATGCGCGGGAGTGTTCTCGCGCGCCTCGCCGAAGCCTTGCCCGCGGCACTGGGCGGTTCGCTCAAGCGCGAACTCATGCGCCGCTTCGACCCCGAAGTCGAGTCGGCGCATGTCCGTATCCACCCTTGGATGGAAATCGCCTATATCGCGCTTAAGCGCCTGGGTATCCCCGAGCGGCGTCTGGCGCGCATCATCTTGTGGCGCGATGCGGCCTTCGATCGCCACGTCGCCCGGCGCATCGCCTCCGCCCCGCCGCGCATCGTCATCGCGCATGACGGCCAGGCGCTAGCGACCATTCGCGCCGCGCGGCGCTTGGGCACGATCTCGGTGCTCAACCAAGTGACCGGCCACGTGCTCAAGGCGCTGACGACGTACCGGGAGGAGGCCGAGCTGTGCCCGGACTTCGCCGATTCTCTCAGCACCCATTTGCCGCTTGAAATCGGCGAGGCGATGCGGCCCGAGTCCATCGAAGCGGACTGGATCCTGGCGCCGTCCGAGTACGTGCGCGATTCGCTCGTCGAATACGGCACCGACCCCGCGCGCATCGCCATGCTGCCCTACGGCGTCGATATCGAACGCTTCGCGCCCGGACCGCCTCGCGCGGCCGAGGCGCCGTTTCGCATCCTGTTCGTCGGCCAGATCGGCCAGAAGAAAGGCATCAAATATCTGCTCGAAGCCGTGCGGCGTCTTGCCCTGCCGAACGTGGAACTCGTGCTCGCGGGCCTAGTGATCGGCGGCGGAAGCGGACTCAAGCCCTATCGCAATCTGTTCCGCCACATCGCCCATGTGCCCCATCACGAGGTGCACCGGCTTTATCGCAATGCCGATATCTTCGTCTTTCCCTCCCTCCACGAGGGCTCCGCCTTCGCCAATCTGGAGGCCATGGCCAGCGGCCTGCCGGTCATCACCACGCCGAACGCGGGTTCGCTGGTCGAGGACGGGCGCGAGGGCTTCATCGTGCCGATGCGCGACACGGAGGCGTTGATGGAGCGCATCGCGCGGTTGTACCGCGACCGGGCTCTACTCGACCAAATGGGTGCGGCCGCGCGCGCCAAGGCCGAAGCCAATACCTGGCACGATCACCGCGCGCGACTGGCTTCCTGGTTGCGCCGCTTCGACGCGCGGCGCCCTCAGAGCACCGAGCGGAAATAGGAAATCGTCCGCTCAAGTCCGTCCTCGAGCCCGACTTTCGGCGTCCAACCCAGTTCCGCCTTGGCGAGCGCTATGTCCGGGCAGCGCCGGCGCGGATCGTCCTGCGGCAAGGGCTTGAAGATAAGCTTCGAGCGCGAGCGTGCGAGACGGATGATCGTCTCGGCAAGCTCGCGGATCGTCATCTCGGCCGGATTTCCGAGATTGACCGGACCCGTGAATGGTTCGGGCGCGGCCATGAGGCGAACCAAGCCGTCGATCAGGTCGTCGACATAGCAGAACGCGCGCGTCTGGCTGCCGTCGCCGTAAATTGCGATGTCCTCGCCCTTGAGCGCCTGGACGATGAAGTTCGAGACCACGCGGCCGTCATTGGCGTGCATGCGCGGGCCATAGGTGTTGAAGATGCGCGCGATGCGGATGGCGAGGCCGTGCTGGCGGTGGTAATCGAAAAACAACGTTTCGGCGCACCGCTTGCCTTCGTCGTAGCAGGCGCGGGGCCCCAGAGGATTGACGTTACCGCGATAGGATTCGGGCTGGGGATGGATTTCGGGATCGCCGTAAACCTCGCTGGTCGAGGCCTGCAAGATGCGCGCCTTCACGCGTTTGGCGAGGCCGAGCATGTTGATCGCGCCGTGTACCGAGGTTTTCGTCGTCTGCACGGGGTCGAGCTGGTAGTGGATCGGCGAAGCCGGGCAGGCGAGATTGTAGATGCGATCGACCTCGACGTAGAGGGGAAGGGTCACGTCGTGGCGCATGGCCTCGAAATAGGGATTCGGAATTAGGTGAACGATATTCGCCTTGCCGCCGGTGAAATAATTGTCCGCCGAAATGACCTCGGCGCCGTCGGCCAGCAAGCGCTCGCACAGATGGGAGCCGAGAAAGCCCGCCCCGCCGGTCACCAGAATTTTCGTCTTCATTTCATACGCTCCGTGATCATGCGCTCTGGGGTCATGCGCTCTGGGGCCGCCATTCAGGTTCGGGATTTTCGCGCGAGAAAGGCCGGGCGATGGGACCCGCCGATCCGGCGCTTGAGCGCGCCCGGAAGGCCGAGGACTTCCAAATCCCTGAACCCCGCACGCCCGATCATTGCCGCGACGTCGCGCGCGAGAAAACTATGCGGATGCGCCTCGACGAGAATCGAGCCGCGCGCAAGACGCCGCGTCAAATGCTCGAAACGCAGCCGTCCGGCAAGCGAAAGGCAATCCACCCCGACCAAAAGACGCCCGCCCGGACGCAGCACCCGATAGGCATTCGCCAGGATCGCCGCCGGATCGCGGACATGGTCGAGCACGTTGTAGCTGAGCACGGTGTCGAACTCCGCCACGCCCGACAGCGCCTCGCCCGCGCCCTGCCGGTACTCGCCTTCTCCGGCCAAAGTCTCAAGCCAGCGCACGAAGGGAAGCGCCCAATCGAGCCGCGCCGCCGCCGTGTCGAGTATATGCCGGCGCGGCAGCGGATCGATTTTCACCAAGCGCCGCATGGCCGCCTTGCCGGCATAGAACGACGCCACGCTCAACCCCAGGGGGCCGCAGCCGATTTCGAACACCTCGGCGTCGTCGAACAACGCCGCTTGGCGTTCGCGCCCTAATAGCGCAAGAAAACCGGGCTTTTCCGCCGCGATGCGCAGCAGCTCCGCCAGGTCCATTTCGTCCCAATAACGCCGTTCGGAGGCTTGCGCCTCGCGCCAGCGCACCTCGCTCACGGCCGTGCTCGACGGGGCATCATTCACGGCCAAAGACCTAGCCTTTCGCGCGCCCGGCGGCAAATCGCGGCACACCCGAAGCCGGACGCCAAAGCCCGGCAAGCCGCCGTCCCGCGAGGCGCAACGCGACCCGAGGCTCGGCCGCAAGCAGCCATTCGCGCCGAAACTTGGCGAAATTGCCGGCTTCGGCCGGATAGAGCGCGCGCGCATCGAGCACCATGCGGGAAAACTCGCCGGCGGCGAGACCCCGGGGCGGAGCGGCCAGCCACGAGGACCATGAGCGCGCGCCCTTGGGCACGACCTCGAGCGCCGCCAGAAGGGCCATGAAGGCGCGGGCGGGGCGCATCATGTTCGCGCGGCGCAGGATGTCCTCGACCGCGCGCCGGTCGAGGACGGACGCGCGCGCCAGTAATTTCGCGGCGTCGATGATCTTGTTGGCGGCGAAGGCTCCGAATTTGTCTTTCGCCGCGTTGGAAATGCACAGGATCAGGGCGTGTTCGACCGAAGGCACGCGGAACCGGATGCCGCCGAAGCAAAATTCGCGCGCGCGCGCGAACACCGCCTCGGCGTCGAGCGCCCGGTCGAGCGGATCGCTGTCGGGGGCGGTATGCAGATCGAGATTGCACGCGCCGTCGGCCGAGACGAAGGGCGCGAAGCTGGCGGTCGAAACAAAGCCCCAGCGCGGCACCTCGCCCTCGCGGAAGGCGAAGCCGCGCGCACCCAGCACCTCGATGGCGCGCGCAAGATCGCGCGGCCGCACCAAAACATCGAGATCGCCCGATATGCGCGCCTCGGGCTCGTCGAAGAACGCATGGGCGTTGGCGAAACCCTTGATGCAGACGGCCTCGACGCCCTCATCGGCCAGGACGCCCATCCAGCGAAGATGGGCGCGATGCTGAAACCGCGCGAATAGGCGGGCTTTTTCGACCCGCGCCGGATCGAACAGCGCGCCGATCCGGCGCTCGAGCGGGGCCAGCAAGGCCGCCACGAGGGCTAGGGACGTGAGATCGGCCAGTCTCTGGGCGGCGGCGGCGACCGTGTCTCGGTCGGCGGGCACAACGCAGCCCTCGGGATCGACGAGCGCCGCCCATATCCTGTCCGCGCGCGCCCTGTCGCCCATTCGCCAAGTGGTCGTCGCGCTCCATCAATTGCAGGAGGTGCGCGCCGCGTTCGAGCGAATCGACGAGATCATGACCGAGCCCGTCGAGATGGAGGCGGGAGCGGTCGCGCCCTTGCCGCCGCTCAGAGGCGATATCGAATTCGAGAACGTAGCCTACCGCTACAAGGACGACCTGCCGCCCGCGATCGAGGGCGTGAACCTTTCGATCGAGGCTGGAACGATCTTGGGCATCATCGGCCCGTCGGGTTCGGGCAAGAGCACCATCGGCCGCCTCATCCAAGGGCTGTACGAGCCGGAAAGCGGGCGCGTGCTCATCGACCGCACGGACGTGCGGCACATGTCGCCCGCCTGGCTGCGCAGCCAAACCAGCGTCGTGCCCCAGGATATCCAGCTTTTTTCCGGCACCGTTCGCGACAACATCGCCATCGGCTTGGCCGTGAAACACCCCGAACGCATCGTCGCGGTCGCGCGTTTCGTGGGCGCGCACGATTTCATCCAGCGCTTGCCGCAAGGTTACGACACCGTGCTGACCGAGCGCGGCGGCGGCCTATCCGCCGGACAGCGCCAATTGCTGTGCATCGCGCGCGCCCTTATCCGCAATCCGCGCATCCTTATTCTCGACGAGTCGACCAGCGCGCTCGACGTGGCCTCCGAGGCGGCGTTGATGCGCAACCTGAAGCGCGCCTCGCGCGGGCGAACGATCGTGCTGATTTCCCATCGCATCGCGCCGCTCGCCATTACCGACAAGGTCGCATTCATCATCAACGGCCGGATCGAAAAGCTCGGCCCGCCGACCGAGATCGTGGAGTACGCCAAGCAGCGCATGACCGAGGCGACCGCGGCAAACCAGGCGGCCGCCAGTCCGGCTCCGGGCTCCGCGCACGCGTCTTCGGGCCCTGCATCTCCCGGCGCGGTCCAATCGTGAGCGCGCTGGAACCCCTGCCCCCGGCCAGGCCGGATGGAAGCCCCGCGCCCCAAAAGGGTCTGCGTTCGCTGCTGCCCGTGCCGCGTCTGCCCAATCTGCCGCCCATTCTGCCGCGTGGCGATTACGCCGATTTCCTGCCCGAGATCGAATCGATCGCCGAGCGCGAGCATTCTCCGCTCGCCAGGTTATTGGTCGTGACGCTGGCTGTTCTGACCGTCGTCGTGATCGCCTGGGCCGCGATCGGCGAAGTCGACAAAGTGGCCACCGCCAACGCCCAAGTCCGGCCCTTCAGCCGCGTGAAGATCATCAATCACGTCGATGGCGGCACGGTGAAGACGCTAAACGTGCGCGAGGGCAGCGCCGTGCGCGAGGGCGATATTCTGGTCGAGCTCGATCCGACGCTCGTCATTCAGGAACTGGCAAAGGCCGAAAACGATTATCTGACGCGCGCCGCTGAAACCATTCGCCTGACCGCCGAGGTGACCAGCGTCGCGCTCGCCTTCACCCCCGACATCGAAGCCGCCCGGCCCGATCTGGTGGCGAGCCAGGCCCGCCTGTATCGCGAACGCCAAGCGGGTCTCGCCTCGCGCCGCGGCGCGGCCGACGACGTCATGCGCCAGAAACGCAGCGAGGCCGGCGGCCTCGTCGAACAGCTCGCCAAGATCAAGGAAGGTTTCGCCGTTCTGGTCGAACAGGAACGCGCGACGGCCAGCCTGTCGGACAAGGGCTATTTCCCCAAGCTCCGGTATCTCTCGATCAAGCGCCAGGTGACCGACACCGAAGGCCAGATGGCACAAATGTCGGCGCAGCTCACCACCGTGCAGGCTCAGTTCGCCGAGGCGCTCAATCGGCGCAATTCGGTCGATCAGGACGCGGCGGCGGAATCCCTCGACAAGCTCATGGTCGCCCGCCGAGAGCGCGACGTCGCCGACCGCGTCATGCAGCAGCAGAGGTCGCGTCTCGGCAACATGGTATTGCGCGCGCCCGTGGACGGCATCGTGCAAAAACTCACGGTGGCGGCGGCGGGACAATCGGTGCGCCCGGGCGATCCGATCATGAATATCGTGCCCATCGGCGATTCCCTCGTCATCGAGGCGCAAGTCACCAATCAGGACATCGGCTACATCGCCGTGGGCCAGGCGGCGAAGGTCAAGATCACGACCTACGACTACGTGCGCCACGGCACGCTCGACGGCGTGGTCGAACAGATTTCGGCCGACGCGGTCGAGGATCCGAAGACCCGCGACTACCTGTTTCCGGTGATCGTGCGCACGAGCCGCACCTATCTCGGCGACAAGCCGGGGCAAATGCCGGTCCAGCCCGGCATGGCCGCCGAAGTCGATTTCAAGATCGGCCGGCGAACCATTCTGTCCTACCTGACCGACCGGATGGAAAGCACGACCAGCAACGCCTTCAAGGAACGTTGATCACGAAGCCGCGCGCGAGTAGGGCCTCGAGCGCGTCGGCCACGTCGCGGTCCAATTCTCCCGCGGGACGGTCGGGAAAAGCCGCGCGCACGGTCGCCTGCGCCTCGGCAAGCGTCGCGGGCGCCTCGACGATGCGCCAAAGGCCCGAGGCAAGCGCGTTCAGATAAAACACCTCCTCGCTGTCCGGATCGACGAGGAAGATATCGCCGTCGACATCGGTTGCGCTCACGCCCGGACGCTGAACGTGGCGGTTCATGCCGGCCCGCCATAGGCGCCAAGCGCCGCCGCCGCCGCGGCCAGGCTCGATTCGAAAACCAGATTGCGGCACGGCACCGCCGCCGCGAGCGCGGCCATGCGCGCGACCAGCGCGGGCACCGCAATCCCCGGCGCGAAGGCGTGACGCACCAGCGCCTGGGTCATTTCGGCGCGTGCAGCCGTGCCCAATGTCGTGGGCGCGCCAGGCGCGCGCGTCACGGCGATCAGCGCCGCGATCTTGCGCGCCTCGCCGAACGAGGCCGCTTCGGTTGCTTCGAGATCGAGCCGGACGATATCGCCCGGCTCGGCCGTGGCGCGGGCCGCAACGTATCGGTGGAATGGGGCGCCAGCATCGGGCGGGATGGGCAGGCGCAATTTGGCCTTGAGGCCGAGCGCGCGCCCGTGCGGCGTTTGGCCGAGTTCGACCAAGATCATGTCGTCGCCGAAGAACCGCGCACCTTGCGCGGCGGCGTGCACGCCGAGGCTGCTCTTGCCGGCGAACGACGGGCCGATGAACACCAGCAATCCCGCCGCGGACTGAACGGCGGATGCATGCAGGCAGACGCTGTCTTCGCGGCCGAACAGAAGCACGCCGACCAACGCGCCGACGAGCGCGTGGGCCGCTTCGGCCGCCGATGGGCATGCGGCCGAGGCCGTGCCGGGGCAGGGCACGGCGTAACCGCCGTCGGTGCGCCGAACCACAAGCTCCGGCGTGCCGGTGTCCGGGCTTTCGTGCGCGAGAATTTCGACCGGCCAGTCGGCAAGCAAGGGCAGGAACGACTCGATCACCTCGGCCGGCGCGACAAGGGCAATGGGCGCGCGCAAGCCCTCGACCAAAAGACGCATGGCGTCGGGCTCGGGCGCGGTTGGGGGATTATCGGCGGCGTCGTTCATCGCGGCAGACTGCCATACGCGGCACGGCCATGCATCCTTACCGGCGCGGGCCGCACGGAATCCGGCAACGCGTGGAATCCGTCAACGTGCTGGCCCAAATGCGCGCTTTTGCCCATCATGCCGCCATGGCCGAACCGGCAATCCGCGCGATGTCCCTGTCTAAGCGTTACGGCTCCGTCCTCGCCGTCGACGATCTCGGCTTCGAGGTGCACCAGGGCACGATCGTCGCCCTGCTCGGCGGCAACGGCGCGGGCAAGACGACGACGCTCGCCATGCTCATGGGCCTGGTCAAGCCGAGCGCGGGCGAGGTTCGCTGTCTCGGGGTGGACATGGCGGACGACCGCTACCGGGCGCTGCCGCGCATGAATTTCTCCTCGCCCTATGTCGAGCTGCCGCGCGCGCTGACCGTCGCGGAGAATCTCAAGGTCTTCGCCCGGCTTTACGGCATCCCCGAGCGCGCATCGCGCATCGCGCGTCTGGCGCGGGAACTCGATTTCGAGCGTTTCCTGAAGCGCCCCACGGGCAGCCTGTCGGCGGGCGAGAAGACGCGCGTATCGCTCGCCAAGGCGCTGCTCAACCGGCCGGATCTCCTGCTGCTCGACGAGCCCACCGCCTCGCTCGATCCGGACACCGCAGATTGGGTGCGCGGCTATCTCGACGGCTATCGGCGCGAAAGCGGCGCGGCGCTACTCATGGCCTCGCACAACATGGTCGAGGTCGAGCGGCTGTGCGACGAGGTCATGATCATGCGCGCCGGACGCATCGTCGACCGCGGCGCGCCCGGCGATCTCATCCGCCGCTACGGACGCGAAACGCTCGAGGAAGTGTATCTCGACATCGCGCGCAAGCGCGGGCACGCAGCGCCATGACGCACGGGCGCACCGCGCCATGACGCACGGGCGCACCGCGCCATGACGATGGGCGCGTCGCTTGCGCGTTCGGCCAACCGCATCGTCGCGATGGTGTTGCGCCACGTCTATATTTTGCGCCGGTCTTGGCCGCGCCTGCTCGAACTCATGTATTGGCCGATCGTGCAGGTCCTGCTGTGGGGCTTCATGACGCAGTTCCTGATGACCAATAGCTCGTGGGTGGCGCAGGCGAGCGGCGTGCTGCTGGCGGGCGTGTTGCTGTGGGACGTTTTGTTCCGCAGCCAATTGGGCGTGACGATTTCCTTCCTCGAGGAATTGTGGTCGCGCAATCTCGGCCATTTGTTCATGAGCCCGCTGAGGCCGCACGAGCTTTGCCTGTCGCTCATGCTGATTGGCGCGATTCGCACCGTGGTCGGCATCGTGCCGGCGGCGCTGCTCGCGATCCCGCTCTATCACTACTCCATCTTCACCATGGGCCTACCGCTGCTCGCCTATTTCTCGCTGCTGCTGGTTTTCGGCTGGGCCATCGGCATCGCCATCACGGCCATTCTGTTGCGCTGGGGCCTGGCGGCGGAAAATCTCGCCTGGCTCATGGTGTTCGCGCTCGCGCCCATATCGGGCGTTTACTATCCGATCGACGTCTTGCCTGCGTGGCTCCGGCCGGTTGCCTGGGCGCTGCCCTCCTCCCACGTTTTCGAGGGCATGCGCGATGTGCTGTTCCACGGCACGTTTCGCGTCGATCTGTTCGCGACCGCCGTCGTGCTCGATCTCGTTTACATGGCACTGGCGGCGCTGCTGTTCCTCTGGAGTTTCAAGGTCGCGCGGCGCGAGGGCTTGCTGCTGCGCACCGGCGAGTAAGGCGCCGGCCCGGAAGCGGCCCCCGAGCGGCCCCGCTTCAATCGACGACGCCGCTCACCCCCGCCTCGGCGAAGGTCGCCATGCCGGTGTGGCATGCCAGGGCCGCGCGCAAGGCGCCAAGCGCGAGCACCGCCCCCGTCGCCTCGCCCAAGCGCAGGTCGAGATCGAGCACCGCCCGTTTGCCGAGGTGGCGGAGCAGGCGTTCGTGCCCGGGTTCGCTCGAACGGTGGCCGACCGCGCAGTGATCGAGCGCGTCGGGCCGCATCGACCAGGCGATCGCGGCGGCGGCGGTCGTGGCGAAACCGTCGAGCACGACGGGAATGCGCGCCATGCGCGCGGCCAGCACCGCCCCGAGAATCGCCGCGAGCTCGTGCCCGCCCAGGCAGCGGAGCACATCGAGGCCGTCGCGGCAGGCGCCGCGATGGCGCGCGACGCCGGCGGCGACCGCGGCGCGCTTGCGCGCGAGCGCCGCGCCCGAGACGCCCGTGCCCGGCCCGGTCCAATCCTCGGCCGTGCCGCCGAACAGCGCATGGCACAGCGCGGCGGCGGCGGTGGTGTTGGCGATGCCCATTTCGCCCAAGCACAGCACGTCGATGCCCGGCTCGACCGCCATCATGCCGTAGGCGATGGCGCGCGCGCATTCGCCCTCGGCCATGGCGGGCGCGGCCGTGAAATCGGCCGTCGGCTTCTCCAGCGCCATTTCGTACACGCGCAAATCGGCGTCGAAGAGCTTGCAAATCTGGTTCACCGCCGCGCCACCGGCGATGCAACTGCGCACCATCTGTTGAGTGACCTCGGCCGGATAGGCGCTCACGCCCCGCGCGGCGACGCCGTGATTGCCGGCGAACACCGCGACGCGCGGCCGCTCCAGGCGCGGGGGCGCGCGGCCCTGCCAGCGCGCGAGCCAGCCGACGAGTTCCTCCAGCCGGCCGAGCGCGCCCGCGGGCTTGATCAAATGCGCCTCGCGCGCGGCCACCTCCGCCGCGGCCGCGTCGTCGCCGTCCGGCAGCTCGGCGAACAGCGCCCGCACCTCGTCGAGGTGCGCAAGGTTCATGCGCCGGGCAGTTCGGCGAAGGCGCGAACGGGAAAGGACGATGCACCCTTCACGCGCAACGGAATGGCGAAAAAGCGAAACTCCCGGCCGCGCAGGCGGTCGAGGCCAATGAGATTTTCGACGATGAAGACCTCGGCGCGCAGCAATCGGGTGTGCGCCGGGCGCGCGGGATCGCGGTTGTCGTCGGGGCTGCGATTGTCCACGCCCACCAGGCGCGCGCCCGAAGCGATCAGGACATCGACCGCGGCCGTGGACACGAAGGGCGGGGATTCGTCGTAGGCCTTCTCGCCGTAATGCGCCGCGCGGCCGAAATCGAACAGCACCGCACGGCCCTTGAGCGTGGAAGCGGGCGGCAGGTCCTCGGGCCGCACGGCGCCGAAGGGCCGCGCGCCCAGCGCGCGGCAATCGATATGAAGGCCCGGGAGAACCAATTCCTCGATGCCGATGGCGCCGATATCCCGGCCCTCGGGGTCGCGCGTATAGGGAGAGTCCATGTAGGTGCCGATGGGCACCTGGAACGCGACCTCGGAGATTTCGAAGCTTGCCTGCCCGCCCAAGGCCTTGGCGCTATCCTCGCGGGTCGAAAACGGGCGAACTCGCACGCTATAGCGCGGATTGATCCCGGCCATGCCGTCGGATATCTCGCGGCTCAGTTCGATCAAACGGCCCATCTTTGCCTCCCCCAAGCCGATCCCTGTTTCCGAAGCCGCCCCATGTTCCCAGGACGCCCCCTGTTCCAAGGGCGCTCCATGTTCCAAGGGCACTCTATGTTCCAAGGGCGCTCTATGTTCCAAAGCCGCCCCCTGTTCCAAGGGCGCTCCATGTTCCAAGGGCGCTCTGTGTTCCCAGGCCGCTCTGTCCTATAACGTGGCCGCGACCCAGGCCAGCGGATTCGCCCCGGCCATGGCACGCATTGGCGCGGCGCGGTCCGAACCCCGCCGCGCGCGCATCCACGCACGGGAGACGACCCCGGATACGATAGGGACAGCCGCCGAGACATGAGCGATTCGACCCCGATTTTCCCATCCGCCGACCGCTGGGCCGATTGGCGGAGCGATTTTTCTGCGGCGCTCGGTTTTCTCACCCGCGCGCCGCGATTGCCGCGCCTCGCAACCGCCGGCGCGGACGAAGCGGTTGTGGACCTGGCGCGCGCCATGCGCGCCTTCCCGGTCGTCGGCGCGCTTCTCGGCCTCGCCTCGGCGCTCGTCTATGTCCTGGCCTATGCCGTCGGACTGCCGCCGCTGGCCGCGGCGCTGCTTGCGCTCGCGTCGGGGGCGTTCGCAACCGGCGCCTTGAACGAGGAC
>CAMAPP010000013.1 GCA_945860095.1 Rhizobium sp. Q54 | reverse complement strand
TCTCGACCGCCGCCGGAATGACGAGGCCGTAATCGCTGAACGACAGATTGGCCGAGCCCCAGATTTCGAGCACGGCGGTATCGACGATCTGGGGCAGGGCCTGGCCGCCCCATTTTTCCCGGGCGGTCAGGCCGCACCAGCCGCCGGCGGCGAAGCGCGCGAACGCGGCCTTGAAGCCGGTTGGCGTGCGGACCTCGCCGTTCTCGAAGGTGCAGCCCTCGCGGTCGCCCGCTCGGTTCAGCGGAAACAACTCGTCTTCCGCGAACAGAGCGGCCGTGCCGAGTATGCGTTCGATGGTCGGACGATCGATGTCCCGCCAGCCGGGCAGCGCGCCGAGCGCCTCCTCGACGCCGAGCAAGTCGTGCAGCACGAAGGCGAGATCGGCGAGCGGCGCCTTATAGACGGTCACGTCCCGGCTCCTCGGCGTCCCAGAGCCCCGGGCCCGGCGCGTGCAATTCGTCGCGCTTGACCTTGCCGACATCGGTATAGGGCAGAACCGCGCGAATCTCGATATAGCGCGGCACCATGAAGCGCGCCATTTCGCGCGCGGCATAGGCGTGAAGGGAAGGCGCGTCGAGGCTTGCGCCCGCGCGCGGCACGACCACCGCCTTCACCGCCTCGACGGTCAAGGGATCCGGCACGCCCACGACCGCGCAATCGTGCACGTCGGGGTGCGCCTTCAGCGCGCGCTCGACCTCGGCGGACGAGATGTTCTCGCCCGCGCGGCGAATCGAATGTTTCAGGCGATCGACGTACCAGAGAAATCCGCGCTCATCGAGACGGCCTAAATCCTGGGTGTGGAACCACAGATTGCGCCAGGCATCGAGCGTCGCGTCGTCGTCGTCCTCGTAGGCCTTCATCATCACGTCGGCGACCTTTGGGCGCATGACGATGCGCCCGACCTCGCCCGCGGGCAAAGGATTGTCGTTCTCGTCGGCGATCGCGAGCTCGAAATCCGGTCCGGGCGCGCCCGAACAACCCGGCGGCACGCCTTGCGCGGGCAAGGTCATGGGCTCGCCCTCGCTCATGCCGTAGGTGTCCCAAAGCTTCACGCCGAACCGCGCCTCGAAGGCAAGTTGCGCCTTTTCCTGCATGTGCGCGACGAGACCGACGCGGAGGGTGTGCCGACGATCGGCTGGGCCTTCCGGCGCCATCATCAGCAGCGACAGGACGTTCGAGAAGCCGAAGAACGCGGTCGCGCGGCTTTCCGCGATCTGATCCCAAAAACGCGTGCGCGAAAAGGTATCGTACTGCGCAAGACACGCCCCCGAGGAAACGGCGGCGAGCGTCATGTGCATCTGCCCGCCGATATGCGATAGCGGGGCCCAATCGTGAATCACATCCTTGGGTTTGAATTCGAAGGCCGCCGCGACATTGGCGCCGCCGCGCGCGTACATGTTGTGCGGCACCAGCACCGCCTTCGAGCGCCCCGTCGTGCCCGAGGTATACAGCAGGCTCGCCGTATCGGAGGGCGCGGACGGCACGATCGCGCCTGGCGGCGCGCGGCGCACCGCGTCCCAATCAAGGAGTTCGACCCCTTGGACGTGCGCGTTTCGGGGCGCGGCATCGACGAACAGAACGCGGGAAAAGCCGCAGCGCGCGGGATCGGGCAAAGACGCCCAGGCCGATTCCTCGGTCACCAGCAATTTCGCCTTCGAGCGCCGGGCCATGTCGGCGAGCAGTTCGCCCTTGTGCGCGCGGTTGAGCGCCACGTGAATACCGCCCGCGAGCGTGGTGCCGAACCACGCCCAAAGCGCCTCGGGACGCTTCGACAGATACATCGCCACGCGCGGGCGCGGCTCGACATGAACGGACAAAAACCCCGCGAAGCGGCGCATTTCCTCCCAAGCCCCGCCATAGGTCCAGCGCCCCGATTGGTGGCGCACGAACGGCGCATCGGGCGTCGCGCGGCACCGCGCCTCCAACAGCTCGGTGACGCTTGCCCGGTCCTTACCGAGCAGGTCGACAAGCAGCCGCGCGGATTCCATCGGAACGCTCAGCGGCCCTTCCAAACGGGCTTGCGCTTCTCGGCGAAGGCGCGCGGGCCTTCCAAGTGATCCTCGGAGGTCAGCATCTTGGCGTGAACCGGAAATCTGCGTTCCTTGATCATCCGGTAGGTTTCGGGCAGAGGCACGCCCTCGATGCCGCGAACGACCTCCTTGGTCGCCTGGATGGACAGCGGCGCGCCCTCGGCGATCTGGCGCGCCAACTCGCGCGCGGTGTCCATGAGCTTCGCCAGGGGCACGACCTGATTGACCAGGCCCCATTTGTGCGCTTCCGCGGCAGACATGCGCCGCCCGGTCAGCAGCAACTCCATCGCGATGTTCATGGGCACGCGCCGGGGCAGGACCTGAAGCCCGCCCGCGTCCGCCGTCACGCCGCGCGCGGCCTCGGGGAGGGAAAAATCCGCGGTCTCAGCCGCGATGATGATGTCGCAGCCGAGCGCGATTTCGAAGCCGCCGCCGATCGCGCGGCCGTTCACCGCCGCGATCACCGGCTTGTACAAATCGAACATCTGCGTGATGCCGGCGAAACCGCCCACCCCCCATTCCGCGTCCTCGTTCTCGCCTTGCTGCGCGGCGGCCTTCAAGTCCCAGCCGGCCGAGAATATGCGGTCGCCCGGCGCCGTGACGATCGCGCATTTGAGGCCGTCGTCGCGCCGGTATTCGTCGAACACCTGGCCCAAGCGCCGGCTGGTTGGCGCATCGATGGCGTTCACCGGCGGCCGGTCGAAGACGATTTCGAACACGCCGTTCGACCGGCTCAGTTTGACGATGTCGCTCATGAAACCCTCCGCGATTGGAAACGGCCCTTATGGGCGCGGGTGTTTGGCCTTGATCGCCTTGAGGCGAAGGATCATCCGGTCGCGCCATTGGCCGAAGGCGCGGATGTTCTCGGCGCCGAGCTTAAAGCCGCATTCGCGTTGAATCTGCGCCATGGTTTCGGGCGCGAAGGCCGGAGCATCGTTCTTCAAATCCGCGATCATATCGCGATAGGTTTGGGCATAGCGCTCGAAATACGTCTTGATGCCGCCGTCGGAATTCAAATGGTTGGCGCCGAAGCAGCCGATGAACGCCCAACGCAAGGCAAGGCCGTCCTTGATCGTCGAATCGATGTCCTCGGCATTGGCCACGCCGCTTTCGACCAACAGAAAAGCCTCGCGCACCACGGCGGCTTGGATGCGGTTGAGCAGAAATCCGGTGACAAAGAAATTAAGCACGACGGGTTTCTGCCCAAGCTCGGTCATGAAATCGCAAGCTGCCTGGCGCACCGAGGCGGAGGTTTTTTTCGTGCCCAGGATCTCGACCACGGGCACGATATGGGGTGGGTTGCACGGATGCGCCATGATGCAGCGCGCGGCACCCGGCAGATCGCCGGCGATGGCATCGATGTCGAGCGCCGAGGTCGAGCTCGATAGGATGGCATCGGGCGCCGCCGCCTTGTCCATGGCGCTGTAGATCGCGCGCTTGGCCGCAAGATTCTCGGGCCCGCTTTCCTGCGCGAAACCCGCGCCGCGAAACGCCTCGGCCAGATCGGCGTGCAGGGTCACGTTCGCGAGCGTATGGGCGCGGGTTTGCTCGTCGATGAAGCCTTCCCGGACATCGAGCGCCGTATCGGCGGCCAGCCAATCGACCGCGCGCTTGGCTTGCGCCGGATCTTGGTCGAAGACGCGAACCTTGCATCCGGCGCGCGCAAAGACCCGGATCCAGCTCCGGCCGATCACCCCGGTTCCGACGATGGTCACGGTATTGAACATCAATTTGGCCATCGCGGCGCTCCCTTGATCGTTGCGGGCTTCGATTGCCGCGGGGCACTTTAGGCCGCGACCGGCGCCAACGGAACCCCGTTCGCGCGCCGCTCGCACGCCCGCCGATCCCCCGAGACCGCGCGCCCGCCCGAGACCGCGCATTCCCCCGAGACCGCACGTTCGCCCGAGATTGGGCGTTCCCCCGAGATTGGGCCTCGTCCGCCGCGCTAGGTTCGCAAGCGCACCTTGGATAAGCTCCGCGCGGGAGCCAGAATGACCGACCCGCAATCGCACGGTGCCGCGTCCATTGGTCGGCGCGCCTGGCTTGGCCTCGCCGTGGGCATCGCGAGCGCGCTGTGCTTTGGCATGAGCGTGATCTTCGCGCGCGAGGTCTATGCCGCGGGCGGCTCGCCCCAGGCGATCATCGGCGTGCGGCTGTCGGCCGTGTTCGTGGTTCTCCTGACCTATGCGTTGGTCGCGGGCAAGCCCATCCGCCTGAGGCCGCGCCAGCGCGCGATCGCTTGCGCACTCGGCGTGCTCATGTGCTTTCAGACACTTTCGATTTACGCGTCGTTTCTCTTCGTGCCCATCAGCCTCGCCGTCCTCATCGAATACGTCTATCCGCTTCTGGTCGCGATCTTGATGCGCATCGTGGTGGGCGAGCCGTTGACACCGGTGAAGCTCGCTTCGATCGCGGCGGCGTTCGCGGGGCTCTCGCTCGTGCTCCAGGTCTCGCTGTTGGACTTGGACGCACGCGGGGTCGCACTTGCGGGCTTGAGCGCCGCGGGTCTCTCCATCCTGATCGTCGCCACCAATCGGACGCTCGGCAATGTCGACAGCCTGCGCATCATGCTGCACATGCAGCCCTGCGGCGCGCTCGTGGGCATGATCGCCTTCCTCGCGACCGACAGCTTCGTCCTGCCGGCGACCGATCGGGGCATGATCTCCTTGTTCGCCATCGCCGCGCTCAACGGCATTGCGCTGTTTTCCATGTTCAGCGCCTTGTCCATGACGGGGCCGACGCGCATAGCCCTGACGCTTTCGGCCGAGCCGGTGTTCGTCATCGTCCTGTCCTATTTTTTGCTGGACGAGGTGTTGACGCCGCTTCAGGCTGCGGGCGGCGCGCTCATCGTCGGGGCGATTTTCGCCATGCAGATTTGGGGCGGGCGCAAGACGGCGCCCGCAGCCGGGTAACCGCGCAAGGCCGCGCGATTCGCTTTCGCGCGCCGACTTGCCTAAAGTTCGCCGGCTCCGAAATGGACTCGGAAGCCGGGGTGGACGACGCCATGATCGTGAAGCATCGCGAGGATTTGAAGGGCGGGCCGCATCATCGCGCACTCGCCGCGGGCGAAAGCTACCGCCTTTTGGTGCGCGGCGACGGCGTCGGGTTTTCCATCGTCGATTTCACCATGGAGCCGGGCCGCGTCGCGACCCTGCAATACAAGAACCACATCGAAACCAATTACATCGTCGAGGGCACGGGCACGCTCGAGGATCTCGATTCGGGACGCAGCCACGAGATCCGGCCGGGCATGATGTTCACCCTCGACAAGGCCGACCGGCACCGCGTCACCTGCAAGACGCGCATCCGCATCGTCGTCGTCTTCGTGCCCGCGCTGGTGGGCACCGAAACCCACGACGAAACCGGCTCCTATCCCATTCTGTGAGTTGGCAACGCGGGAGGTTTCGATGATCGTTCGCTACAAGGAAGACCTGGAGGGCGGCCCGAATCACCGCAAGGTGGCGACCGGTTCGAGCCTGCGCTTTCTCACGCGCGCCGACGGCGTGGGCTTCACCATGACCGATACCACGATCGAGGCGGGAAGCGAGGCCGTTCTCCACTACAAGAACCATATCGAAGGCAATTACATCCTCGAAGGCGAGGGCACGCTCGAGGATTTGAGCACCGGCAAGACCTACGCCGCGCGGCCGGGCACGATGTACTGCCTGGACCAGCACGACCGGCACAAGCTCGCGGCCAAGACCCGGATGCGGATTATCTGCGTCTTCACCCCGGCGCTCGTCGGCTCCGAGGTGCATGACAAGGACGGCTCCTATCCGATTCTCTAGCGCCGCGCCGCCCAATGCGTTTGCACGCAAGATGGGCGATGCGTTTGGCCGCAAGACGAGCGATGCTTTCGCGCGCAAGATGAGCGATGCGTTCGCGCGCGCGCGATGAGCGAGGCGGCGCTCGCGCGCGCCATACCCGCCCTGTTCGTGCTGCTCTGGAGCTCGGCCTTCGTCGCCGTGCGCATGGGGCTGCCGGATATTTCGCCGCTCTATTTTCTGTTTCTGCGTTTTGTCTTGGCGGCATCTGTTTTAGGCACGGTCGCGCTTCTCGCGCGCCAGGACTGGTCCGCGCTCGCCGGGCGATGGCATCATTTCGTGCTCGCGGGCGTGCTCATCAACGGTATCTATCTCGCCTGCTCCTATCTCGCGCTCGCGCGCATCAGCGCCGCGACCATCGCGCTCATCGGCTCGCTGCATCCGATCGCGGTCGCCCTGCTATCGGGGCACTTCCTCGGCGAGCGCTTCCGTGCGCGCCAATGGTGCGGCATGGCGTTCGGCGTCGCGGGCGTGGCGCTCGTGGTCGGCGTGAAGGCGGACGATTTGGAGCGGCTCGAAGCCATGGCGATCGCCCTCGCGGGTGTCGGCGCGTTCGTTGCGGGCACGCTGTATTACGCGCGCCATTGCCGCGCGGGCGCGCTCGTGCCCGCGAACACGGTGCAATTGGGCGCGGCCGCGGTCGTCGCGGGCGCGGCGTCGTTCGGCTTGGAGGACGTTCGCGCCGAGTGGAGCGCGCAAGCGGTCGCCACGCTGCTCTATTTGACCTTCGCCATCTCGCTCGGCGGCATGGCGCTGTTGCTGTACATGCTCAAGCGCGGGCAAGCCGGCCAAGTCTCGGCCAATTTCTATCTCACGCCGGGAACCACGGCGGTTCTCGGCTGGTTGGTGCTGGGCGAGGATATCGGCTGGGGGGCGGGCGCGGGATTTCTGCTGGCGACGATCGGCGTGTGGCTGGTCAACCGGCCTATTTCGAGCCTTTCGCGCCCAGCATCGAGGCGAACGGCACCGAATAGCTGAGCATCATGACTTCGGTGCCGGGATTGCGGTTGCCCAGGCTCGCGTTCGAAATATGATTGATCATGAAGCCTAGGCGCGAACGGTCGTCGAAGCGATAGGCGAGCTCGCCCGCCGAGCGGAATTCCAACGGAAAGCCGAGCTGTGCGCCTTTGCCATCGTGATAAAGGCCGGGCGCGAAGCTCAGCGTGAACACGACGCGCCGCCCGAAATACAAATCGACCAGAATGCCGCCATAGCCATGCGCCGCGCCGTCGGTGGTGCCCATCGCGCCGAAAAACGGCTTGAATATCCACAACTTGGAATTGTCGCGATATTCCATCGCGAAGGCGCCAGCTTTATTGTGGTTTTGCAGCAGGTCGAAGGCGCCCGCCTGGAAGGTCACGAAAGATGGGTCGTCCTCGGCGGCCCGGGCGGGCATGGGGGCGAACGCCGCAATGGCGAGGAGAACCGCACACGCGGCTGCAAAACGGGCAAACACGGCTGACCCCCAAATGAAAGCTGCCGGACCGCGTGGCGCGCGACGGCACGGCCCAATCATATTCATCCGGCGGTCCCGCGCAAGGCGCCAGGCAAGACCGAAAATCGCGATGTCACGCGGCCTTGGCGGCGGCCAGGCGTTTCATCTTCTCGGTCGCCGCGACCAGGGCCGCGCGCGTGCCGGGCTCCATGGCCGAATGGCCCGCATCGGGGACGACGATGTATTCCGCCTCGGGCCAGGCGCGGACCAGGTCGTCGGCGGTCGCGATCGGGCAGACCATGTCGTAGCGGCCCTGCACGATGACCGTCGGCAGATGGCGGATGCGCCCGATATGGCTCAAGAGCGCGCCTTCGGCCATGAAGATGTGGTTCATGAAATAATGCGCCTCGATGCGCGCCAGCCCCAAGGCCATGCGGTCCGAGCCGAAGGCCGCGACCGTCTCGGGGCTCGGCATCAGGGTCGAACACGAACCCTCGTAGGTGCTCCAGGCCCGCGCGGCGGGCAGGTGGATGGCCGGATCGGGGTCGATCAGGCGGCGATGGTAATTGCCGAGAAGGTCGGCGCGCTCCCCGGCCGGCAGATGGCCGGCGAAGGCGTGCCACGGCTCGGGGAACACGGTGCGCAGGCCGTAGAGAAACCAATCGATCTCCTGGCGGCGGCACAAAAATATGCCGCGCAGCACGAGACCCTGGCAACGATCGGGATGAGTCTGGGAATAGGCGAGCGCGAGCGTCGAACCCCAGGAGCCGCCGAAGACAAGCCAGCGTTCGATACCGAGGCGTTGGCGCAGGGTCTCGATATCGGCGATCAGATGGTGCGTGGTGTTGTCGGCGAGTTCGCCCAAGGGACGCGACCGGCCCGAGCCGCGCTGGTCGAAAATCACGATGCGGTAGTGTTCGGGATCGAAAAACCGTCGGTGCGCGCCCGTGGCCCCCGCGCCCGGGCCGCCATGCAGAAACAGCACGGGCACGCCCTTGGGATTGCCCGATTGCTCCCAATACATGACATGCGGGCCACCAACGGCCAATTCGCCCGTCTCGTAAGGATCGATGTCGGGATAGAGTTCGCGCCGCGCCATGTCATTCTCCGGTCCGAAGGGGATTGGCGCATGGCCGAAGGTTCAAGTCCAGATCTTCGGATCGCCTGGCCGGGGGGGGGCCGCGACTAGGCCTTGATACAATCGAGCGGGGCCTTGATGCAATCGAGCGGCGGAATCAAGCCATTCGATTCGACGGACAAGGCGAGGGTGAAGCCAAAGACGCCGATCTCGATAAAATGGCTTCGGATGGCGCGAAGGGGACGGGGGCTGGTCGTGGCGGGCGGGATTTTTCCGGCCATCGTCCATCGGAGCAAGAGCGCAGCCTTGGCGCTGCTCTTGCTTGCCGTGCCTTGGATTGGCTCGGCCGGAGCGCTCGAGGTCGGCGCAAACGCGCGGGTCATCGAGGTCGTCGATGGCGACACGGTGGTGTTGGCGGATGGCAACCAGGTGCGTCTCGTCGGCATCCAGGCGCCCAAATTGCCCCTTGGCCGGACCCATTTCCCGGCCTGGCCCCTGGCCGAGGAGGCCAAGGCCGAATTGCAGCGCCTGGTTCTAGACCGGACGGTGGGCCTTGGTTATGGCGGCGCGCGGCGCGACCGGCACGGCCGGATTCTCGCCCATCTCCATTTGCCCGACGGCACTTGGGTTCAAGGCGCCTTGCTTGCGTCGGGCATGGCGCGAGTTTACACCTTTGCCGACAACCGCGCGCTGTCGCGCGAGATGCTTGGCCTCGAGCGCGAGGCGCGCGCCAAGGGGCGCGGCATCTGGTCCAATGACTTTTACCGCATCCTTTCGCCCGACGACGCCGAACGCCACATCGACAGCTTTCAATTGGTCGAAGGCCGCATCGAGGCCGTGGCCGTGGTGCGCGGCCGCGCCTTCCTCAATTTCGGGCGCAATTGGCGCACGGATTTCACGGTCGAAATCGACCCCGCCGACCTCAAGGCCTTTCGCGAATCGGGCCTCGATCCCAAGGCCCTAGAAGGCCGTCGCGTCCGCGCGCGCGGGTGGCTAAAATCGCGCAACGGACCCGCGATCCAAGCAACCCATCCCGAGCAGATCGAACTGGTCCCAAACTGATGCCGGTGCCGACATGATCCGAACGAATCGCCGAACCCCGAGTCCGGGCCGCTTCCTGCGCGCGAGCGTCGCCGCGCTTGCCTTCGCGGCTCTTGCCTCGTGCGAGACCAATCCCGCCGGGCGCTCGGCCTTCACCGGCTTCATGTCCTCCTCGGAGGAATTGCGCATCGGCCAGCAGCAACATCCCCTGATCACCGCGGAGTTCGGCGGCGAGCACGAAGACCAAAAGATCCGCGGCTATGCCGATGCGCTGGGACAGAAATTAGCCGCCGCCTCCGAGCGGCCCGATCTCAAATGGACGTTCACGGTGTTGAACAGCGACATCGTCAACGCCTTCGCCCTGCCCGGCGGCTTCATTTACGTCACCAGCGGATTGCTCGCGCTTGCCAATAGCGAGGCGGAGCTCGCGGGCGTGATCGGACACGAAATTGGCCACGTCACCGCCCGTCACACGGCGGAGCGCTACAGCCAGACGGTCGGGGCGCAGGTCTTGCTCGGCGTTCTCGGCGCCGCCACCGGCGGGCTCAGCCAGGGCATCGCCGATTACGGCGCCATGGCATTCCTTGCGAGCTATTCCCGCGACCAGGAATCCGAAGCCGATACGCTCGGCATCCGCTACATCGCCAAGCGCGGCTACGATCCCATGGGAGTGTCGTCGTTCATGAACAGCCTCGAAATGAACAGCCAGCTTGAGGATAAGCTTTCCGGACGATCGGGCTCCGACCGCTACAGTCTGCTCGCGACCCATCCACGCGCGGCCAAGCGCGTGATCGATTCCGCCGCCGAGGCCAGGCGCCAGATGCCGGCGGGCCCGGTCGAGATCGGCGCGACGAGCTATCTGCATCGCATCGATGGTCTCTATTATGGCGGCGACCGGGACAACGGCTTCGTGCGCAACCGGGAGTTCGTCCACCCGAAACTCCGCTTTCGCTTCGAGGTGCCGCCTAATTTCCGCCTGTTCAATTCCCCGACCCAGGTCTCGGCCATCGGCCCCGACAAGGCGCGCATCCTGTTCGACATGACGACCAAGGACACCGCGGGCTCGACGCAAAATTATTTGACGCGGGTCTGGGCGCGCGGCCTCAATCTGCGCGAGGTCGAAACCCTGACTGTGAATGGCCTCGAAGCCGCGTCCGCCTCGGCGCGTGCCTCGGTGCAGGGCGGCGGCGCGGTCGAGTTGCTCCTGGTGGCGATCCGGCTGGACAAGCGCATCGTCTATCGTTTCCTGTTCGTCGCGTCGTCGGCCCAGGCCCAGAGTTTGCGCGAGGGATTTCGGCAAACAGCGCAAGGCTTCAAGATCATGACCGAAGCCGAGGCGACCAAGCAGGTTCCCTATCGCATCCGCCTGCATCAGGTGCGCGCGGGCGAAACCGCCGAGAAAATCGCCGTGGCCATGCCGTTCGACGATTACAAGGTCGAGCGCTTCATGACGCTGAACGGCCTGCGCGCGGGCGAGCAGCCCAAGACCGGCGCGCTCGTCAAGATCGTGGACGATTAGAATCGCTCGCCTGCGAGTGGGCGAGGTCGATCTTGGCTGCGAGCTTTCCGGCCCGCCCCGGGGCGAGGTCGCCTTCGTCGTCTCGGACCTCATCGACACCATCCATCATTGGTCCGCTGACCTGATCTGGCGCTTGGCCGATGCGGGCTATCGGATGCTCCGACTCGATACGCGCGATTACGGCCGTTCGACTTGGCTCGATGGCCGCGAGCGCGCGGCGCCGAACGACCGCGCGCCCGCGCGTCTTGGCGCGCCTGTCCTTTGTTGGCGCGCGCGGCTAGGCTCGGTCCTGATGCGGCGGATGCCGCCGGATTCGATGCGGCGGATGCGCTGGAAGAGGGGGACGACATGAACACCTATATCGCGCTCATGAACCTGACCGAGCAGGGCGTGAAGACCATGAAGGATTCGCTGAGCCGCTCGGATCGCGGCCGCGCGCTGATGAAGCGCCTCGGCGGGCGCATCAAGGATTACTACATGACGATGGGCGAATACGATTTCGTCGTCGTCTTCGAATGTCCGAGCGACGAGGCGATGGCGCAGTTCCTCTTGGCGGTCGGCGCGTGGGGTGCCATCCGCTCGAACACGCTCAAGGCCTTCACCAAACCGCAATACACCCGGATCCTCAAGGGATTGGCCGCGCTCGAAAAACCGGCGCCCGCGCGCCGGCGCAAGCGCTGAGGAGAATGCCGATGTTCGGACGCGTCAATTACGTTGCCTTCAAGACCGAACGCCTGGCCGATGTGCGGCGCATGTGGCCGCTCTCGGTCGCGACTTATCGTGGCAAGGGATTCGAGGCCGGTTTCCTGCTGCTCGATCCCGCGACCGGCGAGTCCGTATCGGTCGTGGTCTTCGCCGACGAGGCATCCTGCCGTGCCAACGAACAGGGCGGGCATTTCACCGCCGCCGAAACGCCGTTCCGCGAGCTGCGCAAAACCGAGCCCGACAAACATTATTTCGACGTCGCCGCCGCCGTGACCTCGAGCCGTCCCGATCCCGTGGCCTGGGCGCGCCTGGCGAAGCCCTGGTTCAAGATCGACCGCTTTGCCGAGGTGCTTGCCGGGTTGCCGGAACGCGTGGCGGCGTACAAGGCCGAGCCGGGGTTTCGCGGCGCGTATTTGTTCGCCGACCGCAAGACGGGCGAGCTCGTATCGCTCACGCTCTGGGGCTCGAAGGCCGATTGCGAGGCGAACGAGCGCAACGGCGCCTACCAAGCGACCGTGACACCCTATGCCGCCATGCTCGCCAAGGAACCCGTGCGCACCTATCACGAAGTCGCGGCGGTGGTCCGGGCCTGAACGCGGTCTAGGTCTTTGCCGCGCCGAACAGGGCGATATTGCCATGTCGGTGAATGCAATCGGCGGCAAGGCCCTCGGCGGCGAACCAGGACAGGTAGTCCGCAAAGCGCGCCACCTGGTTCGTCGCGGTGAGATCGGCCAGATATTCCTCGTAGGTATCCGCGCGGCGCATGGACTCGCCGTAAACGCGGATCATGCGATTCCAAAGCGATACTTGAAGCGGGAACAGGGCCGCCTCGTCGAGCCGCACCCGGTCGAGGAACAAGAATACGCCGCCCGGTTGCAGATGGCGCGCGATCCACGCGATCGCGCGGCGCTTGGCGTCGTCGGGAAGGTCGTGAAAGGTCAGCACCGACACGGCACAGCGGAACTTCCCGCCGGGCACGGCCAGGGAATCGAGCGCGTTCAAATCGCCCTCGACGAGCGATAGCTTGCCCACCAGCGGCGCGAGGCACGCGCGCGCCCCGGCGAGCGAGGCGGGTTTCAAATCGATGCCGGTCAATTCGAGACCCGGCACGCGCGCCGCGATCATGCGCGCGACATAGCCCACGCCCACGCCCAAATCGATCAGCGAGTCGCCCGGCTTCAACAGATCCGCGGCGAGGCTCGCGAGGATGTCGAGCTGCTCGCCGCGCGTCGGATGGTTCTTCACCGGATCGTCGGCGAGAACCGGGATGTCCGCTCGGGGATGGGTGGTCATATTGGGTTGGGCTCGAATTCGCGTCAGGGAATGGTCGCGTGCGCGCCCGGCGCGGAACCCGGCGGGCCGAAATCGCGCGGCGACAGCGCGGCGTGGAACCAGGAGACGAAGTTGTAGATGTCGAATACCGGCAAATCGAGCCTGCGCCGGAGCGCGCGCGCATAGGGCACCATGTTCGTGCATTCGAGCACGATCGCGCCCACGTCCGGCGCCTTTTTCAACAGCCTATCGCCCGCGTCCAGGATGTCCTGCTCGGCCAAGGCGCCGTCGAGGCGCTCGATATTGCCCATCAGCACGCGGGTGAATTCGCGTCCGCCATCCGTGCCCTCGACCGGAGTGTCGAGCGGCACATTGGCCGCGGCGAGATGGGCGGGGGTGAGCGTGCGCGCGCTTACCGTGAGTACGCCCACGCGCTTGCCCGGCGGCAGCAGGGCCTGGACGAAGGGCACCTGCATGAGGCTCGAGGTCGCGACGGGCACGCGGCAATGGCGCGCGAGATCGGCCTGATAGAGCGACAGAAAGCCGCAATTGGTGGTGATGCCGTCGGCGCCGATATGCACGAGTTCGGCGGCGGCTTCGAGGAAGGTGTCGAGCAGGCCCGCGGCACCTTGCAGCACCACGCGCTCGGGCGTGGCGCCCGATACGACCTTGTACAGCACGGGGAATGGCCAGGTTGTGGCATTTCCCATATCACCTGGAATGCGCGGGAAACGCGCGTCCAGCATCAGAATCCCAAGACAGGCGCCGTAAACCGCCTTGCCACCGGTCGCGACGCGGCTGGTGTCGTTCTGCATCGCCGTTTCTCCGCTTGCCGCCCGTTGCTTGTCGCCTGTTTTCGGCCGCCCGTTCGCGGCAGCCATCCTGGCGCCCCGGTCCCGGACCCGCAACCGGCGCCTTTACCGCGCGCGGCGGTATTCCTAAAGTGCCGGACCCGCGGAGGAACCATGAGCCGAGTCGAGGAATTCGCCTGCCAGGACCAGATCGTGCGCACGGAATGGATCGATTATTCCGGCCACATGAATATCGGCTATTACCTCTTGGTCTTCGAGTATGCGGCGCGCGATTTTTATGCCCATCTCGATCTATCGGAGAATTACCGCGCGCGCGAGGATTGCGCGCAATTCGCGGTCGAGACTCACATAAATTTCCTCGGCGAGGTGCGCGAGGGCGACCGGCTGCGCCTGACGGCCCAGCTTTTGGGCCATGACGACAAGCGCAACCGCGCCTTCTATCGCATGTATCACGCCGAGAAGGGCTATCTCGCTGCGACCAACGAGGTCATGTACCTCCACGTCGACTTGAAGGCGCGGCGTTCGGCCCCCTGGCCCGCGGACGCGCGCGCGCGGCTCGATGCGGTCTGGTGCACGCACAAGACCCTGCCCATGCCCGAACAGGCCGGACGCGCCATCGGCTTTGCGCCGAAGAAGGCGGTCTCGGCGGTTTAACCCGCGTGGCCACGACGTTCGCATCGAGCGTTCATGAAGTGGGGTCCGGAAAGCGTGCAACGTCGAAAAGAAAAATGCCGGGCTCAGGATGAAGAACGGGAGCGTTCCGGCTTCCTTGAGTTTTCATGGCTTTCTGACTAAATAGTTTTAGGCGGCGTAGGAGGGCAGCATGGCGGCGAAGAAGCTCCAGGGAGCGGGTGGCCTCTCCAAGGACGTGGCCGGCGGCAAGAAGACCGCATCCGGGCGCGAGGTTTGGCACATCAAGAACGAAGCAGGGCGCCTGGGAACCGTTGCGACCAGCAAGACCTCGCTCTCCGCGATGGACGAAGCGGTCTCCATTTACGGCGATGCTCTAAAGCGCCTTGCCACGCGGTAGGCGCCACTACCGACTTACCCTTGCCGATGCGCTGAGCGCCCATGAAAGAGCGCTCAAATTCGGCGGACGAGCCGGTATTCCGAACCCATCGCTGGTGGAATCCGCGCTGGGGCGTCCATACAACGGTTATTATCGACAGATCGAACGGAAGGCCGCCGCCCTCGTCGAATCCATGGCCACAAACCATGGATTTGCGGATGGCAACAAGCGAACCACGCTTATATTGCTCCACACAATGCTTTCAAGAAGCGGTTACTCCCTAACCGCGCTCGTGGATGACCAGCCTCTGGACGACATCATCGTCGCCGTTGTTAGAAGGCAGATTGCGTTCAAGGGTCTTGCGGCGTGGTTCAAATTGCGAATCAGGCCCACGCGCCAAGAGTTGCGGAAAATTCTCCGCACGCCGGCAAGGCAACACCGGAAAATCTCCAGACGCGGGCAAAAGCGATAAACGCTCGCGCCGGGAAAGTGACGGTGCCTTGGCGGCGAATCGAACCAATTCCTCGGCTAGCTGTCGAGTTCCTTGAACCACAGGGTCAGCCAGTCGGCGACCACGGCGGGTTTGGTTTCGCCCTCGACCTCGACGACGTGGTGCGAGCGCTGGAGATAGCGCCCCGGCGCGCGCTCGTCGAAGCCCGTGAGCGTGATCCGGTCGCGCACGCGCGATCCCGTGCGCACCGGCACCAGAAAACGCACCTTGTCCATGCCGTAATTCAAGCCATAGGCCACGTCGGAGGGCTGGGCGGCGCCTTTGTGCGTGAAATAAATGATGAGCGATTGCATGAGAAAGCCCTGGACGATGGTCTCGCCATAAGGGCTTTCGCGGCGCGAACGCGCGACATCGACATGCATCCAATCGGGATCGAGCGTCGTGGCGGCAAAGCCCGTGACCATCTCCTGGGTGATCGTCACCCAATCGGAAAGGTGAATCTCTTGGCCGACGAGGCTTTTTCCCGTGGCGATGCGGAAATCCGTCATGGTTCCCCTCCTGGCAAGCAGCCCAGCCCTGGATTGCGGCGCGCCAAGTCTAGCAGAAGCGCTTGATCCGGCACGCGTCCCAAGGACATCATCGCGCGGTCGCGAGGGGAATCATGGCCGATATCGAACGCATTTGGGCGCGCCATCGCGCGATATTCCGCGAGCAGCGCGCGCTCGAGGCGACGCCCTTGCCGCCGAGCCTTTATGCCCTGCTGGCCGAGGCGGCGGCGAAATACAAAGACAAGAAGGCGCTGGTGTTTTTCGAGACCGGCGAGACCCTGAGTTACGCCCAGCTCCGCGACCGGGTCGATGCCTGCGCCGCCGCGCTGGCGGCGCTCGGCCTTGGCAAGGGCGCCCATGTCGCGGTCATGCTGCCCAATCTGGGCGCCTATCCCGTGACCTGGCTTGCTCTCTGCCGCCTCGGCTGCGTGATGATTCCGGTCAATGTGCGCTACACCGCGCGCGAACTCGAATACGTGCTCGACGACGCCGAGGCCGAGGCCTTGGTGATCCACGCGGATTTCGCGTCCGTGTTCGCGGGCGTGGGCAAGAGGCCGCCGGCCCTCGTCGCGGCGCGCATCGTCGCATATGGCGGGGCGGTTGCGGGCGCGGCGCACGATTGGGAGAAAATCGTCGCCGCCGCGGACCCCAGCACCCTGCCCGTCGAGGAAGGCGGCTTGGACGATCCCTCCAATATCCAATACACCTCGGGCACGACCGGGTTTCCCAAGGGCTGCGTCGTGCCGCAGCGCTTTTGGCTGCTGATGGCGCGCACCGTGCTTTATCAGACGCGAAAATCGTTCCAGCGCCTGCTGATCGCGCAGTATTTTTTCTACATCGATCCCATGTTCATCGTGCCGATGGCTTTCCTCGACGGCGCCGCCGTGTATCTCTGCTCGGCGCCGCGCAATGCGCGCTTCATGGCATGGGTGCGCGCGCACGCGCTCGAGTGCTGCCTCATGTTCGAGCCCGTGTTCAAGCAGCCCGAACATCCCCTCGACGGTCAAAGCGGCTTGAGGCACGCCTTCACCTTCGGCCTCACCAAGGAAAATCACGCCCCGCTCGAGAAGCGCTTCAACGTCACCGCGCGCGAGATGTACGGCATGACCGAGAACGGGACGTGCCTTTATATGCCGCCCGAGGACACGCACATGGTGGGCTCGGGCTCGTGCGGCATTCCCTCGGCCCACCGCGAGGTCAAGATCATGGGCGAGGACGGACTTCCCGTGCCGACGGGCGATGTGGGCGAACTGTGGACGCGCGGCCCCGGGCAAATGTACGGCTATTACAAGAAGGACGAGGCCAATCGCGATTCCTTCCGCGATGGCTGGTTCCGCACCGGCGATTTGTTCCGCGTGGACGCCGACGGCTATTACACGATCGTCGGCCGGCTCAAGGAAATGGTGCGCCGGGGCGGCGAGAACGTGGCCGCGCGCGAGGTCGAGGCGGTGCTGCGCACCATGGCGGAAATCAAGGAGGCCGCCGTGGTGCCCGTGCCCGATCCGGTGATGGGCGAGGAGGTCAAGGCCTATGTTCAGCTTCAGGCGGGACTGACAAAGGAACAGGTTGGACCGGAGCGCATCCTCGCCCATTGCGAGGAAAATCTCGCAAAGTTCAAGGTGCCGCGCTTCATCGAATACCGCGATTCCTTCGGCTATACCGCGTCTGACCGGGTCGAGAAGAAGGCCCTCGTCGCGGGCGTCGTGGATTTGCGCGCGAACAGCTACGACAAGTTCGAGAAGCGCTGGCGCTAGCGCCTGGTTTCGCCGAACGTCTGCCAGACGATCGCGCCGATCACGATTCCCCCGCCTACGAGGGTGAGCGGGCTCGGTACCTCGTTCACCCCGATCCAGGCCCAAAGCGGCCCGAGCACGATCTCGCTCAGCGTGAGGAATGCCAGCGGCCCGGCGGGAACGTGGCGCGAGGCCAGGATGAACAAGATCTGGCCGAAGGCGATCTGCGCCGCGCCCATCGACAGGCACAGGACAATATCCTGCGTCGGAATCGCGACATGGCCCTCGGTCATCGCCAAGCCCGCGAGAATGGCGAAACCCGTGCCCCAACACACCGTCGGCAGCATGTCCACATGGCGCCGCACGCGCAGCACGACCGCCATGCCCGCAAAGCCCATGGTTGTCGTCACGGCGAGTGCGTTGCCGAGCAGATGGCCGCCCGACAAACCCTCGATCATCATCACCGCGACGCCGATCGCGCCCAGCACCATGGCGCCGACCGTGCGCCGCGACAGCCGTTCGCGCAGCACCAGCCACGCACCGAGCCCGGCCATGAACGGGCCGGTCGAGAGAATGAAATTCACATTGGCGACCGTCGTCAGGCCGAAGGCAAAGACGACGGAAATACTCGAAATCGCCTGGAACAGCCCGCCGACGACCGCAAGGCCGCCCGCGGCGCCGAAGGCGGCGAACATCCGGCCGCGATTGCGCCAAGCGACGAAGGCGAGAAGCGCCGAATACTGCCCGAGATTGCGCCAATAGACGATCTGGGCGCTCGAGGCGTCCTCGATGAGGCGGATCGTCAGACCTTGCAGGCTCCACAAGAAGCCCGCGAACAACACCGCGGCGGCGGCCCAAAGCGGCGCGCGGGCGGGGTTCATCCTCGCGCCGATGCGTTTGCGCGCCAGACGCTCTCGGGCGTTGCCGGCATGTCGATATGCTCGACGCCGAGCGGGGCGAGGGCGTCGAGGATGGCGTTCATCACGGCGGGCGGCGCGCCCGTGCAGCCCGTTTCGCCCACGCCCTTCGCGCCCAGGGGATTGGTCGGCGCGGGCACGCCGTCGAGACCGATGGCGAACATCGGCACGTCGTCCGCACGCGGCAGCGCGTAGTCGAGGAGCGAGCCCGAAAGCGGTTGGGCGGTGTCCACGTCGTAAACCGTGTGTTCCATCAGCGCCTGGCCGATACCCTGGACGAGGCCACCATGCAACTGGCCCTCGACGATCATGGGATTGACGATGGTGCCCGAATCTTGCGCGACGGCGTAGCCGAGGAGTGCCACATGCCCGGTTTCGGGATCGATCTCGACCTCGGCGACATGGCTGGCATTGGGGAAGGAATAGCGGGAATCGAAACTGGCCTCGGAATCGAGGCTGTCCGGCATGCCCGGCGCGCGGCGCCGGGGGTCGCCGACCACGCGCGCGACCTCGGCAAAGCGCACACGCCGATCGGTGCCGGCGACGGCATAAGCGCCGTTCTCGAAAATCAAATCCGCAACCGCGGCCTCGAGCAACTGGCCCGCGACGGCCAAGCCTTTTTCGATTGCCGCCTCCGCCGCGCGCATGAGCGAGGAGCCGCCAAGCACCAGCGAGCGCGAACCCGCCGTGCCGAGGCCGGTGGCGACCGCGTCGGTATCGCTCTGGACGATTTCGATATCGGCCCAATCGAGGCCGAGCTTGTCGGCGACGATCTGGGCGAAGGTCGTGGCGTGGCCCTGGCCGTTCGCCATCATGCCCGACAGCACGCGGATGCGACCTTGCGCATCGAAGCGGATGGCGGTCGTCTCGGTCATGCCGCCGGCCTTGGCCTCGATGGTCGAGGCGATGCCGAGGCCGCGCAGCCGTCCGCGCGCTTCGGCGTTCCGGCGCCGCGCTTGGAAACCCGTCGCGTCCGCCGCCGCGAGAACCTGGTCGAGACGGCGGGGGAAATCGCCGACATCGAAGGTGTATCCGGACGGCGTGGTGTGGGGCAGATCGGCGGGGGTCAGGAGATTCTTCCGGCGCAGCGCCTCGGCCGGCACGCCCAGCGTGCGCGCCGCGCGATCGACCAGGCGTTCGACGAGGTAATTGGCCTCGGGCGAGCCTGCGCCGCGATAGGCGTCCGTGCGGGTCGTGTTGGCGAACACGGCATCGACCCGGATATGGCCCGCGCCGATGCGATAGGGCCCGCACATCGCCGCGCGACCGACGGTCGGAATGAGCGCGGCATTGGTCGCCACATAAGCGCCGAGCGCGGCCGAGGTGCGCACGCGGATGGCGCGGAACGTGCCGTCCTTGTCGAGCGCGAGCTCGGCCTTGCTGTCGTGATCGCGGCCCTGGATGTCGGCCACGTGGCCTTCGGTATTGGTGCCGAGCCATTTTACCGGACGGCCCAGGGCGCGCGCGGCCCACAGCACCAGGATATGCTCGGGATAAAGCTGGTTCTTGGCGCCGAAGCCGCCGCCCACGTCCCCGATCAAGACGCGCACGCGGTCCTCGGGCACGCGAAAGATATGCTCGGCGAGGGTGGATTTGAGGCGGTGCGGCACTTGCGAATTGGCGTACAGCACCAAGCGCCCATCGACGAAATCGCCGATGGCGGCGCGCGGCTCGATGGCGTTGATCACCAGGCGGTTATTGCGCAGATGCGCGCGCACCACGAGGTCCGCGTCGCGGAACGCGGCCTCGGTCGCGGCCTCGTCGCCGGATTCGAAGCGGTAGCAGCGATTATCGGGCGCGCTGTCGTGAAGGCGCGGCGTGCCCGCCGCCATGGCACGCGCGACATCGGCGGATGCGGGCAGGGGGCGATAGGAAATCTCGACGCGTTCCGCCGCGTCGCGCGCCTGGGCCAGGGTTTGGGCGACGACGAAGACCACGGGCTCGCCCACGTGGCGTACCCGGCCCCGCGCGAGTATGGGCATGGGCGCCTCGCTGAACGCGATCTCGGGCGGCCTATAAAGCGCCGGGATGGAATGAATACCGTCTTTTTCGAGTTCGGCTGAACTCGCGACGGCGAGCACGCCCGGCGCGCGCCGGGCCGGGGCGAGATCGATCGCCAGGATGTCCGCGTGCGCATGCGGCGAGCGCACGACCACGGCATGGGCCATGCGCGCGAGCACGAGATCGTCGACGAACCGGCCGCGGCCGAGGAGAAGGCGCTGGTCTTCCTTGCGGCGAACCGATTGACCGATGCCGAACCGCGTCATGCAAAGCGGCCGGACTTATCGGTCGGCCGCATGAATCTCGGCCGCATGGCTCTCTGCTTCGATTTCGACCGATAGCGCGCCCGCGCTCTTGGCCGGAACATGGCCCATGACGATGGTGCGGCTCAGCCAGGGAATCTGCGCGCCGGAGGTCGTGGCGCCGATCACCTTGCCTGCGGCCATGATGGGTTCGCTGCCTTGCGCGCGCGGATTGCCCTTGAGGATGAGGCAGCGCCGCACGAGGCGCGGGGCCCCGGCCGTGCGCAAGGCACCCAGCCCCATGAAATTGCGCGCCCCCTTTGCCGCCACGGCGCCGAACGTCGTGCGCGCGTCCGTGGTGGCACCCGTGTCGAGGCCCCAGGCCGGTCGGCCGTCGAACAGGCGCAAAGCCTCGCTCGCGAACCATCCGGCGTGCGCCATGCCGGATTTGGCGCCTTCCTCGAGGATGGCCTCGTAAACATTGGCCGCGAACTCGCTTTCGACCAGGATCAGGCGATCATCGCCGAACGCGCCCGAGACCGCGCGGCCGCGCGCGTAGCCAAGCTCGACCAGCGGCGCCGAGCCCTCGATCGCGCCCGCGCCGGCCCCCGAGAGGATCTTGTCCGTCGCCGGGCCGCGCAGGCCGAACGCGGCATAGGCGTTCGAGACATCCGTCACCGCGACGTGGCGCGTGCCGGGAACATTGCGCCTGAGCCAATCGATGGCGTGATCGCCGGACTCCGCTTCGGCGAGAACCAGAAAATCTCCGTCAGACAGGCGGACGACGATGGGCAGGGCCTCGACGCCGCCCCCGGCGTTGAGAAAGACGGTCGGCCGCGCCTCGCCCGGCGCCATCTCAAGCGGGCGCAGCGACAGAGAATCGAGATAGGCATCCGCGTCGCGCCCCTGCACCAGGATTTTGGCGAGGCTCGTGCGGTCGAACAGCGCCGCGCGCTCGCGCGCGGCCGCGCACTCCGCCGCGATCGCCTGGGCCATCGTCGCGCCGTTCTCGCCGAGATATTTCGGCCGTTCCCAGCCGAAGCTGGCGCCGAACAGGGATTTGCGCGCGGCGAAACCCGCATGCACCGGCGAGAGGCGAAGATCGCGACCGGTTTCGAATTCGTGCCCGGCCTCGTGCACGAAAAAATGGAAGCTCGGCATTTCGGTGACACGCGCCTTGAGGAAGGCCTCGGTCGCATGACAGGGGCCAAAGCGGCGTGGGTCGAGATGGGCGAGATCGGTGTCGGTCTTGCCCTCGACGATGCGCTCGGCCAAGGCCCGGCTCGTGCCCGGTGAATATGTGACGCCGCCCGAATTGAAGCCGCAGAACAAATAGAAGCCCCTGAGTCCGGGCGCCTCGCCGACCAGTGGATCGCCGTCGGGGGTGAAGCTTTCCGGGCCGTTCAGCAACATTCGGATCTGCGCGGTTTCGAGCGCGGGGATGCGGTGAATCGCCGTCTTCATGTAGGGTTCGAACTGATCCCAGTCCTCATTCAACAGGCTGAATGCGAACTTCTCGGGCAGGCATTCGACCGGCAGGGCCTTGGCGCCGATATCGAAGGCGCCGACCAGAAGCCCGCCCACGTCCTCGCGGCCGTAAATCAGACCGTCCGGATCGCGGAAGGTCGGCATGTCGGCGGGCATGCCCATGGGCTTGGTCAGGATGTAGAAGTGTTCGGCGGCATAGAGCGGCGCATCGACCCCGGCGAGGGTCGCGATGCGCCGGCTCCACAGCCCGGCCGCGTTGACGACGATCTCGGTCGCGATCGGGCCGTTCGAGGTTTCCACACCCGTGACCCGGCCGTCGCGCTGCGCGATACCGGTCACGGCCGTGTCCTCGATGAAGCGCACGCCGCGCGCCCGCGCGCCCTTGACCAGGGCCATCAGGGCGTCGGTCGGATTGACCCGGCCATCGGTCGGGCTCCAGATCGCGCCGACCAGATCTTCGGTGCGCATGATTGGCAGCTTTTCCCCGACCTCCTTGGACGAGATTTCCTCGACCGGGATGCCGAGCAATTTGCCCATGGACTTCATGCGCTTCAGTTCCGAGATGCGCCCGGGGGTGCGCGCCATCATCACGCGGCCGCAGCGCCGCCACCCCGTCGCCTGGCCGGTTTCGGCCTCGAGCGAGGAATACAATTCGCCCGCGTACTTGTAGTGGCGCATGGTCGAGAGCGAGCTCACCAGGCGCGTCACATTGCCCGCGGAATGCCAGGTGGTGCCCGAGGAAAGTTTTTGCTTCTCGACCACGACCACGTCCCGCCAGCCGAGCTTGGACAGATGATAGGCCATGTTGCAGCCGGCGATGCCGCCGCCGATCACGACGGCTTGGGCTTGGGTCGGAAAGGTCTCGCTCATGTCGGTTCCCCTGGAAACAGCGCAAGAGACTAGGCGGGCGGGCGCGTGGCGAAAAGCCCCGACTGGCGGCGCCCATCCGGATTAAACCGAACCCGGGATTGAAACGGTGGGATTGAAACGGTGGGATTGAGACACGTCGGGCGCCATGTGGCGCCCGGACAAGGGGGACTCTTGGGGCGCTCGCGGCATCGCCTCTCTTAGATTCGTCCGCTTCGATTCGGAGAAAACCCGAGTGGATATGGAGAAATACCGGGCGTCCGTCTCGGGCGCCCGGATGGCGGTCTAGCTGGCGCCGACGCGCCAGGAATGGCCCCGGCGCAGCAGGGCGGCGAGATCGGGCGTCGAGGCCTTGGCCTTGGCGGCCTCGATTTGCGCCGCGACCGCCGCTTCGTAGGACGGGCCCGGATTGCAATAAATGACGCCGATGGCGACCGGGAATTTGGGCGCGTCCATCGCCGCCAGCCAATTGGCCAGCGTGCGGTTGGTTTCGTCGTGGACGAGGATCTCGCTTTCCGCAACACCGCCCTCGCCGACCGCCACGACCTCGAGTTCGAGCGCGCCGGGCCGCAGGCGCAGGCCCTTATTGCCGTCCTTGCCAAAGCGCAGGGGCTTGGCGTGCGCGACCAGGATCTGGTTGTCCTGGGCCACGTCCTTGGCGGTGAAATGTGCGAAGGCGTCGTCGTTGTAAACGAGGCAGTTCTGGATGATCTCGAGGAAGGACGCGCCCTTGTGGGCGTGGGCGCGCTTGAGCAATTCGGGCAGCACGCGCTGCTGGGTGTCGATGCCGCGCGCGACGAAACGGGCGCCCGCGCCGAGCGCGAACAGGGCGGCCGAGACGGGCTGCTCGACCGAACCCAGTGGGGTCGAGGGCGAGCGCGTGCCGACGCGCGAGGTCGGGGAATATTGGCCCTTGGTCAGGCCGTAGATCTCGTTGTTGAACAGCAGGATATTCAAATCGATGTTGCGCCGCAGCGCGTGCATCAGATGATTGCCGCCGATCGAGAGCATGTCGCCGTCGCCGCCCACCACCCAGACATCGAGCTCGGGATTGGCGAGCTTCACCCCCGTGGCCACGGCGGGCGCGCGGCCGTGGATGGTGTGGAAGCCGTAGCTCGCGATGTAATAGGGAAAGCGCGCGGCGCAGCCGATGCCCGAGACGAACACGGTTTTCTCGCGTGGCGTGCCGATTTCAGCCAGCGCCTTCTTCACCGATTTGATGATGGCGTAGTCGCCGCAGCCCGGGCACCAGCGCAATTCCTGGTCGGTTTCGAAATCCTCGGGCTTTAGCTTCGCGACGGGCGTTTGGATGTTCATGGCGTTTTCTCCAGACGGGCGCGAAGGGCGTCTTCGATCTCGCCGATCTTGAACGGCTTGCCGGTGACCTTATTCAGGCCCTCGGCGGGAACCAGATAGGTCGCGCGCAGCACGTTGACGAGCTGGCCCGCGTTCATTTCGGGCACGACGACCTGGGCGTAGCGCTTGAGCATGGCGCCGAGATTGCGCGGCATCGGCCAGATGTGGCGGAGATGAATGTGCGCGACCCCGTGGCCCTGGGCGTTCAAATCGGCGACCGCGCGGCTGATCGGCCCGTAGGTCGAACCCCAGCCCACGACCGCGAGCGGACCCGAGTCGGGGCCGCTTTCGACGCGCTGCTCGGGGATGTCGTCCGCGATGCCGTTTATCTTGCCGAAACGCGTATCGGTCATGCGCTGGTGGTTCGCGGCGTCGTAGGAAATATGGCCGCTATCGTAGTCCTTCTCGATGCCGCCGATGCGGTGTTCGAGGCCGGGCGTGCCCGGCACGGCCCAGACGCGCGCCAGCGTCTTGGCGTCGCGCAGGAAGGGATGGAAGCCCGCGGTCTCGGTGCGGAAGTTCACCGGGAAGGGCGTCAAGGCCGTAACCTCGGGGATGCGCCAGGGCTCGGCGGCATTGGCGATATAGCCGTCGGTCAGCAGAATGACCGGAGTCATGTACTTGACCGCGATGCGCACGGCCTCGATCGCCGTCTCGAAGCAATCGCCGGGCGAGCGCGCGGCCAAGACCGCCAGCGGGCTGTCGGCATTGCGGCCCCAAACGGCCTGGAACAAATCGGATTGCTCGGTCTTCGTCGGCATGCCGGTCGAGGGTCCCGCGCGCTGGGAATTGACGATCACGAGCGGCAACTCGCAGGTGATCGCCAGGCCCATCGCCTCGGTCTTGAGCGCGATGCCCGGACCCGAACTCGAGGTCACGCCCAGCGCGCCCGCGTAGGACGCGCCGATGGCGGCGCAAATCGCCGCGATCTCGTCCTCGGCCTGGAAGGTGCTGACGTCGAAATGCTTCAAGCCCGCCAGCACGTGCAGCACGGAGGAGGCGGGCGTGATGGGGTACGAACAGAACGACATCTTGAGGCCGGCAAGCCGCGCGCCCGCGACCAAGCCCCAGGCGAGGCCGTCCGTGCCGGTCAGGTTGCGGTACTCGCCGGGCGCTATGTGCGCGGGCGGCACCACGAAGCCGGGCAAGAGATCGCCCATCTCCGCCGTTTCGCCGAAGGCATGGCCGGCATTGACCGCGGCGATATTGGCGTTGGCGATCTCGGGCCGCTTGGAAAACTTGCCGCGTAGCCATTTGACCGTCGGTTCGCGGTCGCGGTCGTACAGCCAATAGATAAGGCCAAGCGACCACATGTTCTTGCAGCGCAGGGAGTCTTTCTGATTGAGGCCGAGCGGCTTCACCGCCTCGACCGTCAGGCGCGACATGTCGATCTTGAGCACGCGGTACTGGGAGAGCGAGCCGTCCTCCAGCGGATTTTTGGCGTAGCCGGCCTTCTGGAGATTCTTGGCGCCGAACTCGCCGGTATCGACGATGAGCGTGCCGTTGGCGCGCACATCGGCCAGATTGACCTTGAGCGCGGCCGGGTTCATGGCCACCAGCACGTCGACCTCGTCGCCGGCGGTTTCGATGATGTCGGAGCCGAAATTGATCTGGAACGCCGACACGCCGTAGGTCGTCCCCGTGGGCGCGCGGATCTCGGCCGGGAAATCGGGGAACGTCGCCAGATCGTTGCCGGCGAGCGCCGTGGTTTCGGTGAACTGGGCGCCGGTCAATTGCATGCCGTCGCCCGAATCGCCGGCGAAGCGCACGACCACCGATTCGAGCCGCTTGCGGCTGGCGGGGCTGGGCTTTTCAGCGGTTACTGCTGCCATCGGTATTTCATTTCCTGGGCCATGATCTCTTGAACCATGATCTCTTGAGCCATGGCCGCGCGGGCGTCGCCTTGCGGGCCGGGCGGCGCATGTCCGGAAAGGTTAGGCGGATCGCCGTCTCCGGTCCACTGGTACATCCTCAAAAAACCCCGTTACGGGTAAGGCGATTGCCGCCTCGGCCATGCCCCGCTCAGCGGCCCAAGACCGCGAGCAAGTCGCGGACGCGGCAGAATTTCTCGCGCGGTGCGCCCGGCGCGGCTGCGGCGATTTCCGCCGCCTCGATCGTCTTCCAATCGGCGAAGCTCACGGGCACGACGTTGCGTGACGCAAGATGCGCGTCGAGCGCGCTCCTCCCGGGTTTACCGCCCGCGCCTGCATCCGCGAGGATCGCCTCGGCGGCTTCGTCGCCATCGGGCTTGTTGGTGCCGATGACGCCGGTCGGGCCGCGCTTGATCCAGCCCGCGACATAAAGCCCAGGCTCGACCCGGCCCCGGGCGTTCGGGATGACGCCGCCGCGCGCATCGAACGGCGCGCCTTCGAGCGCCGCGCCCTGATAGCCGATGGCGGGCAGCACCAGGCCGCAGGCGATCTCGAAGAATTCGCCCGTATCGACCGCGCGCCCGTCCGTAACCTTGGTGCGCTCGAACCTTATGCCCTCGACGCGCCCGCCGCCCAGGATCTCGACCGGCTTGGCGAAGAAGGTGAAGTGCACGCGCTTGGACTTTCCCGCCGGAGACTGCGCCGCGAATTCGCGCATGGACGCCATGTTTTTCTCGCGCAGGCGGCGGTCGCGGTCGGACATCTCTCCGGTTACGGTATCGGGCAACTGGGCGGCCTCGACGACGGGATGGCAGTCCTCGAGCTCGCCCATTTCGCGCAGCTCGACATTGGTGAATTTCGCCTCGATGGGGCCGCGCCTTCCCGCCATGTAAACATCCGCTATGGGCGAGGCGCGAATCGCCGCCTCGGCGTAACCGGGCAGATCGGTCGCGGCCATTTCCGCCTTGGACTTCACCAGCACGCGCGCGATATCGATGGCGACATTGCCGTTGCCGATCACGACCACGGCCTTGGTGGCGAGGTCCGGGTCGAGATCGCGGAAATCGGGATGGCCGTTGTACCAGCCAACGAAGGCGGCGGAACCGATGACGCCGTGCTTGTCCTCGCCCGGGATGCCGAGCGGCCGGTCGAAGGGCGCGCCGACCGACAATACGACCGCGTCGTACAGAGCGCGCAACTCGCCGAGCGCGATGTCCTTGCCCAGTTCGACATTGCCGTAATAGCGGACCTTGGAATGGAGCGCCGTGCGCTCGTAGGCGCGCATGACCCGCTTGGTGGTCTGGTGGTCGGGCGCCACGCCGCCTCGGATGAGGCCGTAGGGCGTGGGCAGACGCTCAATTATGTCGATGGTGCAGTCCGCGCCCAATTCGAGCAAGGCGGCGGCCGTATAAAATCCGCTCGGGCCCGAACCGACGATGGCGACGGAAATGCTCACGCGTGCCCCCCAGCCGCCTTCCCCCGGTGGCGGGGCGATGCGGCGGGCGGCATTACAGTGCGATTCGGCGTCCGCCGCAACGCCCTACCGCCGCAACGCCAGACCGCCGCCACGCCCACCGCCGCCACGCCCACCGCCGCAACGCCCGACCGCCGCAACGCCCGACCGCCCGGCCGATTGAAAATCGGGGCCTGCCGTGCTTCGGTCGCGCCCGGCCCCAAACCCGCTGGATTGAAAAGCCATGGCCCAGTTCCGTTCCCTCGATGACCTCGAAGTCAAAGGCCGCCGCGTCGTCCTGCGCGCCGATCTGAATGTGCCGGTGTTGGACGGCCGGGTGACGGACGATGCGCGCCTTGTGCGTCTTGCGCCGACCATCGCGGAACTCACAGGCAAGGGCGCGCGCGTCGCCGTCATCTCGCATTTCGGCCGGCCCAAGGGACGCAGCGCGGAATATTCCCTGAAACAGGTGGTCCCGGCCTTGGCGCGCGCGCTGGGACGCAAGATCGTCTTCGTCGAGGATTGCGTGGGCGCGGCCGCCGAGGAGGCGATCCGCGCTCTGCCCGAGGGCGGTGTGGCGGTGCTCGAAAATCTGCGCTTCCACGCAGGCGAGGAAAAGAACGATCCCGATTTCGCCGCCGCGCTCGCCAGACTGGGCGAGATCTACGTCAACGACGCATTCTCGACCGCGCACCGCGCGCACGCTTCGACGGACGCGCTCGCGCGCCTGCTGCCCACTGCCGCCGGGCGGCTGATGCAGGAGGAACTCGACCATCTCGGCAAGGCGCTGGCACGGCCCGCTCGGCCGCTCGCCGCCATCGTCGGCGGCGCCAAGGTTTCGACCAAGCTCGATCTGCTCGCCAATCTCGCCGCCAAGGTCGACCGTCTCGTCATCGGCGGCGGGATGGCGAACACTTTTTTGTTCGCACGCGGGCTCGAAGTCGGAAAATCGCTGTGCGAGCGCGATCTGGCCGCGACCGCACGCCGGATCGAGGACGCGGCCAAGCGCGCGGGCTGCACACTGTTGCTGCCCGAGGACGCGGTCGTGGCACCTGCGCTCGCAGCCGGTGTCGCGACGCGCACGGTGCCGATCGGCGCCGTGCCGCGGGATCAGCTGATCCTCGATATCGGTCCCGCCTCGATCGCGGCGCTCTGTAAGGAACTCGAAAATTGCCGGACCTTGGTGTGGAACGGTCCGGTCGGCGCGTTCGAGACGCCGCCGTTCGACGCTGGCACCAACGCGCTTGCGCGCCGTGCCGCGGAACTCACCGATGGCGGCCGCCTGCTCACGGTCGCGGGTGGCGGCGACACGGTGGCGGCGCTCGGCCACGCCGGCGTGGTCGAGCGCTTCAGCTATGTCTCGACCGCAGGCGGCGCCTTCCTCGAATGGCTCGAAGGCAAGACACTGCCCGGCGTCGCGGCGCTGGCGCCGCGCTGAGAGAGCTCGGGCGGCGCTGGCGCCGCGCTGAGAGAGCTCGGGCGGCGCCTTCGTAACTGATGGCGTCGATCGCTTCCTGGTAATTGGAATCGCGCTGCCAGCGGCGGAGCACGCCGCGCTGAGACGGCTCAGGCGGCGCCTTCGTAACCGATGGCGTCGATCGCTTCCTGGTAATTGGGATCGCGCTGCCAGCGGCGGAGCACGCCGCGCGCCACGCCGGCGCTGACGCGGTCGTAAAAGCGCAAGGCGCGAGCCAGTTCGTCCTCGGCCACGTTCTTGTCGCCGGGCCGGGCGTTGCGGCTCCAGAGGAAAATAGCGGCGAAATCGGGTTTCGCGATGCCGATGGCGCGCATGCCCACCGCCAGGGCCTGACCGCCTGGTTCGTACAACACGCGCCGCAGCATGGACAGCCTAAGATCGAGCGCGCGGGCGAGCACGACCTCGAACAGATCGAATTTTCCGGCGCGCATGAGCCGGACCAGAAGTTCGGGCGCGGGCGCGCCGGTGCGGAACAGGGTTTCGGCCTGCTCGCCCAAGCCGGTTTTGGGCACGAGCTCGCCGCGCACGACCGCGGGCGTGCGCGCCGTCACCGCCTCGGCCATGGCGCCGTCGAGCTCGTCCGTATCGATGTCGAAATTCGCCAGAATCTGTTGACGCAGGGCGGCCGAAACCCACCAGTACATCCGGCGCGCCAATTCGCCCGGAAGATCTCTGCGCGCGACGAGCGGTTGCTGGAGAATTTCCGCCTCGTGCGCCATATCGGCGATCAGCTCGAAGGTCTCGGTCGAGATATGCGACTCGAGATTGGCGAGCAATGCCGCGATCACTGATGCCTCGCCGGATTCGGCAAGCGCCGCCGATACGGGCATGGTCACGGGCGTGCGCTGGGCGACGGCAAGGCGGTGACCGGTCGTTTTGTGGCGAACGATCTCGATCAATTCCGAATCTTCGAGCAAGCCCGAGCGCATGAGGATCGGGAATGCGACCTGCGCGTCGTCATTGGCCAGGCGCCAAATCAAATCCTTCGGCGCGGATTGGAGATCGGCCAATCGCTCGGCCAAGGCCGCGCGCACGTCCCGCTCCACCTCGCCGACGAGACGGCGCAAGATGTCCTCGATCAATCTCCGTTCGCGCGCGCCGATGCCGGTACCGCCATCGGAATAGATGTGTCCAACGGCATCCAGCAGTTCCGCGCGCCCCTCCGCGGAGCGATCGCGCGCCAAGTTCAGCAATTTTTCCAGTCGCATGTTCGTATTTTCATCGTCCTCGTCGGCAAGCGCGGACAATTTTGCCTTCAGGCCGTGGATCGGAATGCGCGAACGAGATCGACCCATGTCCCTCGCCTTGGAATTGGACTCGATACTCATCCTTGGGTCGTTAGAAAACTGTTAAGGCTATCGAATCAATAAGGACGGCGAATCGATAGGGTCGGCGAATCGACAGGGCCGACTTTCTCCCCGACAATCGGGCCATGAACCAATCCATGGAATCTCGGCGGGGTACCTTGCGGGGGGCGGTATTCGCCGTCGCCGCGATGTGGGCCGCGTCGGGTGCCGCGCGGGCGCAGATCGGGGATTTTCCGGACCAGGAAATCGGTCGGAAGGTGCATATCCGCGTACGCGATTTGCCCGCGCCCTACGCCACACCGAGTGTCTCGAACGCGCCGCACTACAAGCAATTGGAATCCGATCGGCCGCCGATCGCGCCGCCGGGATTTTCGGTTGCGCTCTTTGGCCATGCGAGTCACGCGCGCTGGCTGGCGGTTGCGCCCAATGGCGATGTCTTCGTGACCCATTTGTCGTCGAACAAGATCACGGTGCTGCGCGACGCGGACGGCGACGGGGTGGCGGAGCAAACCTCCGTGTTTCACGAAGGTCTGACCCGACCGCACGGCATGGCTTTCCAGCCGGGCTATTTCTACGTCGTGGACACCCGAGGGCTTTGGCGCTTTGTTTACGAGCCGGGGCAACTGGCCGCGCGCGGGCAGCCCGAGAGCGCTTTCGGCGACGGCGCCGGGCATTGGACGCGCAACATCGCCTTCAGCCGGGACGGCAAGCGCGTCTATGTCTCGATCGGTTCGCGCGGCAATCTCGACGAGGAACCCGCACCGCGCGCGACGATCCAGGAGTTCCACGCCGACGGTACCGGCCAACGCACCTTCGCCGCGGGGCTACGCAATCCCGTCGGCATCGCCTTCGCCCCGGCACCGACGATCTGTACGCCGTGGTCAACGAACGCGACGGCATGGGCGATGGCTTGGTGCCCGATTACCTGACGCCCGTCGCGCGCGACGGGTTCTACGGCTGGCCCTACGCCTATCTCGGTTCCAATCCGCAACCCGAATACGCCGCCAAGCGCCCGGATCTGGTCGCGCGCACGCTGGTGCCCGACGTGCTGTTCAAGTCGCACTCCGCGCCCCTGGGTTTGGTGTTCTACGACGGCGCGCAATTTCCCGCCGAGTATCGCGGCCACGCCTTCGTCGCCTTGCACGGCTCGTGGAATTCGGCCAAGCCCGCGGGCTATACGGTCGTGCGCGTGCCGTTCTCCGAGGGCAAACCCCAGGGCCATTACGTAATTTTCCTCGGTGGCTTTTGGGTCGAGGGCAAGGACCGCGCCGTGGTGCGCGGCCGCCCAGTCGGCCTAGCCGTCGCCAAGGACGGCGGCCTGCTGGTCGCGGACGATTTCGCCTCCGTCATATGGCGGGTGAGTTATAAGAAATAGCCGCGCGGCCGGGGACGGCCCGCTCGCAAACGGCCCGCTCGCGAACGACTCGTAAACGAAATGAAGAGGCATGGCGCCATGCGTCGAATCGTTCTTGCCGCGTTGTCCTTGGTTCTGGCGTGCGGGTCGGGCGCGGCCCTGGCCGCGCCCGCGGGCCGGGGCGAAGGCCAGCAGGCGTGCGACACCGCGCTCGCCCATTACCGGCAATCCACCCAGCTCATCGAACAGAATATCGGTATCGTCGATGCCGAGGTGCAGATCGCCACGCTTCGGCAGTCCTATGTCACCAATCTTTTTCTCAGCCAGTTGATGGCGATGAACCTGCTGCAGTGGTACAGCTGCGAACTGCCCAAGCAGGTTCTGGCCAAGGTGCCGGAACTCAATATGGGCGCGTACGCGGTGAAGGAGTCGCTGGGCCAGGCGCAGGCGGCGGCGGCGGCGCAGAGCGAAGCCAAGCTTCGGCGCAACCGGGCGCGGGTTCTGGATACGTTGCGCGAGATCGGTTCGATCAACGCCCTTCCGGCCGGCTGCGCGGGCAGCTCGTCCTTCGCCGCTTCCGACATGCGCGGCCTTTACGATTTTCTCTATCAGGCCGGCTACGGCACGGGCGATATCGATTATTTCCGCCAGCAGTACGACAAGATCTTCGACGAGCAGCTCAAGGTCACGCGCGCGACGATCAGATCGTCCGGATTCGAAAGCGTCTGCGGCCGCGACATGGTCACGGAAACCCGCAAGGCTTTCGACAAAATCGATCAGATCAAGTCCATGTTCCGCTAGGCCGGAGGAGCCGATGGCCGAAATCCGCGTGGCGCTCGCGGCCCAAGCCCGGCTCGGCGAGGGCCCGGTGTGGTGCCCGCGCGCGGCCGCGCTGTATTGGGTGGACAGTCTCGAGCCCGCGCTCAAGCGCTTCGAGCCCGCGACCGGCAAGTCCAAATCCTGGCCCATGCCCGACCTCATCGGCTCGCTCGCCTTGCGCGAGGGCGGCGGCGCCGTCGTCGCGCTGCGTCGCGGCTTTCATCTGGTCGATCTCGACACCGGCGCGGTCAAGCCGCTGCACCTGCCGGCGGAGCCGGACGACACGCGCTTCAACGACGGCAAGGTCGATCGGCGCGGCCGGTTCTGGGCCGGCACGATGCATTTCGCGGGCCTGCCGCGCCAACCCAAGGGTTCGCTCTATCGTCTCGATCTCGACCACGCGGTGACGCGCATGGCGACGGGCATTCGCACGGCGAACGGTCTCGGCTGGTCGCCCGACGATCGCCTGATGTACTACACCGATACCCGCACCAATCGGATCGACGTCTTCGATTTCGATATCGCCGTCGGCGCGCTCGCCAATCGCCGCGTCTTCGCCGACGTGCCCGAGGACACGGGCTTTCCCGACGGGCTGACGGTCGATTCCGAGGGCGGAGTGTGGAGCGCCAATTGGAACGGCGGGCGCATCGTGCGCTACGACCCCGAAGGGCGCATCGAGCGCGTCGTCGCCTTGCCCGTGCGGCGGCCGACCAGCATCAATTTCGGCGGCGCGGGTCTGCGCACCTTGTTCGTGACTTCGGCGCGCGATGGGCTCGACGAAGCAGCGCTTGCCCGCGAGCCCCATGCGGGCGACATCTTCGCCTTCGAGCCCGGCATGGCCGGTATCGCCGAGCCGCGCTTCGCCGGCTAGGCGTTTAATGCTTCGTTAGCAACTGGCGGCATAGCTTGCCGCCATGTCCATCCCCCCGTCCTCGGCCCTGCTGCAGGCACTCTCGCCCGCGCCGGCGGTCCGCCCGCCCGCGACGCCCTCCGCTCCGCGCTCGCCCCACCCCGCAAACGCACCCCCAGGCGCGCCCGCATCCGCCAAGGCGCCCGCCCATGTGGCGCGCGCCGCCTTCGATCCGGCGGCGGTCGCGCCGCATCGCATCCTCCCCCGCGGCTCGCTGCTCGACATCAGCACCTAGATTCCGGTCGTCTGGGGATCGCCTCGAATGGGGATCGTCTCCAATGGGGTGCGCCGGCGGCGCTCCCGCTCGAGACGGGAATAAGAATCGGCATCGAACGATCTCGCTCCAAGACGGCTTGAAGCCGGACGCGCGCCAGTACAGATTTCCCGCATGGCCGAACCCGAGGCCCCGCGCGGCCCCTCCATCCGCAAGATTCCCGAAGGCGACACGCACGAGCGCCTAGTCTGCGCCGATTGCGGCTATGTCCAGTACGACAATCCGAGGATCGTCGTCGGTGCCGTGTGTTCGTTCGAGGATCGGCTGCTGTTGTGCCGACGGGCGATCAATCCGCGCAAGGGATTCTGGGTGTTTCCGGCGGGCTATCTCGAACTCAACGAGGCGGCCCACGAGGGGGCGGCGCGCGAGGTGTGCGAGGAAGCCGGGGCCGAGGCGCGCCTGGGCGAACTGCTCGCGGTTTATACCATCGCGCGCCTCTCGCAGGTGCAGCTCATCTACCGGGCGCACTTGCCGAGCGCCGCGCTTGATCCGGGGGTCGAATCGGCCGAGGCGAAATTATTCCGCTGGGAGGAGATCCCGTGGGACGACCTCGCTTTTCCAACCGTGCATTGGGCCTTGCGCCATCACCGCGAGGTGCGGGGATTGTCGGATTTTCCGCCGCGCGGCAATCCGCCGGGCGAAAGCGCCGATTACCTCAAGAAGGTTTAGTTTTCTCGGGCAGGGCGTGGCGCCGCATGAGTGGCGCTTGCGCGGCGGCGAAGACGAAGGTGAGCGGCAGAAATCCGAACACCTTGGCGTTGACCCAGATTTCGGTCGGGAAATTGCGCCAGAGAATCTCGTTCAAGCCCGCCATGGCGAGGAAGAACGCGCCCCAGCGCAAGGTCATGATGCGCCAGCCCGCGTCGTCGATGTGAAAGGCCGCATCGAGCAAGGGCTTGAGCAGCGACCGTCCCGTGGCTTGCCCGGCCAGCAGCACCGCAGCGAACAATAAATAGACCGCGGTCGGTTTCATCTTGATGAAGGTCTCGTCGTCGAGCGCGAGCGTGAGCGCACCGAACCCCAGCACCAGCGCCGCGCCGATGAGCGGCATCTTGGGAATCCGCCGCTCGAGGGCGTAGGCGGCGGCCAGGGCCGCCAAGGTGGCCCCCATCAGCACGGCGGTTGCCGCCATGAGGCCCGCAAGGGAATAGGCGGCGAAGAACGCGGCCAGTGGGCCGATATCGACCGCGAGCTTGAGCCAAGGCGAAGGCGGGCGCCGCGCGTTCATGCGATCGGCAGCTTGAGGACAAGGAGGCCCGCGGTGACGAGCGCCGCGGCGACAACGCGTGCGCGGCCGAACGGCTCGCCCAGCAACAGCGTGCCGATCAGGGCGGCGACGATGATGCTCGTCTCGCGCAGCGCCGAGACGGGCGCCATGGCGCCGAGATTGAGCGCGTGGACGATCAGGCCGTACGTCAGCGAAATGCCGAGGCCGACGAGCACGAGCCGACCCAGCTGGCGCGGCGAATCCGTCATGCGCCAGCGCCCGAGAAGCGGATAGGCCGCAAGCGCGACCACCATGTAGCCGATCAGCAGCCAAGCCATGTAGCCGAACGGACTGCCCGAGCGCCGGACGCCCAGGCCGTCGATCACCGTGTAGCTCGACACCATCACCGCACCGAGCGCACAGAATGCGATCATGCCGAGCGACAGCCGGTCCGCGGCGCGCCAGAAGGCGAGCGAGAAGATGCCGATCGAAACGATGGCGATGCCGATATATTGCCGCGCGGCCAGATGTTCGTCCGCAAAGGCGGTGGCGCCGAGCGCGATCATGAGCGGCGTCATGCCGCGAATGGTGGGATAGATCTGCGACAGATCGCCGATCCGGTAGGCCGCGAACAGGACGATGGTGTAAATCGTGGCGACCAGCGCGCCCGCGACGATATAGGGCCAGCTTTCGAGTGCGGGCGAATCGACGAAGGGCAGAAGGGCCAGGCCGACCGCGCCTGCGACCAGATTGGAAACGATATACATCCGGCGCTTGTCCACGACGCTTTTCGCCACCGCGTTCCAGCAGGCGTGGAGGACGGCGGCGGTAAGCGCGAGGAGCGTGACGTGGAGGGAAAGTTCCATGGCCGTCGGATCGTGGAGGGCGGTCCGTGGTCTGTCCAGGGTCGCTCGCTTCGGCGCGCTAGGGGTCGAGACCGAGCAGGGAGCGCGCGAAATCCCGCGCGGCGAAGGGGCGCAAATCATCGATGGCTTCGCCCACGCCCACGGCGACGACCGGAATGGCGAAGCGTTCGGCGAGCGCGACGATCACTCCGCCCTTGGCGCTGCCGTCGAGCTTGGTGACGACCAGGCCGCTCACGGGTGCCGCCTTGGCGAACAATTCGACCTGCGCGTGGGCGTTCTGGCCGGTCGTGGCGTCGAGCACCAAAAGGGTCGAGTGGGGCGCGTCCGCGTCGAGCTTGCGCATGACGCGAATGATCTTCTCGAGCTCGGCCATGAGGTTGGCCTTGTTGTGCAGCCGCCCGGCGGTATCGACGAGCAGCACGTCGGCGCCTTCGGTCCGCGCGCGTGCGAGCGCGTCGTAAACCAGCCCCGCCGGATTGGCGCCCGGCGCGCCCGCGACCACGGGCGCGCCCGCCCGCTCGCCCCAAATCTTCAACTGGTCGATCGCCGCCGCGCGGAACGTGTCGCCCGCGCACAGCATGACGGACCGGCCTTCCTCGGACAATTGCTTGGCGAGCTTGCCGACGGTCGTGGTCTTGCCCGTGCCGTTGACGCCCACGACCAGGATCACGTGGGGTTTGCGCGCGCCGTCGATCTCCAGCTTCCGGGCGACGGGTTCCAGGATTTTGGCGATTTCCCCGGCCAGAGCCTCGCGCGCTTCGTCCGCGCCGGTGTCCTTCTCGAAGCGCTCGCGCCCGACGGCCTTGGCCAGGCGCGCGGCGGTCGCGGGGCCAAGATCGGCGGCGATGAGCGTGTCCTCGAGTTCTTGAAGGGCCTCGGCGTCGAGTTTCTTACCGGTGAAGATGGCGGCCAGATCGTCGGACAGGCGCGCCGACGACCGCGCGAGCCCGGCCTTCAGTCGCCCCAGCCAACCCGCCATGGAAAGCCCTAGCCCGTGAGCGCGGCGCGAAGCTCGCCCGCGTCCGCGCCCATCACGCGCGCGGCCACCACCGCGCCCGGCGCCGCGTCGCGGTCGAGACGGACGGGGGCGTAATCGCGGTCGCGGCCAAAGCGCGGGGTTTCGACCAGCACGCTGGCGGCGCTGCCCACACGGCGCGCGAGATGGGCGTCGAGCGCGCGGCCGCCGGCTTCGCGCAACCGCAAGGCGCGTTCCTGGCGCGCGGCCTTGGGCACTTGGGGCATGCGCGCGGCCGGCGTGCCGCGGCGCGCGGAATAGGGAAAGACGTGGAGGAAGGCCAAGCCACATTCGTCCACGAGGTCGAGGGTGCGCGCGAACATGGCCTCGCTCTCGGTCGGGAAACCGGCGATGAAATCGGCGCCGAAGGCGATGCCAGGGCGGAGCGCGCGCGCGCGTTCGCAGAACCCGATGGCATCGGCCCGACCGTGGCGGCGCTTCATGCGTTTGAGGATCATGTCGTCGCCCGACTGAAGCGACAGATGGAAATGCGGCATGAGCCGCTTCTCCTCGGCGATCGCTCGCAGCAAATCCTCGTCCGCCTCGGCGACGTCGAAGGACGACAGGCGCAGGCGTTCGAGTTCGGGCACCGCGGCCAGAAGGCGGCGCACCATTTGTCCAAGACCGGGTTTGCCCGGAAGATCCTCGCCCCAGGAGGTGAGATCGACGCCCGAGATCACGACCTCGCGCACGCCGCCTTCGGCGAGCGCGCGCACCTGGCGGGCCAATGCTCCCAAGGGCACGCTGCGGCTGGGGCCGCGCCCGAACGGGATGATGCAGAAGGTGCAGCGATGATCGCAGCCGTTCTGCGCCTGGACGATGGCGCGGGCGCGCGCGCCGAAACCGGTTATCAGGTGTTCGGCGGTGTCGCGCGCGATCATGATGTCGCCGACCGCCAGGCGCTCGGTGCCGGCATAGCTGCGGGCGTCGAGTTTTTCGGCATTGCCGAGCACCCGGTCGATCTCGGGCATGGCGGCGTAGGTCGCGGGGTCGATCTGCGCCGCGCAGCCGGTCACCACGATGCGCGCATCGGGGTTTTCGCGCCGGAGCTTGCGGATCGCCTGGCGCGCCTGGCGCTCGGCCTCGGCCGTAACCGCGCAGGTATTGACGACGATCGTGCCATCCTCGCCGTGGGTCAGCGATTTGATGACTTCGGATTCGAAGGCATTCAACCGGCAGCCGAAGGTGACGACTCTGCTCATGATGCGGGTCTGCTCATGATGCGGGTCTGCTCATGATGCGGGTCTGCTCGTGATGCGGGTCTGCTCGTGACGCGGGGCTCATGGCGTGGATGGCCGCCGCATCGAGTTCGCCCGTGAAGCTCAGCGCCACGGGACCGGTCATCAGGACATGGCCGTCGGTGCGCCATTCGAGTTCGAGCGAGCCGCCGTCGAGCACGATCTCGACATGGCGTTCGGCCACGCCCCGGCGCGCGGCGGCGACGACGGCGGCGCAGGCGCCCGAGCCGCAGGCGCGCGTGATGCCCACGCCGCGTTCCCAGACGCGCATGCGCAGGCGCGTGCGATCCAGCACCTGGACGAATTCGACGTTTGTGCGCCGGGGAAACAGGGCGTCGTGTTCGATGCGCGGGCCGAGCTCGGTCAACGCGACGGCCTCGGCGTCCGCGACCAGGAACACGAGGTGCGGATTGCCCATGTTCACCGCGACCGGGTCGGAAAAACCGCCGAGTTCGAAGGGCACGTGCAGGGTGTCGCATTCGCGCGCGAGCGGGATGTCGCGCCAATCGAGCTTTGCCGGTCCCATATCGACCGCGATCCGGCCGCCGGACGCGGGTTCGGCGGCGAGCACGCCCGCGACCGTCTCGATGGTTGCGCGCCGGGCACCGCTTTCGCGCATCAACAGATCGCCGACGCAGCGCGCCGCGTTGCCGCACGCCTCGACCTCGGCGCCATCGGCGTTTTGGATGCGCATGAAGCCGTCGGCGTCCTCGGAGTTGCGGATGGTGATGATCTGATCGCAGCCCACCCCCGTGCGCCGGTCGGCGATGGCGCGCGCCTGTTCGCCGGTCAGGTGAAGCCCGGTCGCGCGGGCGTCGAACACGACGAAATCATTGCCGAGG